>JAHXHR010000047.1 GCA_025656505.1 Candidatus Thiodiazotropha sp. (ex Epidulcina cf. delphinae) | reverse complement strand
TCGTCAGGAACCGCCCCCCATTCTCGGGGTTCATGTAGCGATTTCGCAGATAATAGTTGCCGCTCTCGCTATCGAACTGCTCCCCGGCAAAGAGGTAGCCGTTCTCCGTCGTCCCGGTCCGGTTCAGCACCTCCCCAAACGCCTCGTAGTCGTAGGTGTCGGTGAGATTGCCCAGGCTGTCTGTTAAAGAGCGTGTGCTGCCGAGCCCGTCGTAGTGGTAGAAGCTTGTCGCGCCATCGCGGGTCTGGCTGATCAGATCGTCGCCGTAAGTGTAGCTCACCGGGCTCGTGCCGTTGTCTTCGATGAGGACTTGGGCGTAATCCCGGTTCTCATCCACGGTGTAGCTGGTGGTGACCCCGCCCTCGGTCTTTGCGTTGCGGATGCCGTTGGGGTTGTAGCGGTATTCGGTGGTGTTTCCACCCCGCTCCACGCTGATCAGCTCGTTCTTGGCGTTGTAGCTGTAGGTTGTGGTGGTGGTGTCGAGGCTCTCGCTGAGGGTGTTGCCATTGTTGTCGTAGGTATACCTTGTGCCGCCCTGCCGGGTCAGCCGGTCGTTATCGTCATAGGTGTAGGCGGTCTGCACCCCGTCGATAGTGCTGTAGGTGCGGTTGCCTACTGCATCGTATTGGTAGCCGGCGCTGTAATTGCCGTTTTGGCTATCGGTGATGCTTTCGCTGGTCAGCCGGTAGAGATCGTCATACCCATAGGCAGTGCTTCTGCCGCTCTGCTCGTCGATCCCGGTGCGTCTGCCTGTGGCGTGCAGGGTGTAGTCGTAGGCCTGGATCAGGGCGCCGTCGCCGTTGTAGGTCTCTTTGCGGGTGAGGCGGTTGAGGCTGTCGTACCGGTAGACCTCGCTGCTGCCGTTGGGGTAGCTGATGCTGCTGCGGTTACCCACCGCATCATAGCCGTAGCTGGTAATACCGGTGGCGTCGGTAGCGCTTTCCAGCCGGTTGAGGCTGTCGTAGGCGTAGTCCGTGGTCCGGGTGCTGTTGTCCGGTTGGGTGACCCGGACTTGGGTGCGGTTGCCTGCGGCGTCGTACCGGTAGTCCAGGGTGGCGCCGTCGGATTGGGTTTTGCGGCTGAGGCGGTCCCGTGGGTCGTAGGCGTAACTGGTGGTTTCGCTGCCGCCGTCGGGGCGGGTGACGAGGGTTTGGGTGCGGTTGCCCGCCGCGTCGTAGCTGAACCGCTCGATGCGGCCGTCGGCGTAGTCGCTGCGGGTGAGGCGGTTGTCGCTGTCGTACTGGTGGCTGGTGGTCCGGCCGTCGAAGTCGGTGTGGACGCTGAGGTTGCCGTTGGCGTCGTAGCTGAAGTGCTCGCTCTGACCTATCGGCAGGGTGCGGCTGAGTGCGCGGCCGAGGGCGTCGTAGGTCCAACTCGTGGTGCGCCCTTCGGCGTCGGTCTGGGTGAGCTTATTGCCCTGCTCGTCGTAGCTGTAGCTGGTGATGCCTCCCAGGGCGTCGGTGACCTGGCTGAGACGGCCCGGGGCATCGTAGGCATATTGGGTGCTGACGCCGGCTGGGTCGCTCTGCTCGGTGCGCCTTGCGAGGGCGTCGTAGCTGTCGTTTTGGTTGCTGTTGTCGTGATAGACCACCGAGATGCGTTGGTCCAGGGCGTTGTAGATGTACTCCGTGCGGTGGTTGAGGGCGTCGATCTCGGCGGTCAGGTTGCCGTCGGCATCGTATTCGAAGCGGTGTTCGTTGCCCTGGGCGTCGGTGGTGGCGATACGACGGCCGGCGGCATCGTAGGCGTACTCGGTGCGATTGCCCCGCGCGTCGATCTCGGCGCTGACCTGACCCAGTTCGTTGTATTCGGTCTGAGTGACGCTGCCGTCGGGGTAGGTGACCTGGATCTGACGGTTGAGGGCGTCGTAGGCGTAACTGGTGGTGCGACCCTGGCGGTCGGTCTCCGTGAGGCGGTTGCCTTCCGGGTCGTAGGCCTGGGTTTCGCTGCCGCCGTCGGGGTAACGGGTCTCGATCAGGCGGCCGTAGGCGTCGTAATCCATTTCGGTGCGCCGGCCCAGGGCGTCAAGGGTGGCGACTTGATTACCCGCCGGGTCGTACTCGCTGCTTGTCACCTGACCCAGGGCGTCGGTGGTGCGGATCACCCGATCAAGGGTGTCGTACACGTAGGTGGTGGTCTCGGTGACCCGGCTGTTGTCGGCGAGGGTGCGGGTGCGCGACTCGGTGAGGACGTTGCCGTTGGCGTCATGGGTGTAGGTGGTTACTGCTCCCAGGGCATCGGTTTCGGTGGCTTTGTAGCCGTTGCCGTCGTAGGTGTAGCTCGTCACGTTACCCAGGGCGTCGGTGGTGCGGGTGACCTGGCCGAGGCTGTTGAGGGTGTTGCTTGCCGTATGGCCCAGGGGGTCTTCGATGCTGAGCAGGTTGCCGACGGCGTCATAGCTGTTGGTGAATACGTCGCCGCCGGCGGTGGTGACGGTGGTCTCTTGGCCGCGGTCGTTGTAGGCGTAGCTAACGGTGTGGCCCAGGGGGTCGGTCTGGGTCAGTTGATCGTCGTTTGCGTTATAGGTCGCGGTGCTGACGTGGCCCAGGGCGTCGGTTTTGCTGAGCTGGTTGTCGTGGGCGTCAAACGTATAGGTGGTGATGTGGTTTAAGGCGTCCACTTGGGTGGTGACGTTGCCGCGCTCGTCGTAGCCGTACTGGGTCGAAAAGCCGCGACGGTTGGTGACCACTGACTGGTTGGCGCCGAGGTCGTGGCTGAACGTGGTGCGATTACCTTGGCTGTCTTCCTGGGCGGTCAGGCGGCCTTCGTCGTCGTAGATATTCCTGATCAGCCTGCGCCCGAGCGGGTCGAGCATGTCCAGCAGACCGTGACTGTTGTTGTAGGCGTAGGTCGACACGGCTTGGTTACGGTCGGTGACCGTGATCAGGTCGCCGCCGGGGCTATAGCCGTAAACAATGCGATTGCCCGCCGGGTCGGTGACGCCTGCAATACGCCCGTTACCGTCACGATTGAAGGTGACGGACTTACCGGATGAGTGGGTGATGCCCGTGTCGGCATAGGACAGGGTATGGCCGTTGGGGTCGGTGATCTGTTCTACACCGAAATCCTGATTGAGCCGGTAGACATAGCCGGTGCGCGTGGTGAGGGTGTAATTTGTGATGGGCAGGGCCTGCCCGTCACCCGCATAGGCGAGATAGCCGTTATCCAGGCCCGTGAGATACAACGACCGGGCGCTTGACGCCTCCAAGGTCGACCGGGCGCCGTCGACGGCCTCGAAAAAGAGATCGTAGATGCGATCGGTGGATAGATAGCAGTTCGGATTGCTGACCGCGCTTTCCAGGCCGTTGGACGGCCGGGCCACGACACGGAATTTTTCGATGTCGTTGTTGGGCAGCGTGATCGAGACCGTTTTTTCGGTAACCGGATAGATACACGTCGCGCGGGCACTGAAGTGACCCGGGCCTGCCTGGAAGATTTCGTTCGGGCTGAGCGCCTGACGCCAACCCTGGGTCGGCTCTTGACTCTCTTCCAGGCGTACATTCTGATAATCGACCGTCCAGCCATGACCGAAATCGAGATTTTCCGAACGGCGACGGCTGTCATAGGTGCGTGAGACTGTGATGGGTATACCGGCCAGCGACAGCTCCAGATCTTCAACGGTAAAACTGAAATTGCCGACCTTGAGATCGCCATCGAGGAAGACGGATACCCGCCTCCCCATCACATTGTTGTTGCTGTCGGTGGCCTGCAACAGGATGTGGTAGGTGCCGTTGAGCAGCAGGCCGGGGTCGAAGCCGGCGATGATCTCGCTGTCGAAGATCCGGCTGCCGCGGTAAAGCTCGATATACTCGGCATCGTCCTGATCGGCGCGCTTATAGGCCAGGAAGACCTCGGTCAGGTTATCGTCTTGCGCGGTGCCGACAATGTCGATGAGGGCGGTGACCGTCGATGACGGGGCCGGGGCGACGATCTCCACCACGGGCGGGACCTGATCGGACGGGTCCCGCACCACGATATGGGTGGTGCGCCGTACGGTTTCGTAGCCGTCGTTTACCGTCACCGTGACCGGTATCCGGCCGACCCGGGCGGGGGTGACGGTCGCTTCCAGCAGGGCGTCAAGGTCGGCCGCCTCACCGTCTACGATCAGCGACGCTTGCGGGGTGGTCGCGCTATTTCCGGGGATCACGCTCAGGGTGACGGATTCGCCCAGATCGATCACCTGGGACGGCGACAGTTGTAATTCCGCATCCAGGGGTTCGGTGTCGGGGACCGCCTGTACATCCCAAAGCACACTACTTTCGCTCGAAGAGTAGTTGCCCAGGCTATCCGCTACCGCCGCTACGATTTGGAACCTACCTGTTTCGGTGGGCGTCCAGGTAATGGTGCCGTTTTGCGAATCAATGGTTGCTCCCGGCGGCGCCATCCTCAACCAATAGGTAAGAGGGTTATCACCCTCGCGGTCGACGGCCAGGGCCTGATGCACATACGCCCTGCCCACTTTGGCGTAGTTCGGTCGATAGGTAGGGATGAATTCCGGCCAGCGATTACTGAACGCAACGACACCCACCCCGGCGTTTATTTCAGCCGTCAAGCCCTGTGCATCCGTGACAACACACCTTACCCATACATTGGCGTTACTGTATCTGTCAGACGGCGTCCAGTTGATAACACCCGTGGTTTCATTAACCGTCATACCTTCCGGGGCAGTCGCCAAACGATAGGTGAGCGCGTCGCCATCGGGATCTGAGGCATTAATTCGATATTCATAGGGGATTGATACTTCGGCACTGGGTATACCGCCGGCAGCTATGACCGGCGGCTGGTTGTCATCCACCACATTAATGGTGAATTCCTCTGTAGCGCTACTATGGAGTCGATCATCGACACGCAGGCGAATGGTGTGCAATCCCACGTCCCTGTAACCCGGCGTCCAATAGATGCGTAGCTTCTGGGTGCCGCCGTTGACCCCGGTCAAGTCGTAGCGCATCTTCAGCGGCGCCTGCTCAAAAACGACTTTTAAATCATCCAGGTTGGCGTATGTATGTGGCGGAACATCGTTTTCCACATTGAGCATATACGAATAGGGGTGGTCCACCGAGGCGATGCCATGGGGATTGAAATCAACAATCTGCGGCGGTAGATTCGGTGCGACATTCACGGTAAACGATCGGGACTCCACCGAAGCGCCACGGGCGTCTCGCAGGCCCAACTCAAACGACTGCTCACCGACGGCCTGTGGAATCCAACGAAAGTAATGGGTGCAGTTGACACAACTGCGCGGTTCATTCTCTCTTGTAATGCTTGTGTAATAGGACTGAATACGCTGTATATAAGCCTCATCCGGGCCCGACAGAATATCCACAAACGCCGCATCTTTATCGCTGTCAGTGACGAGCACCTGATATTTTAAATAGTCAAGATGTCCTTGTACCTGATCCAGGTTGTAGACATAGGGCACGCCTTGGGTGGCGGTTAGACTGACGGTGGCCTCCCCAAATTCAGGCGGGGTATTAAAAGCAACACGGTTGCTGAGTTCAAAGCTTTGCACGGCTTCCAGCCCAAGCGGATCGGTAACGCTCAAGACAACCTTTTCCCGATTGTACTTAGCCGCATTCAAGTAAACTTGCGGCCAAGCCAGATGGCCCGATTCACTGATCGACATACCATTCGGCGCTTCAATCAGGGTATAAAGCAACGCGCCGCCTTCCGGGTCTTCGACCTGAACATCATAGGCGTAACTTTCGCCATTCACTACGCCCAAACCCGGTAGGGACGAAATAACAGGCGCTCGGTTTTGTGTGCCGGCAAGCCAGTCGATGCTGACGGATCGGCTCAATTGATTGACGGTCGCAGTAACGGTATCGATACCGGGTTTGTTTGCTCTGTAACAATAGCGCGCTATGCCGTGCGCATCGGAAAACCGGTAAGCATCATGATTGGTCACTCCGGCCAGGTTAAAGCGGATTCGTGCACCATTGACAGGCACGCCGCGCCTATCAACGATGGTTGATTCTGCACACCACTGATGATCAAGGGTCTGTGTCGCTTCACCGGTTAATGTGAGTGAAGTTGTTGAACCTCCCACGCTGAGCGCCATACCACCCAGATAGCCATAGGACTCATAGTAATCATACCCATAGACATAAGCGCCGAAAGGCTCTTGCGCCTCGATATGGTGCGAACCCGGCGAGATGGAATACTGGCTGTAGGAAAATGGGTTGTTCGGGATTTCATTAAACAGACTCTGATCGACGCTTTGCCCGTCAACCATAAGCGTGGAGAGGGTGCTTGTCGGCACAAGCAGGTTGACAAAATTATAGGCTAAATCTCTTGCGGGCGTGTTGATCGTATAGCGATTCAAGAACTGTTCGGCGGGGGGCACGACCACCATGAACGGATCGGTATACTGCGATTGTAATTCACGGTACCCATCATCGATCTGATTACCATTCGAATATTGCACCAATAGAATCGGCTGACCGGCTTTGACATGTTGAGCATGGATCGCAGCAAACTCAAAATACTCGCCGCGGTTCAAGCGCGCCCTGAGCACGTCATCAACATAGACAGCGGTATTATCATAGGGCGCTACGGCGCGAAACCTGTCGCCATACTCTACATACCACTCGCGTCCATGTTCAGTACGCCCCCAAAAAGGCGCCGTATAGTATTCCGTGGCGAGACTCTCAATCGGCGGCATCTGCTCGACAATATGATCACTAGCGGCAACACCAACGGGAATATTGGTGGTCGACATCTGACCAAACACGCCGACCGGCTTATCCGCCCTGACCATGGAACCGGTCAGGTCGGCCTTATATGAACCACGGGTTTCCAGGTTATAGACATCGCCCCTGTTCATGGTGATTTCAATGGGAGTGTCCGCTTCGATTTGTTGCTGACCACCAGGGAATATATCCATGACCGGATCGATGGTGACCTGGGTATTATCCTCAGTGGCTACAACGGTGATAATCGGACCTAGCTGACCCCCGTCAACGGTGGACATCATGCCCAGTTTTCCTAGCATGATGTAGGTTGCGACAATATATTCTCGGCCCAGACTCGCTACGGGAAGTCCGAGAAAACCATCCGTTGAACTCGCCTTCTGGTTCATGAGATAGACGGCTACCGGTGAGGCTGCGGTGATATGAATTCCGTAATCTTCCAATACCCGGCTTAAGGCATATCCTTCCGTTTCGGCAAACTCCTCCAGGTTGATGCTGTAGGTCGCCATTTGATCGGCTGTCAGCGACAGGTTTTCCACAACACCTAGCGCGGGAATTTCTATCGTTGCTTCGGTATCCACGCCGTTAGATACGAGATTGATATCAAATGTGCCTGGGTTGGATACTCTCACGTGATTGAGCGTGACAGGTAACCAGAACTCCGTGCCTTCATGGGTTGTCTTGCGCTCCGCAGGCAGGACTTCTATTGTGACACTTTGTTCCGTGGTCAGCGCCTCGGTATCCGACACACTGAATTGAATAGCATAGTTGCCCGGCGCAACGCCTGTTGTCGGCCAAACGACTTGATAGGTCGCAGGATCAAATACGGCTCCACTTGGCGCTTGGGTCATGGCATAGGTCAAGTCATCCCCGTCCGGGTCGTTTGCTTCCAGTGTATAGCGCCACTCATCACCTTCGATAACGAATGCCGTGGGGGTCGAGGTGATCACCGGCGCATGATTGCCTTGCGTCACCGTAATGTTAAAACCGACCGACCGGCTGTCTACGCCATCGCTGATGGTGACTACAACGGGTCCAAAGGTTCCGGCATCGTTATTGCCGGGCGACAAGTCAATCGTACTATCCGTGTGATTGGCGAAACCCGGCAATCCGGCAACGCTGTAGGTAAGCGCATCACCGTCGGCGTCACTGGCGTTAACGGCAATCGTTAACGTCGTATTCTCTTCAAGGGTGACGTCGATTATCGGTTCGAGCACCGGCACACGATTGGTGTCGGCAATGCTGAGCGTAAATGCCTGCGTGTCGCCGGCGCCAAGCGTGTCATGTACGGAGACAGCCACCGGGTGATCACCCGCGGCGCTGTAATCCGGTGTCCAACCGATCAGACCATTGGCGTCAATGCTCATTCCCACCGGCGCGGTGGTTAAGGCATAGGTGAACGCACTGCTGTCGGGATCGCTGACTTCAACCGGGTACTGGTAGGGGGTGTCTTCCTCACCGGTCGTTATCGGGGAGGAGGAAATGGTCGGTGTATCGTTAACGGATGAGACGGTGATACTGACCGTTGCAATATTGGAGTCGAGCAGACCGTCATCGGCCTGATAGGTGAAGCTGTCGCTACCGTTAAAATCGGCATTCGGCGTATACGCAAGGTTGGGCGCCACCCCGGAAAGCCGTCCATTGAGGGGCTGTGTGACAATGGAATAGGTAATAGCGTCGCCGTCGATGTCGTGACCTTGCAGTACGATGGACAGGTCCAGGTCTTCCTCGGTGGTCACGGCGATATCGGCCGCACTCGGCGGATCGTCGGCGTCAACCACTTGCAGGGTAAAGCTTTGGCTATCCGTCAATCCCGCCGGGTCGGCAACGACCACTGTAACGGCATACTCGCCAATATCCACAGCCGTCGGTGACCATTCGATCAAGCCCGTTACTGAATCAATGCCCACCCCGGCCGGCGCTGCCGTCAGGCGGTAGGTGAGCTGGTCGTTGGCGTCCGGGTCGGTCGCGGCCACCTTATAACGGTAGGGGCTGTTTTCATTTACGCTGGTCACCGGCGTGCTGGTGATGGCCGGGGCCGCGTTCGGCGCGGCAGCGACCGTGACGGTGTAACCCTGAGTCGCCGTGCCGCCATTGCCGTCATCGACCTGCACGCTGACCGGGTGGCCGCCGACCTGGGCGGTGGCCGGGGTCCAGGCGATGAGGCCGCCGGCGCTATCGATGGTCATGCCCGCCGGTGCGGTGGTGAGGCTATAGCTCAGGGTGTCGCCATCCGCGTCGGTCGCATCCACATCGTAGCTGTAGGCGACGCCTTCCGTGGCCGTGGTCACCGGGGCGCCGGTGATGATCGGGGCGGTGTTCGGCGCTGGATCGACAGTCAGCGTGAAATTTTGGCCGGCCGTTCCTCCCCTACCGTCATCAACCTGAACCGACACTGTATGAGTACCCAGTTGGGCGCTGCCTGGGGTCCAGGTAATGAGTCCGCCGGTCCCGTCGATGGTCATACCCGCCGGTGCGGTGGTGAGGCTGTAGCTCAGGGCATCGCCATCCGCATCACCGGCGATAATCTGATATTGATAGTTGCCACCTTCAACCACATGGGCTACCGGTGTGCTGGTTATTTGCGGATCACGATTGGTGACCGTGAGGGTGTACGATTGGTTGACACTCGCGCCTGCACTATCGGTGACCGAGATCTTGACAGGATAGGCGGCGGCTGCGTTAGACGGCGGCAGCCACTCGACAAGCCCGGTGGCGCTGATGGTCATCCCTTGGGGACCTTGCTGTAGCGCGAAGGTGAGCGTGTCACCCGCATCGGCATCTTGCGCCGCCACTTGATACTGATAGGCTGTTTGTGACTGCGCTGTGGTTATTGGCGCCGAGGTGATAGACGGGGTGTCGTTTACACCCAAGACGGCGATCGTCAAGGTTGCCTCGGAAAACAGGCCGCCGGTATCCGTTGCACGCACAACCACACTGTTGTCGCCGACATGATCATTCAACGGTAACCAGCTCATTTGACCTGTGGCTGCATCGATGGCCAATCCGCTCGGACCACTCTCTATCGAGTAGCTTATCGTGTCACCGGCATTGCTATCCGTTGCTTCGACCGTTGCTGCATAACCCACGTCTTCCGTAGCTGCGGGCAAACTGACAATGGTGATGACAGGGGCAACATTCCGTTCGCTGACGGGGATTGCGGCAACTTCTCGGGAACGACATATATCGCGGCCATTGGCTCCACGCTCAGCAACCACATAGTAGTACGTTGTATCCGGCTCTAAGCCCGGATCCGAATAGGTCGAATAACGGTTATCCGTCACCGCTGTTTCATGATACGGGCCACCTTCGGTTTGACTGCGATAGACGGCATATTGATACACACCGGTGTCAGTCCAAGTCAATCGGACTTTAGCGGCCTTTGGACGCGCGGCAAGATCGGGCAGGCAATTACATAAAATATCGGACTGATCCCGCACGCTGACTTGCGATACCGAGATATCCGATAGATGGTCCAGGCCGCTGCCGGGAAAGGCATTGACCGTATTGTCAGTAACCCGCAAACGGATTAAATGATCACCTACCCCCAATGCCTGCATCTGCGACGTCACATCAACCACGGCGCCGTTTGCATCATTGTAGTGCAAGTCATTATTCAAATCCCACGCATAGTCGAGGATGGCGTCTTGCGGGCTGCCCGGCTCATTCATTCCGTCATCCGGATTGACCGACCGGCCGCCATCCAGACGCCAGGGCGTATTTTGCGGACAGAACAGGTAGGGACCACCGCTGACCGCGGTGGGTTGCAGCGGTGGGATATTGATATCCACTGTGATTTCGGCTACGTCGACCACCGGCGTGTCGCTATCGTCGGTGACTCTTAGGGCAATCGGATACCGCCCTATCCGGGGAAACGAGGTGGTGACCACAGGGCCGCTGATATCATAGACACCGTCGTTGTCAAGATCCCATTCCCAGGCGACGATTCGCCTGTTATCCAACTGATGGAACGACTGTGCGCCATCCAGCATCACCGACCGCCCGGCTACAGCGGGGTTGGGGGTTGCCTGTGCAACCGCTACCAAATCGCCTATCGGCCGCTGATTCAGTATTTCGTCTACTTTGACGGTCAGCAGGGCATTGGTGAACGATTCAGCGTAGTACCCGCCTGAACGCAAAAAACGCAAATCCCAAACCGCCCCGCCGTTTTGAACGGCCAGTTCCACATAGTGCGCGATCGTCGATCCACTACCGGTCGTGGCGGTTGCCCCTTCACAGGTGCTAAAACCTCCGCTACCGTCTGCGACATAACCGATCCCGCTACTATCCATACCTAAGGCGGGACTGCCGTCGCCGCACTGAATACGCGCATTCACCACGGCATTCAGCAAGGCATTGTTGTCTTCAAGTTTGGTCAGAATCTTTTGAAAAGTGATGGCGCTCTTGGTGTTATCACGGTCTTCGTCCGTCGCTAAAATAATATTGACGGCAGCGCCATTCCGACGGGGATATCGCCTAAGGGCATACTTAATCGCTCGCCAGCCGTCTTCGGTGCCCCCGGAGGTCCTCAGGCCGCCGCTCGATGCCGCAAATGCCTGGTCATCCCCCAACAATTCACCATCGAGCAAGAAGCTTCTCGGACGGCGGGTATATCCCACAAGACCATATTGGTTCGCTTGTGATTCGTTCCCGATACCGTAGGCCAGGAGGTCTTGTTCCAGAAGGGGAATCACCTCGGCGACCCAACGTTGCTCGCCGCTCATGGAACCGGATTCATCGATGACCACGATCACATCCGCCGCCACTGGACTGGGCGCCGCCTCGGCCGTTGTCAGCGCTGCAAAAACGGCAAACAGGGCGAACGTGACTTGCTGAAGGTATCTTTTAAACGACATATCCTTTCCTTACACGACACACGACGTTGTGTAGTCAATCCGTAAATCCGTCTTTACAATGTCATGGCGGGCTCGGGTACGCACGAAGCCGTATCCACCGTGAGAACGATGCCTCGCCAGCAATGCCTAGGTGATGGGATATGGACGAAAGGGATGGGAAAGGCGCTCGATGTGAGCATTGATTAGGGGGTGACTGAAAAACAGTATCCTCACTAAGTTTCTCCTTGCTAAGTATGAATCATCCAAGATCTTAAGCTGCTTTGTTTTACTGCGCCGCCAGCATACCATGATTAAAATTCCAGAATCAAGAGCAAAACGGATGCCAAAATACTTCTTTTAATCTATTCATCTGCCGGGTGAACCAGGCTACGGGATGAATTGCACGCTTGCGGCGGCGCACGGCTGTGTTGCAACGCCTTGGAACGCATGACTATGCCGCATCGTTGTGCGCCGTGCAGGGATGCATAAGCATCACAAGCACCGGGATGTGCAGGAGCGACCCTTGCCCCGCAAGCGCATACTTCACCCCGTCCAACGGTGGTTTTTAGGATGAAGCGCTCAAACCACCCTGAAATAACAACTGAGACCCGCCAGATCGATCTCTCGGGGCTTGAGCCTGACACGGTCGTTCAGGCCGGCCTCTCCCTTGATGCGCACCCTGGACTCCATGCCGAGCGACGGCAGCAGTACGGCTGCTCGCTCTCCCTCTTTCGCAACAATCACGGCTTCACCCTGCCACTCGGGGTTATCGCGCAGGTAGATCAGACGCCAGTGATTGTTCGACACCCTTTCGGTCTTGCGGTTGGTCATGCTGCCCATCTCGGATTGGGCGATCCGCTCGGAGACGGCGTGGATATCCAATACCCCTTCCCCCCTGAGATGGGCGCGCAATTGCTGGTGGGTCAATAGATCGGAGTAGCGCCTGAGCGGACTGGTGGCGCGGGTATAGGCCGCCAACCCGAGCCCGGCATGGGGCTCGGGTTGGGTCTTTACCTGGGTCGGCTTGAAAAAACGCCGGTAGGCGTACATGCCCGCCATATCTTCGGGTTCGGTCCGCTCTTCCGGCGGCGCTTGGGTGGCGAAGGGGATGGCTATCTGGTGGGATTGGCAATAATCGGCAATCCCTTCCCCGGCCATCAACATCAGGTCGGTGATCATCTCGCGGCTCTCAAGCCTGGGCAGGGGATGGATCTCGACCTTGCCGTCATGCACTTTGAGCTTGACCTCCGGTAACTGGATCGAAGCGGCGCCTGCGGCCTTTCTACGCTGCCGGTAGCGTTGGCTTTTGCTCAGCAACTGCGCAAACGGCGCTTCCCGCAGCCGCTGGTCCGCTTCGCTATAGCTGATGCGCTCGACCTTCAACCAACTCGGGTGGATCGCTATATTCTCCACTTCGCCCTGCTCGGAGAGGGTAAAGGCGATGGAAAGCGCCGGCGAGCGCTGCTGTAAACCGAGGCCCAACCGATCGGTTACCGCCGGCGGCAACATGGGTATCACCCGATCCGGCAGATAGAGGTTGGCGCCGCGCGCACGCGCATCCTGATCCATCTCGCTGTCCGGCGCCACCAGGGCGGCCACGTCCGCCACATGCACCCAGATACGCTCGCCATCCAGGCTGACGGCATCATCCGGGTCCTGATTATCCTCATCGTCAATGGCGAAGGCCGGCAAGTGGGTCAGATCGAGTCGCGCCTCTTCCGCCAGGGGTGGTACGGTATGTCCGGGAATGCTCTCGTCAATACCCATCCGGCGTGGATAGGGGTTTTCATTGGCCGGCCAATAACCGGCCTTGAGCAGGAGACGATGGGCGTTGACCGGTGTCTCCTGTACCGCCAACGCTTGCAGAATACGGCTCTTCTTCCGCTGCTCCAGGGCAAGCGCCTCGACTTCACTGAGGGTTTTACGATCCTCTTCGAGGACCGCCCCTGCTTGCAGGCGCTGTATGAAACCGTTCCAGGCCTCGGCCTCGACGGCCCGCTGCGCCCGGGCGGCGATCTCAGATTCCACACTGGCGGCGGGGCGGGGCCGGATCGCATGCGGCTTCCCCTCGAAATAGAGCCCTTCCGCCACTAACTGCCAGGTCGCCCAGGCCATGGCAGGCGTGTAGTCGCCGAATACCAGTTCACTCAGTTCCTTGATATCGGTCTCGGCCCCCTCCAGCAACTCCCAATTCTCTGCAACCTCGCCGCTTTGCGGGGTTAGCTGATGCAGGCCTGAAAGCGGTCCGGGATGGAGCAGGGTCACATCCTTATCCCTGACGCGTTTGGCCTTGCCCCCTTCCAACTCAATGGAGATCTTATCCGACACCTCGACGATGCGGGCCGGCCGAATCTTGTAGAGCACCAGGGCACCTGCTGTCAATTCACTCATTAAACCTTCCAATATCAAAGACCAATTCCAGAGGGAGTTTCGTCCCCTGTGGGATCAGGTATGATACGCACTGTTTAGTGTCAAACCCAGGAGCTCGTCCCTGACATGAATATAGAATGGTCTGCATTCCTCGCATCCCGCGCTGAACCGGCCCGGGGCGCTTCCGAGAACGGCTGCGCCTTGAACGACCTTTCCCACTACGGCCTGATCCGTGTCGAGGGCGAGGATGCCGAACCGTTTCTCCAGGGCCAGATGACCAACGACATGCGCCAGGTCACTGCAACACACAGCAACCTGGCGGCCTGGTGCAACGCCAAGGGACGCATGCTGGCCGGTTTCCGTTGCTTTCGCCGTGGTGAGGCATTCTACCTGCAAACCCCGTTGGAAAATCTCTCCCTGGTTTTGCGGCGTCTGAAGCTGTATGTGCTGAGATCCAAGGTCGATATCACCGATGCCGGCGATGACCTGGTGCGAATAGGCTGCACGGGCGTCTGCGCCGAGGCCCTGCTGCAACCCTTTTTCGACGAACGCCCGCAACAGGTCAACGGGGTGCGACAACAGGACCGGATGACGCTCATTCGGCTACCGGGCGCGGACCCCCGTTTCGAGGTCATAGGACCGACCGAGCAACTGCTGGAAATTTGGCGGACGGCGGAAGGTCGGGCGCTTCGGATGGACGAAGACTTCTGGGCCTTGCAGGAGATCCGCGCCGGCATCCCGACGCTCTTTCAAAGCACCAGTGAGACCTTTGTGCCGCAAATGACCAATATGCAACTGATCGACGGCGTGAGCTTCACCAAGGGATGCTACACCGGCCAGGAGGTGGTCGCCCGCATGCAATACCTGGGCAAGCTGAAACGACGCATGTATCTGGCTCATGTCGACACAACGACCCTCCCCAGCCCGGGGGATGAGCTGTTTGCCAGGGGCAGCGCCTCCGGACAGGGCGCCGGCAAAATCGTGGATGCGCGGGCCAACGGCGGCGGCTATGACCTGCTTGCGGTCATCGAGATCGCCGGCGCCGAGGAGGATGAGGTCTGTCTGGGAGAGAATGGGCCGAGGTTGAAGATCCTCAACCTGCCCTACAGGTATGCGGAATAGCGCCCGCTACCGCTGCACATTTTTGTTAGGCTATCCGAATCAGGCAATCGCACACTTCATCCGCCCTGAATCCACGGATTCAGGTTTAAGAAATACCTTGAACTAACCGCTATCCTGTCATTACAAGCGCAGTTAACGGGAACATCTGCAAATGATCGACGAAAACCAGTTTCTCGAAAAGCTCAACGACGCCATCGACAGCAACCGTCTGACCCTTCCGACACTGCCGGAAGTGGCGCTGAAAGTCAGGGATGCGGTGGAGAAAGAGCAGAGTTCCGCCAATCAGATCGCCGGGATCATCGCATCTGACGCTGCGCTCTCCGCCCGCCTGCTGCAGGTCGCCAACAGCCCGTTATATCGCGGCCGGGTGCCTATCGACAATCTGCAAATGGCGGTGGCTCGCTTAGGCGTGCGACTGGTGCGTAGTCTGGTCGTGAGCCTGATCATGCAACAGATCTTCCAGGCCACCCATGATCTGCTGGACGCAAAGTTCCGCCAGATCTGGGAAGAGAGCGTACAGATCGCGGCCATCAGCCGTGTCCTGGCGGGCAACACGGACCACCTCGACAAAGAGCAGGCCATGCTGGCCGGTCTGATCCATAATATCGGCGCATTGCCGGTACTCGCCATGGCAGAGAACCATGAGGAACTGCTGGAAGACTCGAAGGAGCTGGAGCGGATCATCGATGCCCTGAGCCCCCCGGTCGGCAAGCGTATTCTCGAGATGTGGGGTTTTCCTCCGTCGCTGATCCAAGTGCCGGCGAATTTTCTCAATCTTGAATACACCAGCACAGGAGACGCCGACTATGTGGATGTGGTGCTGGTGGCGCGCATCGAGGCCCTGATGAACTCGGATAGCGGGTTCGACGCATCGGAATGGCCGAATATCCCGGCCTTTACCAAGCTCGGCCTGGAGCCGGAAGTCAATATCATCGAGATCGAAGGGGTTGCCGACGATATCCAGAATATCGAGGTCATGTTTCTCTCGTGATGCCGAATCTGCCTTCCGCAACCAAGCCCCGATGATCGAAGCGGAAAACCTCAGCAAACATTATGCCGGCGTGAAGGCGGTGGATGGGGTCAGCTTCGCCATCCCCCGTGGCGTCTGTTTCGGCCTGCTGGGACCGAACGGAGCGGGTAAGACGACCACCGTGGAGATGCTGGAAGGCATCAAGACACCCACTTCCGGCGTCATCCGCTACAAGGGCGAGCTGCTAGGGCAGCGCTTCCGCAACGAAGCCGGGATCATGTTCCAGCATACGGCATTGCAGGAATTCATCCGCGTGGATGAGGTGCTGAGGATGTTTCAGCAGTTCTACACCCACACCCGCTCCATTGAGGAGTTGGTGGAAATCTGCGCCCTGGAGGAGTTCCTCAACCGTGACACACGCAAGCTCTCCGGCGGACAGAAACAGCGCCTGCTGTTGGCGATCGCGTTGATCAACAACCCGGAGGTGGTGTTTCTCGATGAACCCACCACCGGCCTCGATCCCCAGTCGCGGCGCAATCTGTGGCGCCAGGTGCGCAAAATCAAGGCCGAAAACAAGACCCTGGTGCTGACCACTCACTACATGGAAGAGGCCTTTGAGCTGTGCGATGAGATCATTATCATGGACCATGGCGTGATCATCGCCCAGGGCAACCCCAAGGCGTTGCTGGCCGACCATTTTGACAACTCGGTCATCACCCTGCCGTTATCCGCGCTACCGGCGGATTTCCATCCGGACGACGCATCCACGCTGCATCCTCAGGACGGTCAGATGGAGATTCTATCGCGGGATGTGGACGCCACCATCCATCACTTGGCGGCCCAGCGGGTTCCCTTGAAGCAGTTGCAGGTGCGCTCACCCACCCTGGAAGATCTGTTCCTGGAATTGACCGGCCACCATCTGCGACCCTAGGGCTGCCCATTACCCACAAATATTTCCACCCTTTAAAAACAACGAGTTACAAACCATGCCCCTAACAGCCAACAAAAATATGAACCTAACGAAAACAACAGGTTATGTCATGTCTGTTCCCATATTTCAGACTTATGGGTAATGGGCAGCCCTAGGGGGTGTTCTCAATCATCGTTCGCGGCGTGATTCCGGCCCTTTTCCGCGCCGGCGGCGTTGCGATTCGTTGCAATAGAATGACTATTGCGCCTCATCGCGCCTTGCCGGCACGAAAAATGACTCAGAATCACGCTCACTCAGGTAATTGAGAACGCCCCCTAGTGTAGGATCCTATATTAACTATCTGAAGTTTCACGCTATTGATTTTGTGGTAATATCAAGTGCATGGACTATCTTATTGAAAAACAGAGTGTTTTTTAGCAAGCAGCGGCTGCGCCCAGAATTAATTTTATGGGGGTTTGCTATAAACCGGGCAAACCCCATCAAAAATAACCTTAGCCCATATCCACTACGCACCTCGGTGCTCACAAAACCGTGAAACTTTAGTTAACTATGTCGACACGCCGTTTCATCGCAGCCCTGCAAGCGCGTAATCTGGAATTCCTGCGCGACCGCACCGCCCTCGGCTGGAACCTGATCATGCCGGTGCTGATCGTAATGGGTTTCGCCTTCGCCTTCTCCACCGGGGAGGAGGAGCTCTACAAAGTCGGACTCTACGGCCGACCCGACCCGAGCCAACCGGTGCATGCCTTTCTCCAAACACGCTATGTGGACTTCATCCCGGTGGAGAACCTGGAGGAGATGATCGACAAGGTCGACAGGCATCAAATCGATCTGCTGCTGGATGCGCGCAACAACCGCTACTGGGTCAACAGCACATCGCCCAAAGGTTATCTGCTGGAGCGACTGCTCGCCCCCTACCGACTCCGAGGCGAGGCGGTCAGCGGCACGGAGATACGCTATGTCGATTGGGTGATTCCCGGCGTGCTGGGGATGAACATCATGTTCAGCGCCCTCTTCGGTGTCGGTTATGTGATTGTGAGATACAGGAAAAACGGGGTGCTGAAACGCCTGTGCGCAACCCCGCTCAGCGCCTTCGAGTTCCTCTCGGCGCAGATCGCTTCACGCCTGTTGATGATCGTGTCGGTAACGGCAATCGTCTATGTCGGCACCGATCTGGTCGTCGATTTCCGCATGATCGGCTCCTACTGGCTGCTGTTGTTGATCCTCATCCTCGGCGCACTCAGTATGATCAGTGTCGGCCTGCTGGTGGCCGCGCGGATCACCAGCGAGGAGGCGGCCAACGGCCTGCTGAACCTGATAAGCTGGCCGATGATGCTGCTGTCGGGGGTTTGGTTCTCGCTGGAGGGTTCTCACCCGCTGGTGCAGCATCTGGCCCTGGCGCTGCCCCTTACCCATATGATCGATGCCGCACGGCTGGTGATGATCGAGGGCGCCGGCATCGCGGACGTGGCCGCTCAGCTATTCACTTTGTCTTTGTTTACCCTATGCTTTGTCACCATAGGTTCCAAAACCTTTCGTTGGGAATAGACAGTATCCGGGATTTACAGCATGCGCGATCAGGATGAAACCTTCATGCGCGAAGCGCTGGATATGGCGAGACAAGGCATCGAACTGGGTCATGGCGGACCTTTCGGCGCCGTTCTGGTGAGGCAGGGCCGGGTCATAGGCCGCGGTTGGAATCAGGTTATACACCTGAACGATCCGACCGCCCACGCCGAAATGCAGGCGATTCGTGAGGCCTGCCGGACCCTTGCCGACTATCACCTGCCCGGCGCTGTGCTCTACACGACTTGCGAACCCTGTCCAATGTGTCTGAGCGCCGCCTACTGGGCGCACATCCAGCGACTGGTCTATGCCGCCGAGGCCGGCGATGCGGCAGCGATCGGTTTCAGTGACCGGGAGATCATGCTTGAACTCGATAGACCTTCGGCGGAAAGAAGCATCGCCGTCAAACAGCTCCTGCGCGACGACAGCCTTGCCCTCTTCGCTCGCTGGGAAAAAAGTGACAAACGAATCGATTATTGAGTCTGCGGCATGAGCGATTCCGTTAACATTCTAGCCATCGTCGTCACCTATCACCCTGAATCAAAAGCGCTGTTGCGTCTGCTCGACAGGCTGGAGAAACAGGTCGAGCGTATTTTGGTCGTCGACAACGGTTCCGGTGACGCTCTCACCCGACTGTTCGAGAAAAGGAACAGGGAAAACGAGCACCTGATCCCGCTTGAAGAGAACCTTGGCGTCGCGGCGGCACAAAACGTGGGAATCGAACAGGCGCGCCGGCGCCGGGCCGACTATATCATTCTGTTCGATCAGGACAGCGAGCCTGCGCCTGATATGGTTGAACAACTCTATGCGGTGGCGAAGGCCAAGACCGCCGCCGGGATAAAACTCGCTGCGGTCGGCCCTCGTTACCTTGACGCCAGACAGGACAACCCTCCCCCTTTCATCAAGATCAAGGGTATCAGGGTGGAACGGCAGCCATGCAACGCCACGGATGCTGTGGTGGATGTGGACTACCTTATCTCTTCGGGCTGTCTGATCCCGCTGGAAACCGTCATCCAGGTGGGCGATATGCGGGAAATGCTATTCATCGACTATGTGGATATCGAGTGGGGTCTACGCGCGAAATCCCAGGGCTATCGCTCTTTCGGCGTCTGTGCGGCCACCATGCGCCATGACCTCGGCGATACGCCGATCAAGTTTTTTGCGCGCATGCTCCCCCTGCACAGTCCGCTACGTCATTATTACCATTTTCGTAATGCCCTGTGGCTGTATCGTCAGGGCTGGCTGCCTATCCGCTGGAAGCTCGCCGATGGCCAGCGTCTCCTATTGAAGTACGGATTCTATACCCTGTTCGCCGAACCGCGCCGTTTGCACTGGTGGATGATGACCAAGGGTATCTGGCACGGCATGGGTGGAAAAATGGGGAAGTTGCAGGAAAACAGATGAAGTGCAGCTTCTTTTCTTTACTTTATCAGTTAGTTAACTCATCCTAACCGGTATACTATCAACGCGAATCAATCATTATGTGCGGTGTAGCAGGCATCATCAATCTCAGAGAAGGTGTTCCTCCCTCCAGAAATGAACTCGAGGGGATGATACATGCCGTCCATCACCGCGGCCCGGACGGCTACGGTTTTTTCTATCATGACAAACTCGGCCTCGCCCACGCCAGGCTCAGCATCATCGATCTGGTCGGCGGTGACCAACCCATCCACAATGAAGACCAATCGGTTCAAGTAGTGTTCAACGGTGAGATCTTCAACTATCTGGAGTTGAGAGTTCAACTGGAAAAACAGGGCCACCGCTTCTATACCCATTCGGATACCGAGGTCATCGTCCATCTCTATGAACAATACGGCCTTGAATTCGTAGACCATCTCAATGGCCAGTTCGCCATCGCCCTGTGGGACAACCATAAGCAGAAACTGGTTCTCGCCAGGGACAGGGCCGGAATACGTCCCCTCTTCTATGTCGAGACAGGGGGCAGACTCTATTTCGCCTCCGAAGTGAAATCCCTTTTCAGTCATCCCGCCATCCCCCGCAAGATCGACCTCGGCGCCCTGCAGGAGGTGTTCACTTTCTGGACAACCCTGCCTCCGCATTCACTCTTCGAATCGGTGCGGATACTCCCCCCGGGACACCTGATGGTGGTGGAACAGGGCCAAACCGCCACAAGCCGCTACTGGGACTGGCGTTTCCCCAGTGACCAGATCGATAACGACAAATCGGTCGCCGATTGGACAGAGGAACTGAAGGCGCTGATGATTGATTCCGTGCGCCTGCAGTTGCGATCGGATGTCCCCGTCGGGGCCTATCTCAGCGGCGGACTGGACTCCTCCGTTCTCACCTCCCTGATCAAGAACTTCACCGATACACCCCTGAGGACCTTCTCCATCGGCTTCGAAGACGAGGAGTTCGATGAAAGCGGCTTTCAACGGGATCTGGTCGACTATCTGGACACCAAACACACCCATGTGCTGTGCAAACGCACCGATATCGGCGCTGCATTCCCGCAGGTCATCCGGCATACCGAGTCCGCGATCGTCAGAACCGCGCCGACCCCCTTGATGCTGCTCTCGGGCGCTGTGCGCGAGGCCGGCTATAAGGTCGTATTGACCGGAGAGGGGGCCGATGAAGTGTTTGGCGGATATGACATTTTCAAAGAGGCCAAAGTGAGGCGCTTTTGGAGCCGCGCACCCCAGTCACAGTGGCGGCCGATGATCCTGCAGCGGCTCTATCCCTATCTGAAGCACTCGCCCACCGCCGGCGGCGCATTTACCCAACACTTCTTTCAGCAAGGCATGGAACACCTCAACAAGGCCTATTTCGCTCATATCCCGCGTTGGGCCACCACCCAAAGGATTCTACAGTTCTTTTCGGAGGAAGCGCGGGCGGCCATAGAAAAACCTGTCGATTTCGCCGCCATCGAGCGTATTCTGCCGGCGGAGATCGACCAGTGGAAACCCCTCAACAGGGACCAGTATATCGAGGCCCACACCTTGTTGTCAGGTTACCTGCTGAGTTCCCAGGGAGACCGGGTGGCCATGGCCAACTCCATCGAAGGCCGGTTCCCCTTCCTCGATCACCGGGTGATAGCGTTCGCGGCCCGCTTGCCCTGCCGTTACAAAATCATGGGCCTGAATGAAAAGTACATGCTCAAACAGACCATGCAAGGGTTGATCCCCGAAAGCATCCGAAATCGCAGCAAACAACCCTATCGGGCGCCTGACAGCCAATCCTTCTTCGTCGACGGCAAACCCCTGGAGTACGTCGAATATCTTTTCAGCGAAGAGCGCATCAATAAAGCGGGGTATTACAATCCGAAAACGGTCGCTCTGCTGATGAAAAAATGCGCCAAGGGCAAGGCCCTGGGCTTTGCGGACAACATGGCCTTTGTGGGCATTCTCTCCAGCATGCTGGTCGATGAGATGTTCATCGAAAAAAACCGCGTTGAACCCTATAATCAGCGAGAAGCAAGCGGACCGGACGCCTTCGCCGGCGTTCGATAGCACGCCTAGCCCGCATTTCTCACCAGACGGGCCGTACTAACAGGAAAACTTATGAAAGTTGAACAGGTTAGCATCTCTCACCGTATGGCATTCATCGGACAGTCTGTCCTATTTGGTTTTTGGAACAACCAGGCCGAGCCTCTTGAACGATCGGGCTTGAACCATAGGCCCGGCTATGCTTCTGCGCCCGATCGTCCAACCTGCTTCGGTCTGGTTGCGCCAAAAATCCAAATCCTGGTGAGAAATGCGGGCTAGCCTCTATTCACTAATCTTATCAATTTAAAATAGCGATTAACGTATCATTCAATCCACCATCATCACATCGCTAGAACCTTTAGGAACGTCCATGTCATCAGAAGCACAAATCAGAAACTATATCCTTGAGAATTACCTGTTCACGGACGATCCGTCTGCGTTGGACAGTGCCGACTCTTTTTTGGATCAGGGGATATTGGATTCAACCGGCATCCTGGAAGTCATCTATTTTCTTGAAGACGAGTTTAAAATCAAGGTCGAAGACACGGAAATGATTCCCGAAAACCTCGATTCAGTGAACAATATCATCACCTTTATCGAAAAAAAGAGGCCCTGATGTGGCATCCTCGCCGGTGACCTTGGTCGATCGTTTCAGCGCGATTGTCGAATCCTCCCCCGCTGCCCTCGCTGTCGTCGACAACACGCATCGGGCAAGCTATCAGGAGATTTTCGAGTTAGTCGGCAAGGTCAGTCACCATCTTCTGGAGTCCGGGCTGAAAAAGGGTGACCGGGTTTCGTTGCTGGTTGCAAACTCGGTTGAGTATATCGGCATCTTCTACGGCATCTGGGCCGCGGGAGGGGTTACCGTCGCCCTCAACACCCAGGCAAAGGCCAGGGACATCATCAACTGGGTCAACCATTCAGGGGCGAAACGGCTGTTTGTCGATCAACACAATAAAGAGCTTGGGGCGATTGCCGCCGGTTTAGGCGCTGATATTGAATTGATCGGCGTCGGTGAAGGGGCATCCGGCAACCCACCGGCCGCGATGGTTTCATGGCAGGCGATTATCGAGGGAAGCGCATCAGAACCGGCGATAAACCTTGTTTCATCGGATCTTGCCTCAATCATCTACACATCCGGCACCACCGGGCATCCCAAGGGCGTCACCCTCAGCCACGGCAATCTGTCGGCGAATGTCGCATCCATCCTTGCCTACCTGGGGCTCAGCGGAAATGACAGCATTCTCAATGTACTGCCGTTTTACTACTCCTACGGTAACTCCGTACTGCACACTCACCTGGCGGTCGGCGGTTCGTTGATACTCGAAAACAGTCTTGTCTACCCCCATCGCGTGGTGGAGAAAATCGCCAACCAGGCGGTGACCGGTTTTTCCGGCGTGCCGTCCACCTTCGCCCTGCTGCTGGGCCGGGTCAACTTAACCGACTACGACCTCTCAAAGCTGCGCTATATCACTCAAGCGGGAGGCCCCATGGCGCCTGCGCTGATTGATAGATTATTGACCGCCCTGCCGCATATCGACCTGTTTGTCATGTACGGTCAAACGGAAGCCACGGCAAGGCTGACCTACCTACCGCCGAACAAACTCAAGGAAAAGAGGGGTTCGATCGGCATCGCCATACCCGACACGGTGATCCAGGTGCGCAACAAACAGGGCCGGATCGCAAAACCGCAAGAGACCGGAGAGATCTGCGCTGCCGGTGAAAACATCATGCAGGGTTATTGGCGAGACAGCGAAAAGACCGCCCAGGTCCTCAGGGACGGCCGGCTCTATACCGGTGACCTGGCGCATACCGATAGCGACGGCTACCTCTACATTGACGGCAGATCGTCCGATATGATCAAGAGCGGCGCCAACCGCATCAGCCCGAAAGAGATCGAAGAAGTCATACAGGAACTCGACGGAATATTGGAAGTCGCGGTGGTCGGTTGTCCCGATGAAATGCTGGGTGAGATCATCAAGGCCTATGTGGTGCCCAAAAAACAAAACGGCCTGGATAAAAAACAGATTCAGCATCACTGCAAAAAAAATCTGGCTATCTATAAAATCCCTAGATCCATAGAATTTATTGACGAACTGCCGAAGACCGCTTCCGGAAAGGTAAAAAAGTATCTCTTACAAAAAAAGGACGGTGACTGATCCTGACCTGTCCCGGACGTCACGAATAGACCATAAAACAGCATCAATCGGAGAATAAAGCATGCCATCCCTATCAGAGCGGTACGAAGCTGAAGTCGTCAATTTCGACTGCGACAAAGCGGTCGAAGGAATCTGTGAAACCATGCGCGATATCATGCGCTCAAAACTGCGGCGGCGCGGTGTTGTCGTGGCGGTATCCGGCGGTATCGACAGTTCGGTATCGGCGGCGCTGGCAGTCAAGGCCTTTGGTGCCAAAAAGGCCTTTTTCATTCAACTCCCGGAGGTTGATTCAGCAGAAGATACCCAATCCCGCGGCCGACAACTGATCGATTTTCTCGGTGTCGACCACACCACCCATAACATCGCGGCAACCCTCGAAGCCATTGGTTGTTACGATGCCCGGGATGAGGCGATAAAAAAGACCTTTCCCGAATACAGCGACGGCTGGAAAAACAAAATCGTTATCAAAGGCGGCCTCGATGGGCGGGTCAACCACTTCATGCTGGTGGTTCAGAACCCCGAAGGCGAGTTGCATGAAAAACGTCTCGACCTTAAGGAGTATTTACAAATTGTTGCCGCCACCAACTACAAGCAACGGATCAGAAAGACCATAGAATACTTCCATGCGGATCGATTGAACTACGCAGTCATCGGCACGCCCAACAGACTCGAGTACGATCAAGGTTTCTTCGTGAAAAACGGTGACGGCTCCGCCGACCTGAAGCCGATCGCCCATTTGTACAAGACACAGGTCTATGCGCTGGCAAAACACCTGGATCTACCTGCGTCAATCTGCAATGCGACACCGACCACCGACACGTACAGCCTACCGCAGGGACAGGATGAGTTTTACTTCGCCCTACCCTATCAAGAAATGGACAAGGCGCTGTGGGCACATAACATCGGTGCTTCCGCAAGCGACTTAGCCGGTATGCTCAACATCTCCGAAGAACAAGCTAAGTTTGTCTTTCAGGATATCGTCAACAAACGCAAAACCACGCACTACCTGCATGCCAAACCCTACCTGATCGAGCCGATTCCGGAACTCAATCTATAATGGATGAAGGCAGCTTGATCCGTGGAGGGTTTTCATGTCCGCACTTCTCCGAAACGGCAGGGCAAGGCAGTCTCCGAGGCGCTCCTCGATCCACCCCCCATCCACATCGTAAAGAAATATATAGGGTGAAAATGACGATTTTCGGCTCATGGGTAGGGCTCTGATGCACTGGGTTAGTGGCTCAGGGCGTGCATAATAGGTTATCTTAGGGGTTTTACCTATTTTCCTGACAGAGAGCTTCCGATGTCGTATAGCAACAGCAGATCCCCATTTCCCACCACCCGTATGCGGCGTATGCGCCGCGACGATTTCTCTCGACGCATGATGCGGGAAACCCAGCTCAGCCCTGCGGACTTCATCTATCCGGTCTTCGTCCTGGAGGGGCGGGGCGAACGGGAGGCGGTTCCCTCCATGCCTGGGGTCGAACGTTTGAGTATCGATCTGCTGGTGGAAGAAGCAAAGGCGATCCACGCCTTGGGCATTCCGGCCATGGCCCTGTTTCCGGTCACGCCCATGTCGGTAAAGTCCGAGGATGCCCATGAGGCATTCAACCCGGACGGCCTGGCGCAGCGCGCGGTACGTGCGCTGAAGGATTCCGTGCCTGACCTGGGGATAGTCACCGATGTCGCCCTCGACCCCTTCACCACCCACGGACAGGACGGTCTGATCGATACAACCGGCTATGTCATGAACGACGAGACCAAGGCGGTGCTGGTGCAACAGGCCCTCTCCCACGCCGAAGCCGGAGCCGACATCGTCGCCCCCTCGGACATGATGGACGGCCGCATCGGCGCCATCCGCGAGGTATTGGAGAGCAACGGCCATACCCATACCCGGATCCTCTCCTACGCCGCCAAATACGCCTCCAGCTTCTACGGGCCTTTCCGGGATGCGGTAGGCTCCTCCGCCAATCTCGGAGGGGGCAACAAATACAGCTATCAGATGGACCCGGCCAACAGCGATGAGTCCCTGCACGAAGTCGCGCTCGATCTGCAGGAGGGGGCCGACATGGTGATGGTCAAACCCGGCATGCCCTATCTCGACATCGTCCGGCGAGTCAAAGAGACCTTCCAGGTTCCCACCTACGCCTACCAGGTAAGCGGTGAATACGCTATGCTCAAGGCTGCCTCGCAAAACGGCTGGCTGGAGGAGGAGGCGGTGGTGATGGAGTCCCTGCTCTGTATCAAACGCGCCGGTTGCGACGGCATCCTCACCTATTTCGCCAAACAGGCGGCAGAGTGGCTTCAATAAATGATAAATCGAATTTATCTGTAAAGAATATGGATAAATACGCCGTCATCGGCAATCCCATTGAGCACAGCAAGTCACCTGAGATCCACGCCGCCTTTGCCCGTCAAACGGGGGAATCGGTTGAATATACCCGGCTGCTGGGCGACATCGACGACTTCCCGGGTGATGTGCGGCGTTTTCTCGCTGAGGGTGGACAGGGACTGAATGTGACCGTGCCCTTCAAGGAAGAGGCATGGCGGCTGGCGGATGAGCTGAGTCCGCGGGCGCATACTGCGGGTGCGGTGAATACCTTGATCAGACTGGGCAACAACCGGCTTCGCGGGGACAACACGGACGGCGTCGGCCTGGTCCGGGATCTCACCGTCAACCAGGGCTTTCGCATCCAAGGTAGGCGCATCCTGATGCTCGGCGCGGGCGGCGCGGTTCGCGGCGTGATGCGCCCTCTGCTGGAGCAGAAACCGAAACGGATCATCATCGCCAACCGCACAGCCGGCAAGGCCTACTCACTGGCCAATGGTCTTGCGCCCTACGGCCAGGTGGCCGGTTGCGGTCTCGACGAGTTGGAAGAGATGCGGTTCGAGCTGATCATCAACGGCACTGCCGCCGGTCTTAGCGGTAAAGTGCCGGCGCTTCCCGATTCGCTGCTCGGCAAAGGCGGCTGGTGCTATGACATGCTCTACAGCGACCGAGCCACCCCATTTCAGACCTGGAGCCGGGAACACCAAGCGGCGCGCTCGCTGGACGGCCTGGGCATGCTGGTGGAACAAGCTGCTGAGTCCTTCCGCCTGTGGCGGGACATCCTTCCCGAAACCGCCCCGGTTATCGCCATGTTGCGTGGATAAAAAAAAGGAAAAAGCGCATTCAGTAAAATGGCATGTACTTAACTTGAACCTAAAAACCGCAGTTGACCGCTCCATTCCGACACTAAGCTACTGATAGGCAAACTATTGACTTCGATTTGCCTATTCACCGGCCGGTGTGAACCACGCTACGGGGCGAATGGCACGCTTGCGGCGGCGCATGGCTGCGTTGCAACTCCTTGGAATAGAATG
>JAHXHR010000046.1 GCA_025656505.1 Candidatus Thiodiazotropha sp. (ex Epidulcina cf. delphinae) | reverse complement strand
TGGCGTTGGCGTTGGCGTTGGCGTTGGCGTTGGCGTTGGCGTTGGCGTTGGCGTTGGTGTTGGCGTCGGCGTCGGCGTTGGTGTTGGTGTTGGTGTTGGTGTTGGGTCCGGCAGGCAAAGCGGCGCCTGAGAACAATCGGGGTCCGAACAATCGGAAAGTCCGTCTAGATCATTATCGATTCCATCAGTACATATTTCCACAGTAGGGGCCAAACATTCCGCCACTCCCGAACAATGCTGATCCTGACAGTCAATCAGGCCGTTTGCATTGTTGTCGATCCCATCCACGCAATTTTCAATCTGCGGCGTATTGGTACAACTATTCTGGAAATCAATTACATAAGAAGATACCTGGGGATCATAATATACATTATGGCAATTAAAGCATTCACTGCTGGCTATATGATGGCGATTTGCAAGAGAACCGGTATGGCATACGAGACAGTTTCTCGTTACCAACGGAGTGTAGCTTAACGCCGCATTGTCCCATACCATGTCATGGCAATCCATACAGGCGAATTGCTTGATATTCACTAGCATGTGGTGCCTGTCAGGCACTCCGCTGCTATGGCAACAACGACAATCCTGCTCCGCCAGATTATATGCATAAACCGGCCCTATTCCCGAAATAAAGATAAAAAACAGGATCAATGAGGAAAGACAGGCTATACAGAGGCGGTGTCGTGACTTTAACTCATGAAAAAGTTCAGCATTTACTCTCTTCATGGCACTTCTCTCTACTGCTAATCTAGCATTACTGAATCTCAGTTGCATCGCGCTCCCGAGTACATTCGAACACATAAAAATACATCCTTTGAATTTGATTCTCTGCGCTTCCTGGTGAAAAAAAAGGCCGGCGGTGGAATGGACTCCACCGCCGGTTTACTACATCACATCATTGGGATCTATTTTTCCCCCTTATCTTTCTTGTCTTTCTTGTCTTTCTTGTCTTTCTTGTCTTTCTTGTCTTTTTTGTCTTTTTTGTCTTTCTTGACTTTCTTGACTCTTTCCACTGATGCGGAAGCAGAACCAAAGACAGTATCTACAGTCACGGAGCGTTCGCATCGTGAAACATCCGCCTGAATCTGCGTATCGGTCCAGGAAGTGACATCGCCCGGCACTCCGTTCATGGTCACGGTGGTTCCTGAACCAGACGCGCCAAGATAAGTACTGAAACTACTGCCGGTAACAGTGAGCTTGCCTGTACGCTTGACGCAGACAGCAGAATCGATACTGATTTCCGGCGTCACGGACAGATTCATCGGATTGCCCGATTTAAGACCTTTCTTGGCAGTGAGCTGATAGTTACCGGCCGCCATGACGGCAGGAATAACCACTTCGATCATATCCTCCGTTACGCTGGTAGGCACAAGCTCCGTCGCATTACCCGCAGCATCGGTCAGTTGAACGGCAGAACTCACCTGGATATCAAACGCACCCGTCCAAGGGTTCCTGATGTAGTTGGTGAAGTTCATGCCAGTGAGCGTAATAGCGGTCTCAACGCCGGCCGGAACGGAGGAAGCACTCATCGAAGCGATGCTTGGAATAGCCGGACCTGACATCGGCGCTGACATGATTACACCATTGTTACCGTGACAACCCCAACAATCGGACTGGGCGCCGGTATGGCTGTATCCAGGCAGTTCCGCACCGGGCGTAACCCCGTTTCCATCGGTATCCGCCGTGATGTTATGCAGTGAACTGATGCCATGACACTGCTCACAAGCACGGATCGCATGCGCCGGCGAGGGTTGGGCCATATCATGACACCAGGAACACCTTGCACTGTCGGCAAGCGCCAAGCCTGTGCCGTGATGCGTTTCCATATTCTGGTAAATCGCCGCTACGGTGCCCAGTTGGGTTGACTCGAGATTGAGACCCGCGGCTCCGCCCTGACCATCGGTGGTGTTATGGCAGAAATTACAGTTACCGGCATATGTGCCTGCTGAGTTGGCCGCTACGGTATCATCGCCATTCACCTTACCGCTCGGCCATGGAGTAACAAGGCTGGGCTGATAGGTTGGGATGATATGGCCATCGCCCGGGTTGTCGATTACTCCGCCATGACACGCCTGACAGTTTTGCGCCGCTGCGAGCGCCGTCAAATGATGGACGGTTGCCTCAGCCGTCTGCTGATGACACCCCAAACAATCCCTGAAATTTTGCACTAACTCATACATGAAAGTGTTGGGATTCCACTCCATGGAATGACAGGACAGACAATCATACAGCGTATCCGGTATTCCATCGCCGTCCGCATCACGATTAGGAACATCGCTTCCCGCCGGAATTGCCGT
This sequence comes from Candidatus Thiodiazotropha sp. (ex Epidulcina cf. delphinae), assembly GCA_025656505.1. Lineage (GTDB taxonomy): Bacteria > Pseudomonadota > Gammaproteobacteria > Chromatiales > Chromatiaceae > Thiodiazotropha. The sequence goes on along the minus strand of JAHXHR010000046.1, from coordinate 25,183 downwards.
ACCTTTTAACAGGTGATGGCGGTCCGGCAGATAGGTCGGATCGACAGGTATGCCTGGAGGGGGGTTCTGATTATGACAACCCCGGCAATCGGATGCTTGCAGATTGTTGAAGACCGTATCAGGGATGCCCTGTTGCTGCACTACCGGCGGCGCGGGTACGGCCGCCATACCGATGCTACTGATCGCGGCGCCTACAATGAAGGCTGCAGCGATTGAAAATGATGCAAATATTGACTTTTTCATGTCTATTCCCAACTTAAAATACGTAATAGATAGAAAGTCATCGCCCAATAAAACGAAGACTCCTTGCATTTATTACCACTAAAAAAACAGTGTTTTTCTGATGGCATTCCTCAATAGTTCTCCAGTTCACCTCCTTATCCCCGTTTTCTATAGAGTAGGGATTTCCGCTCAGAGACCGTTGTCCCGATATAGGTTTGACAGACAGGTGAGCCAAGCAGCGCTATGACAATGAAAAGTAAAGGTGGAGATAACTCATGAAGGAGTCCTGCATGCTCGATTCCTCAGATTACTACATTACAGTAGAGTGATAGAGCTGCGGCTAAATGTCATCCTGACCTGTACAGCTTCCTTTTTACTTAGACACCCATTCGAATTCCGAGTGAGCATCCGGATAATTAATTGCCATCCAGACCGCACTAACAACGATTCCGATACAAAACCCGTATAAAACTCCATATCACGCTGTTGTCATAATGGTTGAAGTTAATACTTGAGTATCGAAATTACTCAGCGTGTTTAAATTAAACTTTTATAAAACCTTATTGTCAATAGGTTTATTTTTCGACTGAGAACCGAGTTCCAGAAAAAAGCCATTCAGGCCGGCTGAGCGCGAACCGCTCGTAGGCGTGATAACCATCCGCAATTTCACTTGAGTCACATTTAATCCCCCTGGAATTGAAATGCAAAAGGATTTCTGATAGACTTCTCAGTTGGATGGGGCTCAAGACATTGAAAACAGCCGTCAGCAACGGGGGTCCACTGCAAGAGGATCCCGGCAGCGAAAATTGCAATCGGCGAACACCGACAGGACATCCGGCGGTTAAGGGTGATAAAGCCGAGCCAACCAAACTCCGATCATTCGCTCCCTTTGGATTCGGCCTTGACTCCACCGGGAAAGCGCTTCACCAAAAACCAGGTCGCTACAACAGCAGCCAGCAATAAGAGGACTGCCGTCCATAACCTGTCCAGCGCACCGGGGACGAATACCAGCACGGCTCCGAGGCCGAGCATCATCAACCCGGACAGGAGTTTGAGAACACGCCCTTCGCTCTCCCGCAGCTTGCGGCTGCCCAGGGTGAAAACAAACACCAGCATGATAGTCAGCAACGGCAGGATGTAGATCAGATTGTACAGCGCCAAGTAGCGATAATAGCTCGGTACAGGCAAGGCGCTCAGGGTCAGCACACGAGTGTAGACCATGGGAAAACCGGCCGTACAGAGCAACTCATAGAGGTTGGCGATAACCGCCAACAAAGCGGCAGCCGCGAGCATAGCGGGCATCGAGCCTGCTGAAACCACATCACGCATACGCGCGAAGAGCTTAGGTTTTGCCTTGGCGGGGATTGAGAGGGATGGCCCCTGCTGAAACAGGAAGTAGTCCTTTACATTGAAAACCCCGATCGCCAGAGCAAGCAGCCCGGCGCCCAAGGTCACCCAGTAAAGGTGCCCGACGAGTGAAAAAAGATTGAGCCAAGCCGCCATGGAGAGGAAATAGACCAAGCCTGAAACGGCGATAAACAGGCCGCCCACCGCTAACATACGTCCCCGTGAACCGGCATGGACCAACAGACTGAGCAGAAACAACAGCACAAAAAAGGCACAGGGATTGAATGAATCCAGCCCGGCCAATACCAGGGTAAAGGCCGGCAGCGACCAGGCCTGTATATCCACCTCGCCCACTATCGGCAGTATGATTGGAGAGACGCCCTGCTGCCGAGGCGCGGGTTGATTCTCTAACGGCTTAGGGTTGTCCGGCGCCATCTCCACCCCGGCCGCTAACCGGGCATAACAATCCATCAATCCCTCGCGCAGACGTTTTCCGGTGGTCTCGAAACTCTCCCATCCAACCATCATCTGAGTGCAAAACAGCATCGCCGGCACACTGCGCGCTTCGCCGCCAACCCTGCCGGCGAGGAACTTGTAGTGCGCCACATGCTCCGGGTGTCCCTCCAGTTTCAGCGAATGAAGGCGCAGCCAGGGCAAGGCTTCAGGCAGCGCCTCCACATGGGGCCTGGCATCCTGGCAATGCGGGCAGTGCTCGGACCAAAAAAACCAGAGATCCACCCTGAGCGCGCCTGTGTTATCGACCGCTGCCCAAGATGACCCTACCCCCTCATCTGCCGAGACCGGCGAGACCATAGTGAACACTGACAGCAGAAACAGGATTGACAGTCGTGACATCGAGCGATAATACAACACACTCGGCATACGAAACATCTCAAAATCCAGCTTGACCAATACATTAACCCGCATCCGTCCATAAGCGGTTCTTTTATAACGCAAAAGGATGCTAAATCGGACTAGCCCGGATATTTCACCCGGCCGCTGATAATATGAATTAACTGTTTGATTTAACATGTAATACTTAGAATATTAGCAAAGTGCAAAGTGTTACCCGGCAACGCTGAACGCGCCCTCGCACCGATCTCGTCGCTCCCGGGTGAAATATCCGGGCTAGAATGTGTGGTGTTCGATAAACCACACTCCTAAGGAAGGCAACTGTAATCCATGACCCCCAAGGCCACACCCATTGAACGGTTGCGGAATATCGGCCTGATTGCACATATCGATGCAGGCAAGACCACGACCACGGAACGTTTTCTCTACTATGCGGGCCGCACCCACCAGGTAGGATCAGTGGATAGCGGCACCACGGTAACCGACTGGATGGATCAGGAACAGGAACGCGGCATCACTATTGTCGATGCGGCGGTAACGGCCTTTTGGAACCACCACCAGATCAACCTCATCGACACCCCGGGGCATATCGATTTTACCGCGGAAGTACAACGCGCATTGCGGGTGCTGGATGGCGCCGTCGTGGTTTTCGACGCCTCCCAAGGGGTTGAGCCACAGACTGAAACCGTATGGCGGCAGGCGGATCGTTACCGGGTGCCACGGCTTTGTTTCATCAATAAGATGGATCGGATTGGCGCTGACTTCCACCACTCGCTCACTACGATCCGTGCTCAACTCGGTGCGAATCCCGTCCCCTTGCAACTGCCGCTGGGCGCTGAGTCGGCATTCGAAGGCGTCATCGACTTGATCGGCATGCGTATCATCAGATGGCGCGATGAACCCGGGGCTCAGCGAGACTATGACGAAATCCCCGCAACCCGCCTCGAAGCCGCCCAGACCGCCCGCGCTAACATGATCGAGAGGATCGCCGAACATGACGACATCCTGCTCACGACCTGGCTGGAAGGAAAAGGCGCCGATGAGGAGCAACTGAAATCCGCACTGCGTCGCACTACCCTGGATAGTAGTGTCGTGCCGGTTCTGTGCGGCAGCGCACTCAGAAACAAAGGCGTTCAACCCCTACTGGATGCGGTGGTCGACTATCTGCCCTCACCCCTCGATATCGGCGATATCAAGGGCGCCCATCCTGAAACAGGCGAACCGGTTATCTGCCATCCTTCCAACGACGCTCCGTTAAGTGCGTTGCTGTTCAAAACGGTCACCGATCCCTATGCGGGACGGCTCTGTTATGTGCGCGTCTACTCAGGCGCCTTGAAATCAGGCGCCGACATCCTCAATCCCAGGCACGGACGACCACAACGGGTAGGCCGTCTTGAACGCATGTATGCCGAACACCGGGAGGACATTGTTGCCATCAATGCCGGAGATATCGCCGCCCTGCTGGGTATGAAGGAAGCCGTCACCGGTGATACGCTGTGCGAGCCTGGTCATTCCGTTATCCTCGAGTCGATCAGTTTTCCGGAGCCGGTCATTAAAATCACGGTCGCTCCCGTAACCTCCCGGGATAACGAGCGCCTCGCCGAAGCCCTGCACCATCTCGCCGAGGATGACCCGACCTTCAGGGCCGATATCGATGAGGATACCGGGCAGACCATACTATCCGGCATGGGCGAACTCCACCTTGAGGTGCTGCTGGAGAAGTTGAAGCGTGAGCAGGGGGTGAACGTACGAACGGGAAAACCGAAGGTCGCCTATAGAGAAACCATCACCCGTCCGGCGAAAAACGTTGAGGGCCGCTTTATCAGACAGACCGGCGGCCATGGTCAATATGGCCATGTTGTCATCGATATCATACCGGGAGAAGCAGGCCGGGGACTCTCTTTTGAAAGCCGTATCTCGGGCGGCGCCATACCGGCAGCCTACATTCCCGCCGTGGAGAGCGGTATTCGGGAAACAGCCGGGAGCGGCGTCATCGGGGGCTATCCGGTTACCGATATCAAAGTGATTTTGACCGGTGGCTCCGTCCATAGCGTGGACTCCAACCCATTGGCCTACAAAGCGGCCGCCGGCATGGCCCTTCGCAGCGGCTTGGAGGCGGGAGCCCCCGTGCTCCTTGAACCTATCGTGCGTAGCGAAGTCGTCACACCCGAGGAGCATCTGGGGGATGTACTGGGACAGTTGGCCAACCGACGGGCGGATATCGACGGCGTCAATGACCGACCCGGACAGATGAAGGCGATCCGCAACCTGGTCCCGCTTTCAGAGATGTTCGGTTATGCCACGGAGCTGCGCTCCGCGACTCATGGGCGAGGTTCATTCACCATGGAACTCGATCATTTCTCGCCGGTGCCGACTGAGATCATGAAGTCATTGGGACGGTACTAAATAATCACTGCATATTTAAATTTCATGTTAAATCAAAAGGTTAATTAATATTATCAGCGGCCGGGTGAAATATCCGGGTTAGGCAAATCGAAGTTACTAGGGGGCGTTCTCAATTAGCTGAGTGAGCGTGATTCTGAGTCATTTTTCGTGCCGGCAAGGCGCGATGAGGCGTAATAGTCATTCTATTGCAACGAATCGCAACGCCGCCAGCGCGGAAAAGGGCCGGAATCACGCCGCGAACGATGATTGAGAACGCCCCCTAGTTTGCCTATCAGTGGGTTGGCATCAGAATGGAGCGGTCAACTGCGGTTTTTAGGTTCGAGAATGCCCATGATCTGAGTAGTAAGATTGCCGCAAAAGAGAATTTTGTTCTCACACAGATAACGCTGTGGACTCACGAAAGCCATCATTCCGTAATACCTCACTAAATAAATCAGATAGTCTGCCGCTGAAATGATCCAACGGCTGTACCTAACCTCGGCATAAAAACGACCATTGCCGTACCACGTACAAAGGAATAGGGAATAATGTCACTCAGCAACTACACAATAGTCACCCGCGCATGGATATTACTTGGCAGCATCTCATCCATTCTGATCACCGGCATCATTGTGGTATGGCTGCAAAACGCCTCGGTTCTCAGCACCACCGATACACTGGTTAACCACGACTACGAATATCAACTCAAAGTGCTCGATCTACAGCTCAACATCGTACAGGTGCAACAGTGGCTTACCGATATCAGCGCCACCCGTGGGCGCGATGGGCTGGATGACGGCTATGCCGAAGCGGAAAAACACGCAACACGCATCGGCGTCTTGATTGAGGAGGCGAGTATCCTCGACTCTGACAATGCCGACTTTTACCTGGAAATGCAGATTAGCTTCGATAACTATTATCAGACCGGCAAAAAGATGGCCGGACTCTATATCGCCCAGGGACCTTCAGGGGGAAACCTCTTTATGGAGACTTTTGACAAGGCTGCCGCCTCGATGTCGGAAAAACTGGATAACGCCTTACAACGGGCCATAACCAACGCATCCAACCGGGTGAATGAAATCCATCGTTCAAACAGCAAGACAACGAAGGTTAATATCGGCGTCTCCTCGGTGATTACACTGGTCTTGATCGGCGGTCTGCTGTATTTGATTCAATTATTGAAGCCATTGGAAGAGATCCGCGAGTCCACGGTACAATTGGCAAGCAATGACCTGACCTTCAGCTTAAAACCTATACAGGGAAATCACGAAATCGCAATCCTGACATCCTCCTTCGTGACAATGAAGGACAATCTGAAATGCGCCATCGCCGAGATCGGTTCAGTCGCCTCAATGGTCACCTCGACCACCCAGGAGATGTCAAAGGTGTCCGAAAAGACACATCAAGGTGTGTCGGCACAAAATATGGAGATCGAACAGATCGCAGCCGCGATTAATCAGATGGCCGTCACGGTCCAGGAGATCAGTCGCAATACCACTTCTGCGGCTGAGTCAGCCCATCAGGCAAACGAGGCGGTCAACAACGGCGGCCAAGTGGTTGATGAGGCGGTCGCAGCCACTCAGTCCCTGGCAAACAAGGTGTCGCACGGCGCCGATGTCGTAGGCCGGCTGCAAAGTGAAAGCGGCAATATCGGCAATGTGGTCAACGTCATACGCGGTATCGCCGAGCAGACAAACCTGTTGGCCCTCAACGCCGCCATCGAAGCTGCCCGTGCGGGCGAACAGGGACGTGGTTTTGCCGTCGTGGCGGACGAGGTGCGGACGCTCGCCTCCAAGACACAGGATTCCACCAAAGAGATTCAGATGATGATCGAGCGGCTTCAGGCGGAGGCCACGGAGGCTGCATCGGTCATGTCCCATGGTCGGGAACAGGCGGACATGACCGCCCAACTGGCGGTGAATGCCGGCGACTCCCTCTCCGCGATCCGTGAGTCTGTCAGTATTATCAATGAAATGAGTATGCAGATTGCTACGGCGGCCGAACAACAGGATGCCGTGGCTAACGAGATCAATCAGAATATAGAAGGAATCCGGATGGTTTCGGAACAAACCGCCGACGCCGCGCAGCAGACCAGTGACGCAAGCGACAGCCTCAGCGACCAAGCAGCCTCCTTGCACCGGTTTGTCGCTCGCTTCAAAGTATGATGGACAATCATAGTCTTTGGAAACTGAAGTTTCACGCTATTGATTTTGTGGTAATATCAAGTGCATGAGCTATCTTTTTGAAAAACATAGTGTTTTTTAGCAAGCAGCGGCTGCGCCCAGAATTAATTTTATGGGGGTTTGCTATAAACCGGGCAAACCCCATCAAAAATAACCTTAGCCCATATCCACTACGCACCTCGGTGCTCACAAAACCGTGAAACTTTAGTTTGGAAAAAAATCGGGTCTATCCGAGTTTCCGAACGATTTTTCGCTGGTTAGGGGTTAGTATCCGGGGGTGGAAGCGGTTGCGTATGTTAGAAGAAGATTACTGTAAAAATCAGGTGCTTAATCTGTGCCTTTTTATTTGGTCTTCCGGCCGTTCACCATGCATCTTCCGTAGACGACACGATTTCAGGGCAAGTTCTACGATTCGATATTGGTTTTTCCCATTGGTACTCCGATTCTTTCAGATCGGCGGAGCAAGGAAAGAACTTGCCGATTGGTATCGGTTACACAACACCGCTTGATTGGTTAGAGATAGTTGGTGGATACGAATGGACGAAAATCGAAGTGGATGACATTTCACCACCTGACCATGAAAAGGCACAGGTTGATGCAATGGCGATATTGGGTTATGTAAGGAGATTCCAATAACTGCCGCACTCATTTTTATCCCCCCACCCTAACCTCCTCCCTGAGGGAGAGAGGATAAAAAGTGGATCTGTTTAGTTTTAGGCGTATACTGATAAGTTAACTCTGCGCCTAGCGAGTCCAGAAAATCGGCACCGAACTGCGTGTCTCGCCCCGAGACAAAGGATAGCGCTGTTTACGTCGCCATCCGACCACATCCATGGAATTGACTGCGAGGGACAGATCCTTTTGCTTCAGATAATCGATAATGGAACGCGCCAATCTGCGGGCCTGCTTGCGCTTCGTATCGACCGACGGCATACCGACACAGGGAGCGATGATCACGTTACTGTACTTGAGGAAGGGCTGCACCCACTCCGGAACTTTTTTATCCCGAAGCTGCTCCGCAGGCACCGTAACGGCTGCGCCTCGGATGCGATTTTCCTCCAGCGCTTGCAATAAAGAGGATTCATCTATGTTGCCGTTACGCGATGTATTCACGATAAACGGACGCTGCTTGGCGAAGTAGAGCTCCTTGCCCTTGAACACCTTGTCCTCACCGGCGGTATGTATGCTGATAATGTCCGAATGCCCCAGCACCTCGCTCAACTGAGCGTACTCGATCACCGGTTTCTCAAGCGGGGCGCGTTGATGGAAATTTTCATACACGTTACGCAGCCGCGTATCATAACCTAATACCCGCTTACAATGGAGGCGGACCTCAGTAGCCAGGACCTGGGCCACATTTCCGCAACCGATCAGTCCTACCACCGTATCGGCGAGCTCGAACCCGCTCAAATCATCAGGACCCAGTTCATCGAGATTCGCTGCAATCAGCGCCTTCTTGGACTCCCGTGCGCGGAACGAGCGACTGATGAGCGTTGACATCAAGCGCACGGCTAAGTTAGCGGCCTCATAGGCATTACCATATTCAGTAACCTTCACCAGGATGCCGTTGCGAGAGGCGTCTGCGACATCGATCTTGGTGATGTCATCGCCGAACACACCGATGACCTTAAGGCGTTTACCCGCTCCCTCCAGCATCTCGAAATTGACCGGCACCTTGTTCCTCACCAGCATGGCGGAATAGTCACCGAGTTCGAGCAGGGGTTTGAGGATACGCTTTTTCGGGGTGACGATATCAATCTCCAGATCGGCCTCCTGAAACAGGTCCAATACCAGCGACGAAAGCTCGCTGTCGAGTAGTACACGCCGGGTTTTCATCCATATCCCTCCTTAGCAATCATCGTATTTATACTGACAGGTTGAGGATAACAGAACCACGATTTTTGCCAAATCCGGATATTATGCGGATTTATTTTCTCCAGAGGCAACACCCATAAGCTAGCACAAGAAAAAACCAACCTCCAAGAGAATATTAGGAGAGCAACCAGCCTGAAATGATGTTTTTATCTATAATTCAGCGCATTAGCCGCATAGACAATCAATATTTAGCCCACTTGTCGATCCTGTATCCCGGCGGCGATGCGCCGGAGGATATCAGTATTCACTAAGAGGTTAAAAACCGGAGAATAGTTTGTTGAGTTTCGTACCAAGACGTTCCAGTTCCCGAATCGAGTAATCGTAGGCGACCTTATCCCGATTGAGCCGGGACTGATCGGCGTCGGAACTGTCCTGGTAGGCCTTGTCCTTATTCTTGAAAAAACTACAGATGGATTTCAACTCGGCGATCACCTGGCGTAAAGTCCCTGTGTATTTCGTCAGGCATTCGTATAGATCAGCGGTGCTCCGCATCGGCAGATCACTATCGCTGACATCATGGATTTGTCTCTCCAACTCCGCAAGCTCACCCTGTAAATCGTCCAATCTGTGTTCGTAGTCGCTATAGACCGAGCGTATTTTTCCCTGCAGTGCATAGAGAATCATACGATAGGATGAAACCCCGAAAAGCGCTTTGTGAATCTCTGCATAACGGCGGTGGATATCCGAGACCCCGCAGCCCAGGTTGATAAGATTAGTCATGGGTGAGGCTCAATCGCCTTTGCCCTGTGGCTGCCGTTTTTCAGGCTCACGACGAACATGACGCCGGTAGCGTGACTTCAGCAATACCCCCAGCACCATCATGCCGAGGGCAATGGAAGTCAAAATCAAGTCCAATTCCTTATTGACCGTATACAGCGCCACGGCGACAATGACTGTCACCCAGAATATAACAACTACAATGACCCAGCGGGTTTTCAGGCTGTCTCGTTGCCGCTCCCAATCACGCTGCTCCCTGTGCGGTTTTCGTGTGTGTTCTCCCATTTCATATCAGCCTTTAAATCATTGACGGAGCCTGGCCGGTCAGCGGATTCGCCTATCCCTTCGCCACCGCATCAACGATGGCATATTAGACGGACATCGGAAGAATAAAAGCCCTTCTGTCTAATGTCCTTCGTTTCATGGTATGGATACCGGGCCGGCCAGACCATACAATAATCCTGCCTCATTCCACAATGTGATATTCAAGCCGTTCTGCTGCACCCTGCCCTCTTCCAATTCCGTCAGTGCTTCGGTCTGAAGCGTTTGGTAGAGTGTGTGTATGTTTCCCTCTTCGTCCTGAAACTTGAGTTGAGCCGCCAGCCGGCCTTGAATTGAGCAGTATCGGCCACCCAGCAATCGGTAACGGTTACCGCCCACACGTGCTGACGGTCTCAGTATAAAATCCAGCCTGCTCATTTGCTGATTCAGCCCCGCATAGGTTTCCACGGGAAACTCTACAGACAACCGCTTGTTGTGATTAAGCGAGATCTCCTGAACAACAAGCTGTGTGATATCGCCGGAATAGGTGATCAACGATGTAGCAATGAACAGCCCAAGTGCTAACAGTAAAACCGGCAATACGGGTCTTGCCGGACCTTGCAACACGTGCATTAGCCACTCAGCGATTAATGCAGGGCCTATCGGATGGTTATTATTACCAGCAGCTTCAGGAGGCATTGTTTCTGCTATCTCAAGCAGCCGTTCCATCTGTTTTTCCGAGGATTGTTTCTCTTCGTAGTATCGGCGTAGATGCTCACTCAACCGCTCTTTCTGCATTTTGAACCTCCTCGCCCAGTATACCAAGATAGCGTTTTAATCTTAGCCGGCTACGGTGAATCAGGCTCAATACAGTCCCTCGCGGATGGCCCGTCAGTTCAGATACCTCCTGTGCGGTATATCCCTCAAGATCCGACAATAACAGTACTTCACGCTCAACAGGTCGGAGTACATTCAAAGCCCGTTCCAGCATTTGCACATTGGCCAGCACAACATCATCAGCAGGAGTATAGCGCTGACCCGCTTCAATCTTTTCATCCAGTGACTCAAACACCACTAGCTGCGCCCGTCGGCAGTTATCCAGGAAGCGGCTCCGGATGGCGGAAAAAAGGTAAGCCCGCCGCAATACTCCACCCGTCTTGAGGATTGAGACCCAGGCATCCTGTAACAGATCCTCGGCATGCATCTTATCATGCGTGAGGGAGAAGGCGTAGCGATAGCCACGCCGCAGCAGCTCCCTCATTTCATCGCTTTGTTTCAAACGTTAATCTTCCAAATGATACTTACGCTTTTCACCGTCCGCCTTATGAATGACGGCTTGCGTTGCAATAAATCCGTCACCTTTTTGTACAACCAAAAAATCCAAATCAAGCATTTCAGCCTTGGCGCTCTTAAAATCGGCGCAGCTCACGTAGTAACCGCCTTTTTTTACGATCCCATCATGCAGTTTGACCAAAGTGAGGCGGTGAAGCCGGCCTTCAATAGGGTCATAAACATTGTACACACTGTTTACGGTATTGCGTTCTATCATCTCACTCATGGCAGATTGGATATTGCTGCGCATCTCCCCTTTAATCGAGGGGTCATCGACCGCAAAAACAGTACCACTGGCCAGTGCCGCAACAACCATTGAGTTAGCAACCGAATATTTTACTCGTTTAATCATCCTTCGCTCCTTCGTATATCCTGATAAGAGATCAATATCACCGGATATCCTTGCATCCGGTACCTTGTAAAACGATTGGTGATTTCATTTGATTGCATTGATTTCATGGTTCTTTCCCTGATCGAGTGGGTATTCATCAATATACTAACCCGAACGTAGCTTAGTATGAACGAGACAGCGCCCTTTACGGACTGATACTGCCGTACGGATTCCCATTCTCTATGGCCGGCGCATCAGGTGATTTCAATACAGTAACGGAAGCAGCCAACTATAGGTAACCCACATGATGAAAATAAGCGGTAATCCGACTCGTACAAAATCCGCGAAAGTATAATTTCCCGCACTCATGACCAGCAGGTTGGTCTGGTACGCCATTGGCGTTGCATAGCTCATGTTGGCGCCGAACAGAACCGCAAGCACAAAAGGCTCTGCGGGAACCTGTAAGGACTCCGCAATACTGATGGCAATGGGCGTACCAATAACAGCGGCGGCATTATTCGAGACAATATTGGTCAATATTGCCATTAGCAGTATCAAACTGCTAAGCACGATCGTTGACGAGGCGCCATCGGTGAGCCGAACAAAGGTGTTGGCGAGATAATCACTGCCGCCCGTCAAGAGAAGAGCATTGCCCAGAGCCAGGCTGGCGACGATTATCAAGATAACCTGCGTGTTCAAAGCACGACCGACATCACGCCAGGACAGACAATTGCACAGGATCATGATCAGCACGCCGCATGTGGCGCTAACCGCGATTGGCAGGATGCCGAGCGCCGCCAGTAGAATAATCCCGAGCATAATCGTAAGCGCATAGGGAGCCTTCCTTGAATGGGGCAGATCGGTGGTCGAATCCAGCACCATGACGATGGACTGTTGCTTGAGTTCGTTTATTTGTTCCCGTCTACCCTGCAACAGCAGGACATCACCAATACTCAGACGCAGACTACCCACCCCCTGCGGCATGGATTTAATGGTCTCATTGGCCCGATGAATCGCCATCACCACGAGTTGATAGGCATCGGCAAAGCGAATCTCGTTCAAGGTTCTGTTTTGCAGGGGCGATCCCTGAAATACGATAGCCTCAGCGAGTTGTTGGTCTTCCGCCTGGAGTGGATGCGTCTCATCGACCTCATCTCCGCCCGAATAGAGGGTGGCGCCCAGCAGTTGCTCGAATTCTTTAAGATGAGTCGGTGTATCATGCACCAACAACCTGTCTCCAGGATTTATTACGGCATCGGGCAGCGGCATGATGTAGGTGGTTTCGCTACGCCTAATCCTCTCTACATTCATAATATTATGCGTCAGACCGATGACCTCTGATAATTTCATCCCGGCCGCCGGACTATCCTCCCTGATTACCAGGTGGGCGGTAAAAATCCGCGGTGAGCTATCCGCCAGTACCAGTTCCCGCCTTGGCAGTATCCTTGGCGCCACCAGCCAAAGATAGATCAAGCCAATACAATTGGCGATCAAGGCGGGCAGGATGAAATCAAACATCTCCATGCGGCGTAGACCCAAATCGGCCGCGACGCCGATCACCAGCAAGTTGGTGGATGTGCCGATTGTTGTACTCATACCGCCGATAAGCGTTGCAAACCCCATCGGCATCAGTATTGATGATGCGTTAGCCTTGGTTCGCAGGGAGACACTCACCAGAATCGGCAGTAGTAAGACGACAATCGGTGTATTGTTGATAAAAGCACTTAACACCCCGGCAACAACCAACGTGAGTAAAAAGGAGATGCTCGGGCTGATGCTCCAGAGTTTTGCCAGCGTCCGGCCCACCGGCTCAAGTGCGCCCGAGCGTACAAGACCATATCCGGCGACCATTAAAGCACACACGGCAATCAGCGCTTCATGACCAAAACCTCTGAAAAAGTCAACTGCTTGGATACGCCCGTATTCACCTTGATAAGGGAATAACTCAAATCCGATGGCAAGCACGCTTAAAACCAGCAGAGAAGATGTCTCCAATGGGATCTTTTCGCGGCTAAAGAGAAACAGTGCGATGAAGGTAAGTGCGAGAACCGCAAGCGTGTGTGGTTCCGGTAGTCCATTTTCCAGCATGAGTAAGGCCCTTTTTTCGGGCAGTATAGCTGCATCTCAGGATGGCTGTCTGCAAAGCCTCTTAACTTTTTTCACAATTTCTCCTCGACCAATAGCGAAGGGAGTTGTTCTTATGCCGATCTCGAACTATATTATGCACTGTTCTTCAATAATTTAAGGAGTACCGATGGCCCTAAAGAAAACTGTGAAAAAGCGTCGTAAAGCCAGAAGGAACGTTGTTTCCATAGAGACAATCGTCGAAGCGTTACAAGCTGAAGTCACCTTATCCGCTGCTAACAAACGCGCCCTGTCGAGACTGAACGCCGCCGACAAAGCCATTGCCCGTCAGGATACAACGCTGGATTCCGCCGGCAAACGGGTTAGCAAAGCGCGGCAGGCGGTAGCCGATGCCAAGACGCCTGCGAGCAAGGAAAGGGCAAGAGCCCGTCTTGCCGAAGTCCAAGCAAAACTGAAAGAGATCAAAGTCAACCGTGCGACTCTCGTCAGTGAACGGCGGAAAGCGGAACGTCTGGCGAAAGGACTGTACAAAGCCATGCAGACCGCGCGGACCAGGATGCTCAAAGACTACGAGAAAGCCGCTAAATCTCTGGAAAAGGCGGTTGACAAAAGAACCCGCCGCCGCCGCAGAACCGTAAGGAAAAAAGCTGTGGAAGCCACTGAATAACCCTGTTTTAGGGCAATCCTACAACTCCGTCTTGGCGCCCGCCAAGGCGGAGGCTTCAACCTAAAAACCGCAGTTGGCCGCTCCATTCCGATACTGAGCTACCGATAGGCAAACCAGTAACTTCGATTTGCCTATTCACCGGCCGGGTGAACCAGGCTAGGGGGCGAATTGCGGTTTTTAGGTTCAAAAGCAGGCCATCTCCCCCCCCTGACGCCTTCAATTGCGGATAAAAATCCCACTTGATACGGCTTGGCTTTTTTACCCACTCGAATCGGGGAAGAGCCGAAACAGACACTATCTATATCCCATCATCCTGCGAATGAAATATTTCTCGATTTCCACCAAGAACAGTACGGAGGAAGAGACTAATACAATACGCAACCAGATTGAAGCATCGATCGAGGCGGTGCCGAACAGCGACTGCAGATGGGGCTGATAAGTAAAGCCCAACTGGAACAGCAACAGCAGGCCTATTGCTAAAAGGACATACCGATTCCCTACCAGACCCTCCCAGTTAAGTACCGGGGCGGTGATATAACGGGCATTGAAAAGATAGAAGATCTCGAATAAGACCAGCGTATTCACGGCAACGGTCCTGGCTTCCTCAATACTCATCCCCTGCTCCCTTACCCAGAGGAAAAGTCCGAATGTCCCACCCATCAATATACTGGAGACAAAGGCTATGCGCCACAACAACAAGGGCGTCAAGAGCGGTTCGCCTGACTTTCGCGGCTTGCGATTCATCACAGCCGACTCAGCCGGCTCAAGCGCCAACGCCAGGGCAAGGGTCACCGCAGTTATCATATTGACCCACAGGATCTGCGCAGGCGTCAGCGGGAGCTGATGGAAGCCAAAAGCAATCGCAGCAAGAATGATGAATGCCTCGCCGCCATTAGTGGGCAAAATAAAGAGAATGGCTTTTTTCAAATTGTCGTAAACGGTGCGTCCCTCTTCGACGGCATAAATTATCGATGCGAAATTATCGTCGGCGAGGACCATTTCCGATGCTTCTTTGGCCGCCTCCGTGCCACTCTGCCCCATTGCCGTTCCTACGTCCGCACGTTTCAGGGCCGGTGAATCATTCACCCCGTCACCCGTCATTGCAACCACCAATCCCTGCTCCTGCAACAGCGTTACAAGACGTAGTTTGTGTTCCGGGCTGACCCGCGCATAGACATCAATCCCTCCGACCAGTTGCCCAAGCCTATTGTCATCCATCGTCTCTAAATCCTGGCCGGTGAGCACTTCCTTTACATTGGAGAGTTTGAGTTGTCGTGCGATGGCCAGGGCGGTGGCGCTATGGTCGCCGGTAATCATCTTTACCCTGATGCCCGCCCGGGAACAAATTCTCACTGCCTCGATCGCCTCGGTGCGGGGGGGATCGATCAGGCCGAACATCCCCAACAGGATCATGCCGTCCCGGACATCCTGATAGTTCAATTCAAGCTTGTCCGCGTGGACAGGTTTAACGGCTATAGCCAGAACCCTTTGTCCCTGCACCGCCATAGCTTCTATTTGTTCCATCCAACGATTCGCATCCAACGGTTGGTCCCCATCCAATGTTCGCTGCAGTTTGCAGATCTTCAACAACTGCTCAGGGGCGCCCTTGAGAATGATAAAGGCCTCCCCGGTATGGCTATGGTGGAGTGTGGCCATAAACCGATGTTCAGACTCAAAAGGTATCAGGTCGGTGCGTGGATGTTGCTTGTTGACGATATCGATATCCACACTTGCCTTCATACCGGCAATCAATAATGCGCCTTCCATGGGGTCGCCATGCACACACCATACGCCATCTTGTTGCTGTAACGAGGCATCGTTACAGAGCACCGCCGCTCTTGTCACTTCGCAGAGTAACGGCCACTCTTCCGCTCGCAGATCGTGTTCGTTGAGGGAAATCGCTCCGTGCGGGTCGTAGCCGGTGCCGCCGACATGAATAACATCACTGGCGGTAACGATGGATCTTACCGTCATTTCGTTGCGCGTCAGGGTGCCTGTCTTGTCGGAACAGATCACCATCACCGACCCCAGGGTTTCTACGGCCGGGAGCTTACGAATGATGGCATTTCTCTGGGCCATTCGCTGGACACCGATTGCCAGGGTAATGGTCATGATCGCAGGCAACCCCTCTGGAATCGCAGCCACGGCGAGACTGACGGAGGCGAGAAACATCTCTGCCACCAGATAATCACGCAGGAAAACCCCGAAGACGAAAGTAAACAGCGCAAGAACCAGGATACCGGCAGTCAGCCAACGCCCGAATTGGGCCATCTGCCGCAACAGCGGTGTCGTAACCGCCTCCACTTCTGCAACGAGAGAACTGATATGGCCGATTTCAGTCTGAGCACCCGTGGTAACCACAACACCACTGCCCCGGCCATGAGTCACCAGGGTGCCCGAATAGGCCATATTCAACCGGTCGCCCAACGGCGCATCACCTGGTAACGGGTCCGTGAACTTTTCCACCGCCATGGATTCACCGGTCAGCGCCGACTCCTGAATCTGCAAGCCTTTCACCCGGATCAGACGCAGATCGGCAGGCACCCTGTCACCGGGTTGCAACAGCACGATATCACCAACCACCAGTTTCTCAGCATCCAGGGTTATCTGCTTATCATCCCGCATGACCATGGCATGCGGTGATAGCATTTGGCGGATCGCTTGTAAGGCGTCCTCCGCCTTACCCTCTTGAATATGCCCGATAACGGCATTGATAATCACTACGCCGAAAATAACACTGGCGTCCACCCAATGCTGCAACAAGACGGTAACCACACCTGCAGCGATCAATACATAGATCAACACATTGTGAAACTGACAGAGAAAACGCACCAACCCACTACGCGCCTTGGGTTCAGGCAGGCGATTAGGACCGAATCTGGCATAACGGCGCTCAGCCTCGTCGGTCGGCAACCCCGTCGTGTCAGTCCCCAATCTGTGTAAAGTCGTCTTGAAATCGATGGCGTGCCAACGATCTGTAGGCGTACCATCACTTAGCCGGCGCTCACTCATTATCTTTGCCACTCGATGTTTCCGAAAAAAGAATACGCTAGTGTAGTGTCCTATACCTTACGTGTAAAAGCACATAGCAATGCCATGCCATACAACCAAACATCGATCGCCATCGGCAGACTCGCTTGCGCCAGTCATCATGCAACCGCATATCTCACTCTATTATAATAGAGCCCCGGGAGTTATGTTCCGATAAGCATGAATAGGATTCCGAGTACATCAGTATTTAGAAAATCAGATTACTCTAATTTAACCCCACATACCCTACATGCCGTTAGCTTTGCCCTGCCGCCGGGCGGCGTCTCCATGCCAATGCTCTATTTTCCGGCCAATCCCATGACCGCTCTCTTCACTTTCTGTGCATTGACCGGTTCTGCTGATGCCGGGAATAGTGACGCCTTAGTCGGTATCCGGCATTTTCTTGGAATGTTGAAGATAAACCTCAAGTTCCTTAGATGGCAGCGGACGGCTGTAAAGGTAACCCTGGCCAATCTGGCACCCTTCACTGCGCAGGAAATCCGCCTGCACTTCGGTTTCCACCCCTTCCGCCACAACCTTCAACTGCATGCTCTTACTCAGGGCGATGATTGCCTTGGCGATGGCCTCATCATTGGCGTCATCCGGTATGTCACACACAAACGAACGGTCTATTTTCAGTTTATTGATAGGCAGTTGTTTTAGGTAACCCAGTGATGAGTAACCGGTGCCGAAGTCGTCAATCGATAGTTCGATGCCATGACTGCGCAGTTGTTGAAAGATAGCGGCAAACTTTTCCGGGTGCTGCATGATGACACTTTCGGTAATCTCAAGGTCTAGGGTGTCGGGCGCGAGACCCGCGTCCGTCAGTACCTGAAAAATGCGCTCCGGCAGATCCGGCTGTTGCAACTGTTTTACTGACAGATTGACGGATATCTTCACGGTTTCCGGGACCAAACCGGCGTCTTGCCAGGTCTTCATCTGTAAGCAGGCATTGCGTAGCACCCAGTCACCGATGGGTATAATCAGACCTGTATCCTCAGCGACGGGAATAAAGGTGTCGGGGGACACCATGCCGTGCTCCGGACGATGCCAGCGCAGCAGCGCCTCTATGCCGACCAGGGTTTCATCCTGAAGGTCAAACTGTGGCTGAAAATAGATTTCAAATGCCCCTTCCTTCACGCTTCTGCGTAAATCACTCTCCAGAAAGACCCGGTCATAGGCCTGTAATGTCATGTATTCGCTATAGAACTGGAAGGTGTTTCTGCCTTCGTCTTTGGCGCGATACATGGCAGTGTCCGCATTCTGGATCAGCGCCTCCGCAATCATACTGTCCTGCGGACAGAGACTGATGCCCACGCTTACCGTGATATAGAGCTGATGGCCATCGACAACAACCGGGGTCTCAAAGGCTTGAATAAGGTTTTGAGCCACAAGACCCGCATCGGCGCTATTACGTATAGCATCCAAGATGATGGTGAATTCATCACCGCCCAATCGTGAGACGGTGTCATTCTCTCGAATCATCTTGACGAGACGACTGGCGACAGCCTTCAATAGACCATCACCCACAGGATGACCCAGACTGTCATTGATCTGTTTGAAACGGTCGAGATCGATAAACAACAACGCCAGCTTTGTTCCTGCACGTTTGGCTTTGCGGATTGACTGGTTGAGACGGTCGATGAACAGCAAGCGGTTCGGCAGGTTGGTTAATGGATCATGATGGGCGAGGTGATGGAGTTTAATCTCCTTATCGCGTAACTTATCGAGTGCCTGATTCAGTGATTTTTCAGTCTTCCTGCGATCTGTAATGTCACGTATCACTGCACTGAAAAAACGCTGCTCATCCTGTGTCCAGCTTCCAAGAGAGAGTTCAATCGGGAATTCCTTGCCGTTTTTATGCAATCCGGCCAGCTCCATGGTAGAACCTATGATTGCTGAATCATTGCCGGATGCCATGCGTTGCATCGCCAAAGCATGACCTGAACGATAGCGATATGGCATGACTTTTGCTATACTTCCTCCGATTATTTCGTCATACCGATATCCGAAGATACGCTCCGCTCCCGAATTCCAGGAGAGGATGGCGCCGTTATCATCGGCTGAAATAATGGCGTCAAAGGCGGACTGGCTGACGGCTCGGTAGCGATCCTCTACCTTGATTCGCTCGTAGTTTTCCTCCATGAGCTGTTGATTTGACGCGGTCAGCTCAGCCGTGCGTTCATTGATAGTCGCCTGTTGTTTGTTTTTGATGTGTTCGAGCTTGAGCCACTGACGGCGGGTTTTTTCGAGGAAAAAGATCAGTAGCAGTAAAACAAGCAAATAGACAACAAGATGTCGAATCAGCGCCTGCTTGATGAGCTCGGCATCACCACTGAAAATGGATTCGGCGGGAAGCGTAATACTGATCCCGCCCCGAATATCACCCAGTTCGTAGCCTTGCGCCTGATGGCATCTTAGACAAGGCATTTTCGTGATCAGCGGCGCCATATAACGGAAAACATCTTCGCCTTTCCAGGTCAGTCGCTCCGATATTTCACGAATACCGGTTTCAAATTTTTCCAGGGCGCGCTTCTCCCAACGGTCCGGCTGATTTGCCGGACGGATGGGTTTAAGGCTGGTGATGTGAAAAAACTCGCCGTCTTTTTTCGCCAGTTCAGCGATCTGGCGGGTCATATAGGCAGGATTGATCATGGTCAGGCGCTGCCCCTGATCGGTCACCACATCCCGGTTGGGTGTTTTGAGATAGGGATTGGGTTGAACCTCGTCGGAAACCGACACATACACACCGCCATACCGGGCATTCCACAGTCGCGTAAGCTGCACCATGCGGAAAATATTGACTGCACTTTCCCGTGCCACGCTGGAACTGTGATCCGGAATGGATGTAGTGGTCGCCGTAAGGGACCAAACGACCAACAGTGTCCACAAAGACAATGGCAGAAGCCACAGCATGCGCTGAATCAGAAACCGCTCAATTAATGGCGATCGTGAGTCTACGGTTATGTCATCCGTGTTTGGAGATGGCATTGTCATAAGACACGATGGCTCAAGATATTTCTATACCGGTCACGCTCCATTGACGCAACCAAAACAATGATACTATGTCAGGGAGATATAGCGGCACCGATTGGAATATCTTAAGTCGGACGGCTTTTTTCAGAAATCATGGCAAAAAACCTTATTCTTGGTTCTTTGTGATAGGCTTCATTAAAGCTATTTTCATCCAGTAAGAAAACGATATGGACACCACAATAACCACAGCAGCCAGTCGAGAGACACTGATTGCCGAATTCAATCGCGTGCGTCGCTATACGGAAGCCCTTTGCTCGCCGTTATCGGCCGATGACTACCAGATTCAGTCCATCGTGCAGACCAGCCCGCCCAAATGGCACATCGCCCACGTTACCTGGTTCTTCGAGACCTTCGTGCTGCCTCACTTTGATTCCGGATACAAACCTTTCCATCCCCGTTTCGACTTTCTTTTCAACAGTTATTACTACACCCATGGAGTGATGCATCCACGGTCGAACCGAGGCTTATTGTCCCGCCCGACCGTAGAGGAGGTATACCGCTACCGCGATCATGTGGACGACAGCGTGCGGCAACTGATGGAAAGCGTGGATGAGGCAGAGTGGCAAGCGCTGGCCTTTCGGGTGATCCTGGGCCTCAATCATGAGGAGCAGCACCAAGAACTGCTGCTGATGGACACCAAGCACAATTTTTCAATCAACCCGTTGAGACCCGCATACCGCGATGATCTGCAAATACCGCAGGGTGAGACTCGTCCCATACGCTGGCAGGATCGTACTGGTGGCATCCGTCAGGTCGGCCACCATAGCGCCGCGTTCGCATACGATAACGAAACTCCCCGTCACGACGTACTGCTGCACGATCATCGTCTAGCCGACCGTCTCATTACCAATGGGGAATACAGCGGCTTCATCGAGGAAGGTGGCTACGACAACCCGGCCCTATGGCTGTCCGACGGCTGGGCGCTGCTTCAGCGTGAAGGCTGGCGTCATCCGATCTATTGGCAGCAGCTAGACGACACCTGGATGCAGTTCACCCTTGGCGGCATGCGCCGGCTCAATCCGCATGAACCGGTCTGCCACCTCAGTTTCTACGAAGCGGACGCCTACGCACGCTGGACGGGTAAGCGCCTGCCCCTGGAGAGCGAATTGGAATCCCTGTTGTCCGAACAGCCTGTCACGGGCAATTTCGCCGACAGTGATCTGCTGCATCCGGCCCCGGCCGGTGAAGAGGCCCAGTGGTACGGTGATCTCTGGGCCTGGACCGGCTCCCCCTATGTTG
Source organism: Candidatus Thiodiazotropha sp. (ex Epidulcina cf. delphinae) (assembly GCA_025656505.1). Classification (GTDB taxonomy): domain Bacteria; phylum Pseudomonadota; class Gammaproteobacteria; order Chromatiales; family Chromatiaceae; genus Thiodiazotropha. The sequence continues at coordinate 3,621 of JAHXHR010000046.1, read as the reverse complement.
CCTATCCCGGCTTCAGACCGCCGGCCGGCTCAATGGGGGAATATAACGGCAAATTCATGTCCAACCAGATGGTGCTCAAAGGTGGTTGCTGCGTCACACCCTACGGGCATACACGCGCCAGCTACCGCAACTTTTTCTATCCGGATGAACGCTGGGCCTTTACCGGTCTGCGTCTGGCGGAGGATGCTTGAATGGTCATAGGTTTGAATTCAAGGCCGGCGAATGGCTGCATACAGAGAACGCCTACAAGTATGCGCCGAAGGAGTTTATCAACTTGGCGTGGATTTCCATGTAGGAGCGCAGGAGTTTGTTGATCCGTGCCTGATAGCCCTTGCCTTGCTTTTTAAACCATTCGAGCACATCAGCATCCAAACGGATAGTCACCGATTTTTTCTCCGGTAACCGCAGATCCGCTATTGAATCGACGACCCAAAGCGGATAAGGCAGGGAGGGTGAAATCACTGTCCGTGTAATCCCGTCGCGAAGGAGATCATATCGAGCAGGGCTTGGTCGTCAAAGGGTTTGAGGAAGTAGCCAACGGCGCCCATACTGCGCGCCTCCTGTCGCGTTTGGTCATCGTCGAATGCGGTAATGAATATCACCGGTGTCTGTATGCCGGAACGCCTTAATTGCCGCAGCATATCCAGACCGCTCATGCCTGGCATCCGGATGTCCAACAGCAGGCAATCTGACGCAGTCGGATGACTTGACCGCAGGAGAACTTCAGCAGAAGTAAATGCTTGCGCTGAAAGCCCTGCGGACTTCACCAGACGCGCCGTCGCCTGACACACCGATACATCGTCATCAACAATGTAGATCATCAATTAGTAATAACCGTTGACATAGGATTACACCTGTTTTCTTAACAACAAATTTCCATGCCCTCCGGACCTGTCCAACTGCTCTTTCTGGGTTCATACACGAAAACTCTACTGCCATCAGGCGTGTGGCGCCATTGGACCAAGGTTGTATGGCAACAATAGCAAGCACAATTATCAGGAAGGTAAACGAGGGGCCAATCATCCTAGAATCCTCAGTTGAACACCGTGAAGGGTGCGTTTGTGGTGGTGCAGGGCAAGGGTCGCTCCTGCACATAGCGGATAGGGTAGTAATATACCGAACAGAAAGGGAAAGCTATTGGACTTTTGTCGCAGCCGAATCAATCGGATGCACACCCATTTTTTCAGTCAATCTAACCAGTTTGGCGACGGAGTGCGCCTCCATTTTCTCCATTACCCTGGCCCGATGCACTTTGATCGTCTTTTCGCTGATACCCAAAGCATAGGCAATCTGCTTGTTCAGGCTTCCGGCAATCACGTGCTGAAGAACCTGGAACTCCCGCGCCGATAGTTTTGCCAGCCGCGCTGCTATATCAGCGGTCTGTTGCATCTGCTCACGCTTCTTTTGATCCCTCTGCAAGGCATCAGCCACTGCTGCAAGCAGTACATCGTCATTGATCGGCTTCTCCAGAAAATCCACTGCGCCCTTTTTCAGCGCCGAAGCGGTACTAGAGACATTTCCCTGCCCACTAAGAAAAACAATAGGGGGATGGTAGGCTCTGCAAGCAAGTTGCTCTTGTAGTTCGAGACCGTTGGTATCCGGCATGCACAAATCCAAAATGACGCAACCCGGTTCATCGCCGGGGTGATCAAGAAATTCCCGGCCACTGGCAAATGTACTCGTCGCATAACCTGCGGCGCGCAGTAAATTTGCAATGGCTCTGCGAACCGAATCGTCATCGTCGACAATGAAAATGGTTGCTTGTACGCCGGCGTTCATGCCATTCGTTGCGCAATCGGTAGTGTTAGGTAAAAGACTGCCCCCTCGCCAGATCTGTTTTCTGCCCATAGGCGCCCACCATGGGTCTCGACGATTGTCCGGTTAATGGCGAGCCCCATACCCAGCCCCGCTTTTTTGGTGGTGTAGAACGGCTCGAAGATGCGTTCCAGTAGGGCCTCGTCGATACCAGGCCCTGAATCCGCCACTGCGATCTCGATTACCTGGTTGTCGCGGCATGCCGTTGCAAGCACGATCCGGCGTTCTTGCGCATCCTGCTTATTCAGCGCTTGGCAGGCGTTGAGGATCAGGTTAAGGATCACTTGCTGCAACTGCACGGAATCACCTTCCACCATAGCCAGGTCCGGCGCCAGGTGCATACCGAAACGCACCCCTTTTATCGTGAGATCCTGATGCACAAGTCCATAGACATCTTCGATAAGCGGATTTATCGCCAAGCGCTCAATGTGGCCGCTATCTCCTTTTACCTGGCGCCGTATGCGGTGTATCACCTCACCAGCGCGCTTGTCATCCGCCACGATAGACTTCAGGATATCCCGCACTTCATCCACATCAGGTTGTGCCTGATCGAGAAAACGCTGCGCGGCCTGGGCATTGCTCAGAATGGCTGCCAGCGGCTGAATCAGTTCATGGGCCAACGCAGCGGTGAACTCACCCATCACAGCCACTCGCGCAATGTGTGCAAGTTGCACGTATTGGCTGTGCTGGTTTTGCTGGATACGTTTTTGCTCGGTGATATCCGAAAGTATGCCGACATAGTGGGTCACTATCCCATCGCTATCCCTGATGGGTGAAAGACGCATCAGATTCCAGAATGGTGTGCCGTCTTTTTTGTAGTTGAGGATCTCACCGATGAATGCCTGTTCATGCGCGATGGCTTCGCGCATTTGCGAGACTGTATCCAGGTCTGTGTCAGTTCCCTGTAAAATAGACAGCTTGTTGCCATGGAGATCGGCTGCCGTGTAGCCGGTGATATGGCTGAAAGCTGCGTTCAGGTAAATATTTTTTTGCGACCCTGCCTCGACAATCACGCACCCCTCGGGAACCTGCTCAAACATTGCGGAACGCAGGCGGATCTCTTCTTCCAACTGTCGCTGACAGGTAAGATCCTTTGCCGCACCCCAAATACGCAGCAGCTTCCCATTTGCAGTTTCACCGAACAGGTTGTTCAGGAAGACTTTCCTGTTACCATGGCGATCCTGTTCGATAGACTCCAAGTTCTTCAGGCGATAATTCGATTCAATTGCGTGCATGAGCATCGGGATTGATGTGGGCAGATCCCGTGGCATAGCCGCATCCAAGCGAAAACCAACGGTCTCCTCAGGTGTGTTGAATCCGTACAGTGCGGCCGCTGCATGATTGGCCTCACCGATATAAGCATAGCGGTACAAGCGTTCAATCTGCTCAGCATGAGGTAAATCGAGCGGAATCGGCTCTTCAAGGTCCAGACGCCGGACGGCTTCGACGTGGTTGTCGATAAAGATATGTTGGCGCAGTTCACCCTCGGTCAGCTTTTGCTTCTGAGCCAAACCGGACCCGGCTGATACCAGCAGGCTTAAGTCTGTAATCATGACACCCCTCAGCGCACTCAAGTAAGCGCTAATTCACTGATTTTCTTATGCGCATATCCATTGATAACGGATCTGCACGTTCCCTGTAAGCTGGGGATTATCGTCTAAACAGCTTTATCACTATTCTACTTGAATACGGAAGAGTTCCAACCATGGAATTTTTAATTAGTGTCCGTCCATAAACCCTAACCCACTGATTATTTTCACTATTACTAGATCTGGATCAGTGAAAACTCCTGGTAGATTGGTTATC
>JAHXHR010000045.1 GCA_025656505.1 Candidatus Thiodiazotropha sp. (ex Epidulcina cf. delphinae) | reverse complement strand
CGCCCGGTGAAACCGCGGGCCAGGCGGATCGCCGACATGGTGGCCTCGGTGCCTGAACTGACCATGCGCACCATCTCCATGCTCGGGACCAGTTCGCACACCTTGTCGGCCATCAGGGTCTCCAACTGGGTGGGGGCGCCGAAGCTGAGGCCTTTGTTGATAATCGACGCCACTGCATCGATCACATCGTGGTGGGCATGGCCCAGGATCATCGGTCCCCAGGAACCCACGTAATCGATGTAGCGCTTTCCGTCAGGGTCATAGATATAGGGTCCAGCGGCGCAGTCAACGAATACGGGATCGCCGCCGACGCCGCGAAAGGCCCTGACCGGTGAGTTCACCCCCCCCGGAATGTGCTGTTGTGCATGGGCAAAGAGTTCCTTGGAACGATTCATGTTTGTTTCTCCTCCAGCTTGAATAGTTTGTTGATTCTACGGCCGGCCGCCTCGACGTCGGGCTGAGCGAAAATCCCGTGGATCAATGCCAGCATGTCGGCCCCGGCCGATATCAATCGGGCGCCATTTTCCGGCGTTATCCCGCCGATGGCAACCAGGGGGAGATCGAAACTCGTTTTGGCGCGGCGCAACAGTTCGGGATCGGCCCGCACGGCATCGGGTTTGCTGCGCGAGGGAAAGAAACGCCCAAAGGCAGCATAATCGGCGCCTGCCACGCAGGCGCGATGGGCCGACTCCAGGCAGTTGTAGCAGGAAACGCCGATAACGGCATTCGCCCCGAGCCGCGCCCGGGCGAACGCCAAACCGGCATCTTCGCGTCCCAGGTGGACACCGTCGGCCCCGGATTGTTTGGCCAGTTCCACATCGTCATTGATCAGCAACAGCGCCCCGTATTGCCGGCATAGCCGGTGCAATGCCCCAGCCTCCATCCTCCGCCGGTGGCGGTCGTTGCTCTTATCCCGGTATTGAATGATCCGGGCGCCGCCGCGAAGGGCCTCCTCAATCTGTCGGAGCAGGCTTTCCGGGGGGCAGAGCCGGGTGTCGGTAATGGCGTAAAGGCCGTGCAGGGAAGGATGGCTATTCATCATTCTCGGGGCGTTGGCGCGGGTATTTGAACAGGCGTTCGGGCAGTGACTGGCATCTGCCGATGCGAAAGCCGTGCAGCAGACTCATCCAACTGTACTCAAGACCCCGCCGGACCGCAGCCTCGATATCCTCTCCGCAAGCCATTGCCGCCGCAATGGCAGCGGCCAGGGTGCAGCCCGAACCATGGAACTCGCCGGCCAGGCGCGGACAAACAGAGACAATCGGAGATCTGTCTGCCTGGTAGAGTCGGTTGACCACCTCGGATGATGTGCTGCGATCATGTGTTCCCGTGATCAATGCCGCCTGAGGCCCCAAGCCGAGCAAGGCGTGACCATAGTCGTCAGCCATGCCTCCCGCACCGGACGCCGTCAATCTCGATGCCTCCCCAGTGTTTGGGGTGACCAGGGAGCAGAGAGGCAGCAACTCCCTTCGGAGCAGTTGCAACAGAGACCCATTTGCGAGATCACTGCCGCCTCCGGCGGCGAGCACCGGATCAAAGACCACAGGCGGGTGCGGATGGTCCCGCAACAAGGATACCACCGCCTCCGCCGCCGAGAGGCTGCCGAGCAGGCCGATCTTTATCACGGATACCGGGCAGTCGTTTATCACCGCCTGCGCTTGGGCGGTAATGGCGTCGGCGGGGGTGGGGATAAGCTGACTGACGTTGCAGCTATCCTGCACCGTCAGGCAAGTGATAACGCTGGCGGCATGACAGCCGTTGGCGCCGATCGATTCGATATCCGCCTGAACGCCTGCCCCCCCACAGGGGTCGTGACCCCCGATGGCCAACACCACAGGAGGTTTGGGTGGCTGGTTTTGCATCGAGGGATTGTACCCTTATTTTTAGCCGGCAGGGAGCGTGATTGTGCGTTGCAGCATGAAAAGTCGGAGGCCGTGGGATGCCATCCAGGCCCACTGCGTCACCAGCCCAGAGATACATTTTATCAATTGCAATGCCTGGGTGGATTGAGGGTTTTTTCTGGGATTGAACGCCATCGCTGCTAAAATCAGGTATATGTGACGCAAACGAAATCTGTCTGGAACAGTTGGCGGCCGTTGTCAGAGGGATCGCAGGTGCGACCCTGAATTGCGTGGAAAAACATCAGAAACGGCCGCGAGGGAATGAGACATGAGTCCGAAAATACAAGAGCTTGAGGCGTTGGCGCGCAACTATTGCGAGTTGGTCGAGAGTTTACAGGAAGGCAATACCCAGTGGCTGCAAGAGATGGCCGGCCTATTGCCCCGCCTGCACGCATCGGTTACCGCGCTCAATCTGACGACGCCTCGCGATACCCACTATACGGCAGGCGATCTGGATGCGCGTTTTGAGCTGTATACCTTTCTGCGGCGATTATTGGGCGATCGGGACGGTTATTGGATGGAGTTCGACGTGGCGGGCGACAGTCAGAGCATGAGCGGCAGTCTGGCCGACGACTTGACGGATATCTATTGCGAACTCAAGAGCGGATTGAATCTGCTGGACGGCCAGCCGCAACGCGCCGTTGAAGACTGGCACAAGGGTTTCCATCTCCACTGGGGACAGCACCTGTTGGATGCCGAACGCCACCTTTACGGCCTCAATGCCCGAAATCAGTTGGCTATGTGACGGCGGCAGGCCGGATAGAAAACAACTTGTTTTCTATGTTAATCGGCATCGCAGCAGCGTTCCTTTCTTGCTAACATTGACCATTGAATCAGTGTTAAACAGACACAACAGCACTAAGGAGATACGGCATGAGTTTGAATGCTCTGAATGAGAGCGATTTAACCCTCACCAGCGATGCGCAAACCAAAATGGGTGAGTTGTTCCTGCAGGTCGAGAGCAATATCGAGGGTGTGCGTGTCTTCGCCACCCCCGGGGGCTGCAGCGGCGTCAGTTTCGGCATGACCTTCAGTGACGCCGTCAACGAGGATGACGGCGTGCTCCAGTGTGAAGGTTTCAAGGTGATCGTTGACGACGGTACCATGCAGTACCTGCGTGGTGTGGAGATCGACTTCATCGATCAGGACGACGGCAACGCCAGCTTTGTCTTCAACAACCTCCAGTCCATGGGCGGTGGTTGTGGAACCTGCGGCTCATCCGGTGGAGGCTGCGGCTGAATGGATTGAGGCTGTAGCGGCGATAAACCGCGCAGGGGGTAAGCCCCGGCGCGGTTTTGTTTGTCGGTCGTCTTTATTCCCGGCACGGTTGAGAGCCCGATGTATTCACGGATTCAGGACTGTTTTTTTTAGGTGGAACCATGAGCGATGGAGTCGTTGATCTGTTGGTGATCGGTGCAGGCATTAGTGGCCTGGGCATGGCGCGGATGGCCAAGCGCAGGGGTGTCGAACCCCTGGTCATTGAGGCAGGGAGCCATATCGGCGGTGCAATTGACACCCACCGGTTCCACACGGAGCAGGGCGCCTATTGGGCAGAGCTGGGCGGCCATACCTGTTACAACAGTTATGGGCATCTCCTGCAGCTTCTGCAGGAGACCGGTCAGCTTGACGATTTGGTGGTGAAACGGAAATTGCGTTACTCGATGCAGATCGGGAAAAGACTCACATCCATTCCCTCCCAGCTTAAGTTCCTCGAGCTTTTAGGGGTGCTGCCTCGCCTCTTGATGAGTAAAAAAAACGGCCGATCCGTCGGGGAGTACTTCGGCGGTATTATCGGCCGGGAAAACTTTCAGCGAGTGCTCAGTCCCGCCCTGGACGCCGTCGTCTGCCAACCGGCCGCCGAATTTCCCGCCGATGCCCTGTTTCGGAAAAAGCCCAGACGCAAGGAGATCATGCGCAGTTATACCGGCGTCGAAGGGCTTCAGTCGCTCATCGACGGGATCGCTTCAGGCATTCAGGTTCGCACCCAGAGTCCGGTGACCGGGGTGGAGCGAAATGACGGCCGCTACCAAGTCCGTTTGCAGAGCGGGGAGACGATTGAGGCATCGCTGTTGGTGTTGGCGGTGGCGCCGGATGTGGCAGCGGAGCTGTTGGCCGGATTGCTGCCGGAGGCGGCCTCCCGGATCGCTGAAATCGGGATGGCGGATATCATCAGCCAGGCCGTGTTACTGCGCTCGGATCAGGCGAGTATTCCACGGCTGGCCGGCATCATCGGCCGGGACGACGATTTCTACTCCGTGGTTTCGAGGGATCCGGTGGCGGATGAGCACTACCGCGCCTTCACCTTCCATTTCCGGCCGGATCGCCGGGACGAGGCCGCCCGCCTGGAAAGGATAGGTCAGGTGCTGGGAGTGAGCGAGAAGGATATTCTGGCCGGCGTTACCCGCCAAAACCGATTACCCTCCTTGCGCTTGGGACACGCCGAACGGATAGACCGGATCGACCGCGCCCTGCAAGGGCAATCCCTGGCGCTTACCGGAAACTGGTTTTCCGGCGTATCGATCGAGGACTCCCTGGTGCGCACCCACGATGAGTGTCAGCGTCTGTTGGGTGGCGACTGACCCGGCATCAGCCATTGCCACCCTGAAAACCGCGCAGGCAGGAATCCAGGTTCTTAAACCCTATTTTCGTGATGGGTCGTCAGGGTTGTTGGCGGCATGGAAGAGTGACTTCAGCGTATCGGAACGCCGCAGTGAATCCTCAGGGTCAGGCGGCAGGTTCGAGCCGAAAAAGGCGCCGATGCGTCGGAGCAGGGTTTTCAGCGCCCGCAGGATTTTCGGTAGCAACCAGATTACCAGCGCCAGGAACAGCAGTAACAGCAGCATGAAGGCCACCGGGTAGTTCAGCGCCGCCCAGAGTCCGCCGATCACCGCCAGGTCTTCCAGGATGGATGCGGTCCAGTTGGTCACCGGCTCCGGGGATGTGTTGATCATCAGCCGGGTGCCGGCCTTGGTGAAATGGCTGCCGGCAGCCATCGTGCCGCCCACCAGCGCGGCCGCCAGTTCGGCGGCCTGATTGACCTCGAAGCCGCCGGCTGCGCCGGCCGCCAGCAAGGCGCCGGCCGGGATGCGGATAAAGGTGTGCAAGGCGTCCCAGCCGGTGTCCACCCCCGGGGTCTTATCGGCGAAGAACTCGATGAAGTACATCACACCGGCAATCCCCATCACCAGCGGGTCGCTGAGGACTTCGAGTCCGGGCGGAAGCGCCACATGTCCGGTGAGGCCCAGGTATCCCAACACCAGGATCGCCGCATAGAGATTGATGCCCGCAGCCCACCCCGCGCCGAGGGTCAGCGCCAATGTGTCGATGGTTTCCATATCAGTAGTTTAGTATCAGGATGGAGCGGTCAACTGCGGTTTTTAGGATAATGGTTATTCCCGTGTATGCCGGGTAATGCTTTGTGCTTCGCTGAATATTATAAATATTACATTTTAAATCAAAAGTTTAATTTATAGTATCAGCGGCCGGGTAAAATATCCGGGCTAAATTCACAATTGTTCAGAATTTTCCGCCTGATCGCTTTTTCTTTTATTAATCAAGCCTTATGATTGCACACTTCGCTTCAACCTAAAAACCGCAGTTGGACGGGGTGAAGCGTGCGCTTGCGGGGGTGCAGGACAAGGCGCAACGACGCGGAATAGTTATTCTATTCCAAGAAGTTGCAACGTAGCCATGCGCCGCCGCAAGCACACAATTCACCCCGTAGCGTGATGCACCCGGCAGGTGAATAGGCAAATCGAAGTCAATCGTTTGCCTATCAGTAGTTTAGTATCAGGATGGAGCGGTCAACTGCGGTTTTTAGGTTCAAAAGGTTGTGGGACTATGATCAAGGTAGGTATTGTCGGCGGTACGGGCTACACCGGCGCGGAACTTCTCAGGTTGCTGGTGACCCATCCGGGTTGTGAGGTGATCGCCATCACCTCCCGTTCGGAGGCCGGCCGGCCGGTGGCCGATCTGTTTCCGAATCTGCGCGGGCATTCGGATCTGGTGTTTATCAAGCCTGATCCCGCACGCCTGCAAGGATGTGACCTGGTGTTTTTTGCCACCCCCAATGGGGTCGCCATGACACAGGCGCCGGAATTACTCGCGGCAGGGGTGCGGATTATCGATCTGGCCGCCGATTTCAGGATCGCCGATCAAGGGGTATGGGAGCACTGGTACGGCATGCGCCATGCCTGTCCCGATCTCCTGGCCGAGGCGGTCTACGGTCTTCCCGAGATCAATCGCCAGGCGGTGAAACAGGCACGGCTGGTAGCCAATCCCGGTTGCTATCCCACGGCGGTGGCGCTGGGTTTTCTACCCTTGCTGGAAGCAGGGCTGGTGGAAACGGAGCATCTGATAGCCGATGCCAAGTCAGGGGTGAGCGGGGCGGGGCGCAAGGCGAGTGTGGCCGGTCTGATGAGTGAGGCAGGTGAGAGCTTCAAAGCCTACGCGATAGCGGGGCACCGCCACCAGCCGGAGATTCGGCAGACCCTCAGTCAGGCCGTCAGTGGTGATGTCGGGTTGACCTTCGTGCCCCACCTGGCGCCGATGATACGAGGCATAGAAGCAACCTTGTACGCCCGCCTGAACGATGCGACGGTCGATCTGCAAGGGTTGTTCGAGGCGCGTTACAGGGACGAGCCCTTTGTCGATGTCCTGCCTTCAGGGTCCCATCCCGAGACCCGTAGCGTGCGAGGGGCCAATCACTGTCGCATCGCGGTGCATCGCCCCCTGGACGGCGATGTGGCGGTGGTCAGTTCAGTGATCGACAATCTGCTCAAGGGCGCTGCCGGACAGGGGGTTCAGAACATGAATCTGATGTACGGTCTGAGTGAGGATTGCGGTTTGAATCATCCGGCCCTGTTGCCCTGAGATGGCGGCTACAGAGAAAAAATACCGTGTGCCTAAGATCGTCAGCGCCGATCAGGGCATGCCGCTCTGGTTGCGCACCGTTCTGTTGCTGCTGCTGTTGATGGTAGTGGTGGGGGTAGGGATGGCGTGGGTGACCTACCGGCAGGGAGGCAATGGGATCGCCCAGGGGTTCGCCAGCCTTCAGTCGGGAGGTGGAGACCGGGTCAAAGCGTTGGAACAGGAGCGAAACGAGTGGCGGCGAGAGTTGGCAATGGTCACACAAGCCGCCGAGGTCGATAAAGAGGCCCTCCTTGCGATCCGTGACCAGATCAAGTCGATACAGGATGAACGCCTGAAGATGGAAGAGGAGTTGACGTTTTTGCGGGGCATCGTCTCCACATCCTCGAAGAAACAGGTGTTGAGGGTACAGAATTTCAAATTGGATTCCGGGCTTGAGGAGCGGCAGTATGTCTATAGATTTTCCGTCAGTCAGGTGATCAACAGCGGGATGGTGGTGAAAGGCAGGATCGAGTTGACGATTCAAGGATTGCAGGATGGACAGGCCAAGGCGCTTAGGCTCGAACATCTGTCCGAAGAGAAAATCAGCAGCCATAAAATGCGATTTCGCTATTTCCAGAAAGTCGAGGGCAAACTCAATCTGCCGGACGGCTTTCAACCGGCAACGATTACCATTGATGTTAAACCGTCCAGCGCTAAGCTTGCGCCGGTCAGCGAATCCTACGACTGGCCACCTATCTCCTGAAGAAATCAAGGAATTGCACTATGTTTGGTACGAGTAAGAAAAAGTTTCATTCCCCCAGGATCACCACGGTGATCGGCACGGGAACCGAAATCAGAGGCGATATCACCTTCTGCAACGGATTGCATGTGGACGGAGTGATCAGGGGCGATGTGATTTCCGATCCCCAGGATAAATCGGCAACCCTGACCTTGAGCGAGTTGGGCACCATCGAGGGCAGCGTGCGAGTGGGTAATGTGATGTTGAACGGCGCCGTCGTCGGGGATGTGGTGGCCGGCAACCGGGTGGAACTGGCGCCGCAGGCGAGGGTTACCGGAACCCTGACCTATGCCATGTTGGAGATGGCTATCGGGGCAGAGGTCAACGGCAAGCTGATCCACGCAGCCGAACAAGACCCCTTGCAACTGCAATATGACGGTAACCAGGATGAAACCGGAGACGAAGTGGGGGAGAAGGAGGTATGGACGCCGGAGAACGCCCCCAATACTTGACTATTTTTGTTGGTAATTCCATACTTGCCAAGAAATTCACCAACGACGCCCGAGGCATTCGGGTGGGTTACAGCGGGACCACAATCATGACTACCGTAGAAGCGAACGAAGACACCCTGATTTTTACCGAAGCCGCCGCCAGCAAGGTCGCCTCGCTGATTGCCGATGAAGGCAACCCGGATTTGATGCTGCGCGTCTACATTCAGGGAGGGGGTTGCTCCGGATTCCAGTACGGTTTCACCTTCGATGAGAATGAGGACGAAGGCGACGCCAAAGTGGTCACCGGCGGCGTGACCCTGTTGGTGGACCCCATGAGCATGCAGTATCTGATGGGGGCCGAAGTGGATTACAGCGAAGGGCTTCAAGGCGCTCAGTTTATCATTCGCAACCCCAATGCGACCACGACCTGTGGCTGCGGTTCATCGTTTTCGGTTTGAATCCCCTGGGTGACTTTGACCGGACGGGAGGGGTATGGCCGGGTCAGCCCAGGTGAAACACCCGAGCTAATCCTCCTCCGTGGTTACGCTCATGATCATGTATCCACCGGACTTTTCATCAGCCTCGAGCAGCAATAACTTGCGGGCTTGCGCCTCCTCAAGCAGTTTGCTGAAGGTCCTGAACCCGTGATATCGCTCATTGAACCCCGGTTTACGGCGTTTCAGGGTTTGCTTGACCATGGAGCTCCACACCTTTTCCGTTTCGCCCCGCTCCTGGAAGAGGTCTTCCACCGTGGCGATCAGCAGATCCAGCGCCGCCTGTTTTTTCTTCTCCTCTTCACTCACGGCCTCCTTCGCCGGCTTCTTCTTCAGGGCCTTTTTTGCAGAACCTTTACGTCGGCTGTGTGAGGGTTTTTCAGCGTCACGCACCAGATCGTCATAGAAGATGAACTCATCACAGTTGGCGGTAAGCAGATCCGAAGTGGATTGCTTTACGCCGACACCGATCACGAGCTTGTTGTTTTCACGCAATTTACTGACGAGAGGCGAAAAATCGGAATCACCGCTGATGATCACAAAGGTATCGAGGTGCAGCTTTGTGTAACAGAGGTCCAAGGCGTCAACCACCATGCGGATATCAGCCGAGTTTTTCCCCGACTGGCGCAGATGGGGAATCTCGATCAATTCAAAAGCCGCTTCATGCATGGCAGCCTTGAACTCTTTGTACCGGTCCCAGTCGCAATAGGCCTTTTTCACCACAATGTTGCCCTTGAGGAGCAGTCGCTCCAGGACCTTCTGGATCTTAAACGCCGCATAATTGGCATCGCGCACACCGAGCGCGACATTCTCGAAGTCGCAGAATACAGCCATATTTTGCGTTTGAGTCGATTCTGCCATGAAGAGTCATCGGGGTTGAGAGTAACTTTCGATTGTCAGAGTTTAGACGGATAAGCACATAAAATCACTCGAAATTTTATTCAGGTTTCGGCGTTCAAATTTAACGCGTTCCCATGTTCTATGCAGGAACGCATCATGTGAACAGGGCGTAGCGTGGTTCACCCGGCAGGTGAATCGGCAAATCGAAGTCAATAGTTCGCCTATCAGTAGCTTAGGGGGCGTTCTCAATTACCTGAGTGAGCGTGATTCTGAGTCATTTTTCGTGCCGGCAAGGCGCGATGAGGCGCAATAGTCATTCTATTGCAACGAATCGCAACGCCGCCAGCGCGGAAAAGGGCCGGAATCACGCCGCGAACGATGATTGAGAACACCCCCTAGTATCAGGATGGAGCGGTCAACTGCGGTTTTTAGGTTGAAATGCCCACTTGAAAGCCGCCGGCATTATAGTGTAGCCTTGCAGCAGGAATTAGGTGTTTTGGATAGACAAGGAGCCTGCAACGGGATTTGAAGCAGCAGTTTGCTATGGCCTGTTGCAGGGCATAGAGGATACCGGATTTGAATAGGACAAAATGGAAAGGGAAGAGACAGGTTGTCGCATGGCTGTCAGCGCTGTTTGCGTTGCTGCTTACCGGCAACGTCCATGCCGGCGCGGTCTGCGCCCAGGTCAGGATCGAGATCAAGCAGGAGCTGACCCTCGAGAGACAGGCCTTCGATGCCATGATGCGCATCAACAACGGCCTCGACACCCTCCCCATCGACAACGTCAATGTCAGCATCGTTTTCGAAGACGAAGCGGGCAATAGCGTACTCGCCAGCTCCGACCCCGACCACACCGGCGCCCGCTTCTTCATCCGCATCGACCGGATGGACAACATCAGCGATGTCAGCGGCTACGGCTCCGTCGCCCCCGCCACCAGCGCCGAGATCCACTGGCTGATCATCCCCGCCCCCGGCGCGGCCGACAACCAGCCCGCCGGCAAGCTCTACTACGTCGGCGCAACATTAGACTACACCCTCGGCGGCGAGCCCGAAAGCATCACCGTCACCCCCGACTTCATCACCGTCAAGCCCCTGCCCAGGCTCAGCCTCGACTATTTTCTCACCCGCCAGGTCAACGCCGACGACCCCCTGACCTCCGCCATAGAGCCGATCGAACCCTATACCCTCGGCGTACGGGTGCAAAACAACGGTCAGGCAGCGGCAAGCAACCTCAAGATCGAGTCAGCCCAGCCCAAGATCATCGAAAACGAACAAGGGTTGTTGATCGGCTTCGAGATCATCGGCAGTTCGGTGGATGATCGACCGGTCGCCCCAACGCTGCTCACCGATTTCGGCGCCGTTCCAGGCAACAGCGCCAAGGTCGGCCGCTGGGTCATGACCAGCACCCTGTCGGGCGAGTTTGTCGACTTCAGCGCCACCTTCACCCACGCCGACGAGCTGGGCGGAGCGCTGACCTCCATCATGGAAGGGGTGCAGACCCATCGGCTGGTCAGGGATGTGCGGGTCGATCTGCCCGGCAGAGACAATGTCCGCGATTTTCTCGCCCAAGACGGGGATATCCTGCGCGTCTATGAATCGGACGGCCCCGATACCGAAGTCACCGACCGTTCCCCCCAGGCCGGCTTCACCCTGCACAATCAAAGCGGCAGCCTGATGACCTACGACCTCGCCTTCCCGGCAACCAACGGCTTCGCTCATGTGAAGCTTGCCGACCCCCACAACGGCCGGAAAGTGATCACCCGCGTGGTCCGCTCAGACGGCAAGTCGATCCCCCTCGATAACGCCTGGACCTCCAAGACACGCAATCGCAATACCACCCCCATGAGTTGGGAGCGCCACATCAATCTCTTCGACGCCGACACCACCGGCGTCTACAGCGTGCAGATGGACGATTCGGTGACCGGTCCGGTCCCGCCGGTCCTGCAATACATACCCACACGCACCACCCATGAAGGCAACCAGGTCGGCTTCCTCATCGAAGCCGGCGACCCCAACGGAGAGATCCCATCCCTCTCCGCAGCGCCCTTGCCGGCCGGAGCCGTCTTCACCGACAATGGCGACGGCAGCGCATTTTTCAATTGGACGCCGGCGATCGGTCAGGCCGGGATCTACACCCTCACCTATACCGCCACAGACGGCGCCCTCTCCTCCACACGCGCCGCAAGCATCCGCGTCAATCCCGCCTCAGACACCGACGGCGACGGCATGGACGACGCCTGGGAGCTGGCCCATTTCGGCAATCTCGGCCGAGACGGCAGCGGTGATTTCGACGGCGACGGCGTCTCGGACCTGGACGAATTCCTCCACAACACCGATCCCGCCGCCGGCCCCCAAGTCCCCGTGATCCAGGCCCCCCTCTACGGCGCCGAGGTCGATCAGTTGCAACCGGCCTTGAACGTAGTCAACGTTACCCATCCCGCCGGCGTCACCATGACCTACAGCTTCGAGGTCTATGCCGACGCAGAGATGACCCGGTTGGTGGCCGGCGCCGACACCGTGCCGGAGGGGACAGCGACCACCGCCTGGACCCTGCCGTCAGCGCTCAACGACAACACCGGCTACACCTGGCGGGTGAGGGCCTTTGACGGTTCGATCTACAGCCTGTGGAGCAACGGCCGCTTCTTCGTCAACACCGCCAACGACCCCCCCGGGGCGCCGGCCGTCAGCAGCCCCGCAGACGGCGCCGAGGTGGATCGGGTCAACCCCTTGCTGACCGTCGCCAATGCTCAGGATGCCGACCGTGACGCCCTGACCTACCGCTTCGAGATCGCCGAATTTGCCGATCTCTCATCGCCGCTTGCCGTTGCCGCAGGGATAGCGCCCGGCATCGGCGGCGCCACCGGCTGGGTGGTCGATCCGCCGTTGCTGGAGAACAGCTACTACTACTGGCAAGCCACCGCGGTCGACGAACATGGTTCAGAGACCGCCGGGGCGGTGAGCGGGTTTTTTGTCAACACCTACAACGACGCCCCCGGCGCACCCCTGATCAGCGCCCCCGCCGATGACGAAACGATCACCGCCGATGCCGTCGTGCTAACGGTCGTCAATGCCCAAGACCCCGATGGCGACCCGCTCAGCTACCACTACGAGCTGGACAGGGCGCTCAGCTTCGACAGCGCCGATAAACAGGTCTCCGGTCCGGTCACGGAAGGGATCGACGTCAGCCGGTGGCCGGTGAGCGGTTTGGTCGAAGACACGCGCTACTACTGGCGCGTCAAGGCGTCCGACGGGGTCGCCGACAGCGGTTGGGCGCAGGCCGGCTTCATGGTCAACGCCGTCAATGCAGCGCCGGGATCACCCGTCATCAACAACCCCGGCGATCAGGCCTGGGTGGCCACCCAACAGCCGACCCTGCGGATCAACGCCGCCACCGATCCCGATGGCGATCTCTTGAACTATCGCTTTGAACTCTACGCAGAGCCGGACCTCACCACGCCGCTGGCCACGCATCTGACGCCGGAAACGAGTTGGCGAATCGACGCGCCGCTGCCCAACCATCAGTGGTACGACTGGCGAGTCCGCGCCGAAGACCCCTCCGCAGAGGTGAGCGAATGGACCCCGCTCAGCCGGCTGTTCCTGGACGACAACGGCGTCAACGACACCCCCACGATTGTCTTCACCGAGCCGGCCGCCGATATCATCGTCAGCGGCGCCGCCGTCACCCTGCGTTGGGAGGATCAGGACCCGGACAGCAGCGCAAAAATCAATCTCAACTACGACATCGAGAACCAGGGTGAGTACGGCGCCCCGATCATCTATCGGCTGGCAGAGGATGACGACGGCGCCGGTGATATCTTCGAGTGGCCGATCGCCTCGATGCCGAATGGCGTTTACTGGGTCCATGGGGTGATTTACGATGGCAACAGCCTGTCATGGACCTATGCCCCGGGGTCGATAACCGTCACCGGCCGATTGATCGTGCCCGACACCCTCGGGCTCGACCGGGCGACGGCGGAGACCGCGCTCACCGATGCCGGTTTGACGCTCGGCGTGGTCACCGAACAGGCCGACGGAACAGTGCCGGCGGGGGTGGTGATCAGCCAGTATCCGGCGGCCGGCTCTTCGGCGTTACCTGATGCGGCGGTCGATCTGGCGGTCTCCGCAGGCACCCAGGCCATCACGGATCTCGATGCCGGTCTGAACAGGACCTGGACCCCCCTTACCTGGAGCTGTGTGGCCGGTGCGGATAGCTACAATATCTACCGGGCGTCGCCCGGTGCGGCCTTTAAACGGATTGTCACCGGCCATGTCTCGGATGTCTGCACCTATACCGATACGGGTTTGCTCTCATTCTTCACGTATTACTACATGGTGACTTCGGTCACCGACGGCGTGGAGTCGGATTATTCGAATATGGCGACCGCCAACCTGTTGATCCACTGGTGATGAGATGATGCCTCGTTTCTCACTCAGTCCCGGACTTTTCACCCGTTTCTTATTTAGCGCCCGTCTGGAAACGCATGTTTTTTTAAAGCCGCGTCATCCCGGCACATGTCGGAATCCAGAGCATTCAACAAGTGACCGGATTCCGGCATGCGCCGGAATGACGACTACCGTTGCTTCCAGACAGACGCTATTTAGGATCGCAGGAAACCCCCTTTTTGTCGCGCTCTCCCTCCTGTGCGGCGCTTTGGCCGCAGACGCCCCGCCATACCGGATCGACGGCCTGGACCAGCCATTGCCGGAAGTACGCGATTGCAACAAAGCGATAGGCCCGTCAGCGTCGCCACCCCCCGCCCAGACCTATCGTCCTCATCACCCATCCCAGGCGAGCGATGAAAAAATCGCTTTCAACTGCCTCTCCTCAGTGGATGCGATCCATGCGCAATGGAAGCGTGAAAATGCACTGTTGATCGACGTAAGAAAGCCCGAAGCGTTTCGCAGCAACAAGATCCCCGGCTCGGTCAATATACCCCTCTACCAGCTCAAGCATACACAGGGTCTGGGGGGGCGGCCTATCGTCCTGGTGAACGAAGGGCATCGATTACGCCCATTGGAAGAAGCCTGCACCCAGCTTACCGCCGAGGGCTTCGAACAGGTCTCGGTGCTGGACGGCGGCATCAAGGCCTGGGCCGAGGCGGGGAGGGCGATGACCGCCGCAGCCCAGGCCGCCCTGGGTGATATCGAACCAGCGAAATTCGTCAGTTCCCTGCCCGAGCGTGAGTGGACGTTGATCGATTTGGATCGTTCCTCACAGCGATTGCCGCCCCTGCCGTCCACCCCCGGAACGATCGCCCATACCGGCGACTTTTCATCCCTGAGCGAGCGCATCGCCGCCGTCAAGGCATCCCGGAGGCCGGGGCGATTGGTCGGTTTTCTGGTAGTCAGCCAAGACGGAGCAGACTATGGATCGGTTAAAAAATGGTTTTCGGATCATGGGTCAAAGGATATCTACTATCTCTCCGGCGGCGTGAACGGGTTTAAACGCTTCGCCCAGCGGCAGTCGGCCCGGCTAGCGCGTCAGCGCAAGGGTTTTCAGGTCAGGATGGGATGTAACGGAGCGACATGACGACGAGGTACGCTAAAAGCATCACGTTCGCCGTAGTCCTGCCGGCAGCCATCGCTGCCGTTGTCGTCTACCGGCCGGCGATGAACGAGCCGCCGCCGCAAGCGGTCTATCCGATCGAGAGAACCGTCAAATACTCGCTGACGGTGAAAAACCCCTCCAACAAGCCGGTCCCGCAAGCGGCCATCTGGCTCTATGCGCCACTTTCACAGGGCGTCTACCAACGCGCCGACGAAATAGCCTCCAGCCATCCCTACCGCAGGGAGATGGATGAGTTCGGCAATCAACGCCTCCATTTCGAGGTGGAGAATCTCCCCCCCTACGGCCGGAAGATCTATACCGTGACCGCCAGGATCAAGCTCTCCCGATCCCCCAACGAGATGCCCGCCATCGACGACAAAGCATTCCTGGGCGAGGAGCGCTTGATGGAAATCAGCGCAACCGGAATCAAACAATTGGCCCGGCGGCTCGCCGCAGACAGCGAGGGAGAGACGGTCAGGAACATCTATCGCTGGGTGACCGCCAACATCGCCAAACCAGGCTATGTCGAACGCGACCGAGGGGCCTTGCAGACCCTCGTCACCCGCTCCGGCGATTGCACCGGCGCCATGTATCTCTTCTCCGCCCTGAGCCGGGCCAACGGCATCCCCACCAGGAACATGGCCGGGTTCACAGCGAAAGAGAACGTCGTACTCAAACCCAGGGACTACCACAACTGGCTCGAAGTCTTCGTCGACGGCCGCTGGCGGCTGGTAGATCCCGACCGGCGCATCTTCATGGATCAGGCGTCCGACTATATTGCGATGACCCTCTTGAGCGATGCACCCACCTTGGAATCGCAAGCCTCCCAGCGTCTGTTCGGCGGGCCGGAAAATATCGAGATCACCATGAACTGATTGTTCAGGGCGTGGCGTCATGACAGGAACGTACCAATTATAAGGATGTCAGGAATGAGTGGAATAGTGTTGCGGGTACAGGCCCTTTTGTTGTGCCTGACCCTGTTATCGTCAGGGGCAAGCGTATTCGCCTCCCAATACAGCGATGCGGTCATCGCCGATGCGCCGATCGCCTACTGGAAGCTGGATCAGATTGTAGGTGATGTCGCCATCGATGAAATTGCCGATAATCACGCCACCTTAGTAGGTACTGTGTACAGGTACAAGTCGCGTGTGCCTAAGGATGATGGCCAAACCATATTTCTGATTGGATCTAGTCGTCAGTATATAGCATTGCCGGATACCGGACTGCTCGATAAGCAAATCTTTTCGTTGGAATTCTGGGTAGCTGAATGGAATTGTGCTCCCCTCTTTGTCAACCTGCCGACTGGCGCCTATTCCGAAAGACGCGGGATCGTTATACGCGAGCCAAAGAGATACGCCGGTTGCAACAAACCCACTATCGAGTGGGGCGCTGGTGGGCAGTTGCAATCCATTCATGTTGATCACGTCCCCAGTCCCAATACGCTTCGCCATCTTGTTGTGACATTCTCACATACGCCTAACGCGCCGGACTCCGAAAACGTCGTCCGCTACTATCTGGATGGCGTCAACATTTCTGAAACTACAGGTATTTTGTCGGGTATCAGCTATGAAAATGCTTCGGCAGGTTCACCGGCGGAAATGGTGCAAATCGGCGGTGTCAGTGGGAATTTATATGGTGCAGAGAGTGATCAGAATTTTCGTGGCTTCCTGGATGAGATCGCATTCTACGACTATGCACTCACGCCGGAGCAGGTGGCGCAACACTATTTTGCGGGCCGATATGATATTACTGCGCCAAGGGTGGAAAGCATAAGTCCAGATGTCTACTACGGTATGCTGGAGCGCATTAGCGTGAGTTTCAATCATTATGATATTGATTATGACTCTTATACGCCGGAAGATATCACCGTCCTTGGCCCGAATGGAGAAATAACCCCGACTTCAACTTCTTACTCCACTATTTATTTTGATCAGCAAGTAATCCCCGGTGTCTATCAAGTCACCATCGGTCCCGACATACTCGGCAAGAATGGCCTGGCCATGGATCAGGATCAGGATGGCGTCTACGGTGAACCCGAAGACGATGTCTACACCGGCAGCTTTATTGTTGACCCTCCCGAGCCGACCCGAGTAATTGAGATGGAACCCGTTGTGCGGGATACTTTACCTGTCGAGACCATTCGTCTGCTATTCACACGCCCACTCGACATGAACGGTTTTACCCTGGACGATATCCGTCTGACCGGCCCTGACGGCGCATTGACTCTCACTTCGCTCACAGATCGTTATGAGGAGGTTGAATTTCTAGACTTCGATATCAGCTTTGAGCCGCCACTTGAAGCGGGTGTCAGTTATACGCTGCAGGTTGGTCCTGACATCATGACCATCGATGGCGCCGGCATGGACCAAGATGGGGATGGGGTCCAGGGTGAAGTGCCGGACGATATCTACAACCACACATTTGAGGTAACCCCGACTCCACCCGTACCGCCGCCATCGGATCTCAATTACCCTTTAGCGCCACAGATCAATATCGTTTCGATATCGCCTGTCACGTTACAGGGAAACCGCACGGAAGAGGTCTCTATCCGGATCAATGGCGTCGAGTCAGTCACCTTGGGTAGCGGTGCTTGGTCGCTGCCCCTAAATCTTGCGGAAGGAACTAATGACTTCATTCTCGAAGCCGGGAACGCGGCGGGCAAGCGATCTGATCCTGTTACCCTACGTTTCACCTATGACTCGATTGCGCCTGTCATCAACGGCTATATGCCTTCAGACGCTAGTTATACTAATCAGGCGTCGGTAGCCGTATCGGTTAGCTACAACGAGACCGGAACAGGGATCGACCTGGTTAACTCCGTAATGAGCGTCATCCGCGACGGCGCGCCGGTAGCCGGGAACTGGACCACGGAAAGCAGTACGCTACAATTTGCGCCGGATCAATCTTTCTTGGATGGCGTCTACCTGGTTACCCATCAGCTCCAAGACTTGGCCGGGCATACATCCAATTCCCTGAGCCACGGTTTTACCCTGGATACCACTGCACCCATCGCGCCGCTCGTCAATGACCTGCCTGCGGTTACCGGCAATGCTCACATAATCGTCTCCGGCGTCAAGGAGGCGGACAGCGAGATCCTGCTCAACGGCCGGATCCTGGTCAGCCGGGATGCCCTCACCGACTGGTCCGCCAGCGTCTCCCTGGCCGGCGGGCTCAACACCCTGACCTTCACCGCCCGCGACCGGGCCGGCAATGTCAGCGCCCCGGCCGTCGCCGAAGTCACCTTCGACGATACCGCGCCCGGCCCCGTCACCCTGTCGGTAACCCATCCCGGCGACGGCGTCACCCTGCAACTCGATTGGCGCAGCTACGACGAAGCCGCCAACGGCAACGACATCGCCAGCTATGCGCTCTATATCGAGACCGCGCCCTACACCAGTGTCGCCGCCCTGACCCCGGCCGCCACCCTGGCCGCCGGGGTGCAACAACACAGCGCCCAGGGCCTGACACGCAACCAGACCTACTACCTGGCGGTAGTGGCCGTCGACGCCCAGGACAACCGGTCGGACAGCGTCACCCCGCTCAGCGCAACCCCGGCAGACACCACCCCGCCGAGAGAGGTGAGGGGACTAAGCATCGTTCCCACCGCCACCAGCCTGCAACTGAGCTGGAACGCGCCCGCCGCCGGCAGCGCCGATCTGGCCGGTTATCGCCTCTATTTCAACAACGCCGCCGCCGCGCCGCTCGCCGCCGCCGTCACCAGCGCCGAACGCACCGGCCTGAGCCCCGCCACCGGCTACCCCGTCCGTATCACGACCTTGGACGACACCGGCAACGAAAGCGCAGGCGTCACCGCCACCGCCGCCACCCTGCTGAGCAATCCCGCCGGGCTTGCCGCCGAAGGGCAGGAGAGCCGGGTGCGCCTGACCTGGGGCCCCGCCGCCCCCGCCAACCTGGTCAAACAGGTCGCCCTCTATGCCGAGACCGGCGACTTCTCCAGCGTCGCCGGCCTCACCCCCCGGCTGCGCCTCGCCCCAGGGGCCACCGCCGCCACCGTCGCCGGGCTGAGCAACGGCACGGCCTACTATTTCGCCGTCACCGCCATCAATCTCTCAGGCGGCGAAACGCCGTCGGTCAGCAGCGTCACCGCCACCCCCCGATCCGATCTGGAGGGCCCGGCCCTGGGCACGCTCAGCTATCGAGGGTCCCCCATCAGCGACGGCGCCCAGTTGCGCGAATCGGGCCGTCTGACCCTAGCCGCCGGCGATCCCTCCGGCGTTAGCCGCATCGCCTTTCAGTTGAATGGATACCCCCTCGCCACCGACACCGACGGCAGCGACGGCTTCAGCGCCCCCCTCAACCTCGCCGATCTGGCCGACGGCAACCATACCCTGACCGTCACCGCCTACGATGTCCTGGAGAACGCCACCGCCCAATCCTTCACCTTCTCCGTCAGCCTCGCCGCCCCCCCGGCCCCCACCATCACCTCACCGCTCAGCGGCCATGTCACCAACCAGGCCACCCTCACCGTTGCCGGCGTGTCCGCCGAGCAGACCGAGGTGACCATCCGGGTCAACGGCGTCCAGGCCGCAGGCCCCTTGCCCCTCAACGCCGACAACCGCTTCCAGGCCCAGGTCAGCCTCAGCGAAGGGGCCAACAGCCTCACCGCCCTGGCGCAAAACCGCAGCGGCCCCGGTCCCGCCGCCGCCCCGCTCAGCGTCACCCTCGACACCCAGGCCCCGGACGCCCCCCGCGGCCTCAAGGCCCAATCCCTGGAGGATGGCCAGGTGCGCCTGACCTGGAACGCCTCAGCCGACCAACGGATCGTCGCCTACGCCGTCTACCGCTCCGCCGGCCCCTTCGACGCCATCGGCCAGGCGCTGCAAGCCAACAGCAATCCCCTGACCGACAACCGCTTCACCGACCTGCCCCTGGCGGAAGGGACCTTCCACTACCGGGTCGCCGCCCTCAACGAACTCAACACCCACAGCCCCCTCTCCAATCCCGTCAGCGCCGTCGCCGACAGCCTGCGACCCAGGGCCCTGGCGATCCGCTACGCCCCGACCGGGCAGTCCGACCCGGTCAGTGGCCGCATGGCCGCCGGCCGGGTGGATGTCGAAGTGGATGTCAGCGAGCCCCTGCTCACCACCCCCTTCCTCAGCCTCACCCCCGACGGCGGGGTGCCGATCAGCGTCGACCTGGTCCCCCAGGGCGACACCCGCTATCAGGGCCGTTTCGACATCACCGACCTCACCCCCAGCGGCGCCGCCTACGCCGTCTTCTCCGCCCGTGATCCGGTGGGCAACCGGGGCAGCGACATCGACCAGGGCGCCACCATCCTCATCGACACCGACGGGCCCGCGATCACCCAGCTCAGCGTCACCCCAACGTCACCGATCAAAAACGACCAGACCGACCCAGCCAGCGTCAGTTTCGCCTTCACCCTCGACCAGCCCGTGCTGCCCGGCACAGTCCCCGAACTCGCCTACCGCCTCTCCGGCCCCGGCCGCCAGTCCGTCCCCATCGCCAACCTCACCCAGACCGACGCCTTGAACGGGAGCGGCAGCTTCCAACTGCCCGCCGACGCCGGTCTCAGCCAGGCCGAGACCCTCCGTTTCCAACTCACCGCCCGCGACGACCTCAATACCCTCGGCGCCACCATTCAGGGCGAGAACGGCTTCCAGGTCTATCAGGGCGAGCTGCCGCCCCTGGAAATCCCACGCAACCTCACCGCCACCGCCCGACCCGGCGGCAGCGTGCGGCTGCAATGGGGCTCGGTGGCCGGGGCCGCAGCCTACCAACTCTACCGCCAAGCGCCCGGCGAAACGGCCCTGACCCCCCAGCAACAGGTCAACACCCCGGACTTCAACGACGCCACCCTGTCCGACGGGGCCTACCGTTACGCCGTCGCCAGCCTGCGCCGGGCCAACGCCCAGGAGCGCCTCAGCGGCCAGAGCGACGCCGTCGCCGTCACCGCCGACAGCCAGATCCCGCCGAGACCCCAGGGCCTCGCCCTCGAACTGGTCGGCGCCGGCATCCAGGCCCTCTGGGACGCCCCCACCGACAATTCGGAAACCCTCACCTACAACCTCTACCGCACCGGCGGCTCGATGCTCAGCGACGTCACCGGCCTCACCCCCGTCCAGACCGACATTGTCCCCAACAGCCAAGGCATCCTCGGCTATCTCGACACCGCCCCCGACCTCAACGCCTCCGTCTACGCCGCCACCACCGTCGACGCCGCCGGCAACGAATCCCCACCCTCGGCCTCCGCCTATCTCAATGTCGAACTGCTGCCCGTCGCCACCCTCCAGGTCAGTCAGCTCGACGGTGGCTACCCCACCGTCACCTGGAGCCACACCAGCAGCGCCATCAGCGGCTACAACCTCTACCTGGACGGCAGCGCCACCCCAGTGAATGCCTCGCCGATGACCGAAACCCAGTATCAGGATCTCGGCTATGGCACTGCGTTACGTCGCTACACGATCACCGCCATCGACATCAACGGCGTCGAGAGCCTCGGCAGAAGCGTCGAGCTTGCCTCGCTCACCGCCGCCCTCCCTCAGGAGAGCAGCCTCCGGCGCGGCGTCATGAACCGCATCGCCTATCAAGTGGTCAATCCCGGCGCCGGCCCGGTCAGCGGCATTCGTTTGCATGCGGTCATCGCCGGTCACAGCCACAGCTCCGCCCGTTTCGACCTCGCCGCCGGCGAGCAACGCAGCGTCGCGCTCATCCTCGGCGGCTACGACACCCTGCCCGACCTGGCCGACATCCGCACCACCCTCGAAGTCGCACCCGACAGCGGCGAGCAGGTCGAGATCGTGGCAAACAGCCGGCTCCCCGTCACCGACTCAGCCCTGCTGCTCCAACTCGAGACCCGAGCGTTCACCCGCGGCGCCACCGGCGAGGTGCGCCTGATCCTGGAGAACAGCAGCGAAGTGGTCACCGAGATCCTCACCGCCCGGCGCAACGACGCCTCCCCCGAGATCCGCACCCTGCTTCAAGACCCGCACGGCAACGTGCTCGCCGGCGTCCCCTTCATCCAACGCCTCGGCGCAGGTGTCTTCACCCAGCCCAACGGCGACACCCTCGCCCGCCTCCAACCCGGCGAGCGCTACAGCTCCCCCTGGTTCACCCTGCCCATCCCCGCCGGCGCCCCCGACACCGCCAGGGTCATGGTGCAGATCGATCAGCTCCACCACCGCCTGGGAGAGCCCGAACACATCGCCATCCCCGGCATGCAGGGCAGTCAGGCCGTACTGTTGAGCGATACCGCCTATAGCGCCGACCTGACCGCCATCACGCCATCGAGCAGCTACGGCGATCAACCCATCCTCATCCAGGGCCAGGCCCTGGCCCGCGATAGCGGCCGGCCCCTCCCCCTGGTCCCGCTCGAACTGGTCCTCTCCGTCAACGGCTTCGAGCGCAAACTGCCCGTCACCACCGATCCCAGCGGCGCGTTCGCTTATGAATTCATCCCCCAGCCCAACGACGCCGGTGTCTACACCGTCTCCGCCGTCTACCCCGGCGCCCTCGCCAGACCCGGCCAGGGCCGGTTCACCCTCAACCGCGTCACGGTCAGCCCCGTCAACCTCCGCCTCCATCTCGCCAGGAACTACCGGGAGACCCTCGACCTCATCCAGGCCGCCGCCGGGCAGGGCACCAGCGCCACCAACCTCCGCCTGGTCTACGACGCCGTCGATCAACCCACCGGCCGGTTCCCCGCCGGTCTCACCCTTATCCCCGCCGCCCCGGTCAACCTCCAAGCCGGGCAAGGCAGCCCCCTCGCCTTCACCATCGAAGGCGACAACAGCGCCGCCACCGCCGGCAATCTGGTGATGCGCGTGGTCAGCGACGAGAGCGGCGCCCAGCCCCTCGCCACCATCAATATCGACTACCAACTCTCCGAGGCCGGCCCCGCCCTCTATTTCAGCCCCAACTACCTTGAGACCGGCGTCGCCCACGACGACACCGTGACCGAGACCCTCACCCTCGAAAACCGCGGTCTCGCCGACCTCACCGACATCCGGGTCAGCCTGCTCACCCAGCAAGACGCCCCCGCCCCGAGTTGGGTCTACCTCATGTCCCCCCAGGATCAAGGCAGCCTCGCCATCGGCGCCACCCGTCAGATCCAACTCGCCGCCGCCCCCACCTACCTGGCGCCCGACGGCGTCTACCCCTTCAAACTCCGGGTCGAGAGCGGCAACCACCCCACCACCGACATCAATATCTTTGTCGCCGTCACCCAGTCCGGCATCGGTCAGGCCCTGTTCAAGGCCTCCGACATCTACACCGCCACCCTGGACGAAAACAACAACCCCATCCCCGGCCTCGCAGGCGCACGCATCCGCCTGCAGCACGAAGAGGTGCTCAGCATCGAGCACACCGGCGCCACCGACGAAAACGGCGAAGCGCTTTTCAGTGACCTGGCGGCGGGCCGTTATCGTTTCCGCGCCGGCGCCCCCAACCACCAGGACCTGCTCGGCCGCCTCACCGTCAAGCCCGGCGTCACCACCGCCCGGGAGATCTTCCTCGACTTCGACCTCATCACCGTCGAATGGTCCGTCACCGAAATCACCATCGAAGACAAATACGAAATCACCCTCCACGCCACCTTCGAGACCGACGTACCCGCCGCCGTAGTGGTGCTCGAACCCGCCGGCACAACCCTCCCCGAGATGGCCGTCGGCGATGTCTTCCAAGGGGAGTTGCGCCTCACCAACCACGGCCTCATCCGCGCCGACGGCCTGACGTTCGTCCCCCCCCGGGAAGACGGCTACTTCCGTTACGAATTTCTCGCCGATCTGCCCGACAGCCTAGGGGCCAAGGAGAGCCTGGTGATCCCCTACCGGGTCACCGCCCTCGCGCCCTACGACCCCGACGGCAGCGCCAGCGGAGGAGGGTGTGGTGGTTACAGCGCCGGTTCCCGCATTGAGTACTGGTACAAGTGCGCAAACGGCCGGATCACCAGCGGCTCGACCACCCATAGCTGGAACGGACAGGCTGGCGGCGGTTGTGGCGATGGCAGTAGTAGTAGTGGCGGCAGCGGCGGACCCGACGGAGGCGGTTTGGAGCGCGGCGGCGGCGGCCCAAGCGGCAGCTCATTGCCGGAAGCGCCCTGTATCGATTGTCCGCCATGTCGCACCCCATGCTGCATGCGGCCGAAAATCTGTAAATTGGACGAAGTGCCCATGGGTGGCGGCGGCGAATGCCCAACCCCGATCAGTTGCAAACGCAAAGACCGGATGGGCGGCGGCAGCGGCTTCGGCGGTGGGTCGGGTAGTGGCAGCGGCGGCGGCTTCGGCAGCGGCAGCAGCCCGGAAAGAGACCTGTAAATAGGGAAATGAAAACAACGATGATCATGAAAAAAAACTTATTCGCCTCGTTAGTCGTCCTGAGCCTGCTCCTGCTGAGCCCGGTGTCCCATGCCGATGTCGACCAGCGTACCGGCGACTACACCCATGACGTGACCGATATCCTGGTCAAGACCCTGGGCGGGCGGATCGCCGTGTCCCGCACCTGGCACGACAAACAGTGGACCTTCAACCGCAGCCGAGCCCCCCTCGGCCTGCACCACGGTGTCAGCGAAGCCTACGGACCCGGCCTGGAGATCAGCCGCATCGATCACGCTGGCGAGACCTTCAAACACAGCGGCGAAACCACCACCAACATCACCCTGCCGCAAGGCGCTCCCGGCTACCGCAAACGCATCACCTACCGCGCAGAAGGGCTCAACAACCAATGGTTCGTGCGGGAAGGCGACATCGCCGGCCAGACCCCCGATTCCGACGCAGAGCTGCTACTCCCCATCCGCTGGGAGAACCGCGCCGGACAATGGGCCGTCTATCTTAAACCCACCGCCGCCGCCGCCACCGCCCGCATCGACCGCTACGGCGACCGCACCGGCCTCGCCGCCGCCTTCGTCTACGATGCCGACGACCGCCTGATCCGCCTCGACGACCGCAGCGGCAACCCCATCATCACCTACGGTTACAACGCCACAGGCCGGCTGATCGAGATCCGCGACCCCGGCGGCCGCCGGGTAGAATACCGCTACACCGGCGAGCAGCTCACCGAAGTGATCGACGTCAGAGGCAACGCCACCCGCTACGCCTATCAGAACAACCGCCTGACCCGCATCACCGACCAGGCCGACCGGGTCACCGAGATCACCTACAGCGCCGGCGGCCGGGTCAGTAGCGAAACCCAAATCGACACCGACGCCACCCGCAGCGTCACCGGCTACCGCTACGACTACGACCGCACCCGCAAAGAGATCTACGTCCAGGTCAGAGACCCCAACGGCGGCGTCACCGAAAAGTGGTACGACAAAGAGAGCAACCTGATCCGCAAGATCATCAACAACATCGAGGTCTACAGCCAGACCATCGACAAGGCCGACAAGCGCTACCACATCCGCAACCAACGGGGCTTGGAAACCGTCGAGCAATACGACGCATGGTACAACCGCATCAAAGTCACCCACCCCGACGGCAGCGCCGTCCGCGCCCGCTACCAACCCGGCACGGACCAAGTCCTCGAACGCATCGACGAACTCGGCCGCATCACCCGTTACGGCTACGACGTCGGTGGCAACCTCACCCAACGCACCGAAGCCGCCGGCGCCGGAGAAGAGCGCATCACCCAATACCGCTACGACGCCGACGGCCTGCTGATCGAAAAGAAACAACTCGGCGATGCCGCCACCCAGGAGGTCGTCACCACCTATGGTTACGACGCCAACGGCAATCGCACCCGGATCACCGGCCCGGAGGGAGGCGTCACCCGCTTCACCCACAACGTCTGGGGCGGCATACTGACCCGCACCGATCCCAACGATAAGACCCGGACCTACACCTACGATGCAGCAGGCAATCGCCTGACCCGGACCGATCCCCTGCAACGCACCACCAGCATGACCTACGACGGCGTGGGCAACCGCCTCACCATCACCGACGCCCACACCACCCGCTACGCCTACAACGCCCACAACCAACAGACAACCGTCACCGACCCGCTGAATAACCAGACCCGGATGGCTTACGACCCGGCAGGTCAGCTCCTCAGGGTCGCCGACCCCCTCGGCAACGCCCAACAGATCGGTTATGACCTGTCCAAACGCCTCATCAGTCAACAGGACGCCGCCGGTAATACAACCACCTTCGGCTATGGCGAGCGAACCGGCGATGGGGGAGGGCTCACCGGTGCGGTCAACTATCCCGGTCAGCTCAACCGCATCCGCTATCCGACCTATCTGCAGACTTACGACTACGACAATCGCAACCGCCGCATCCGGACCATCGATCATCTCCAAACCGACGCCGCCGTTACCACCACCACATACGATGAGGTAGGGAACAAGCTCAGCGCCACCGACGCCCAAGGGCGCATCACCCAATACCGTTACGACGCCCTCAACCGGCTGATCGAGATCATCGATCCCCTGGAACAGCGTACCAAATTCAGCTACGACAACCGCGACAACCTCATCACCGTCACCGATCCCAACAACCACACCACCCGCTATGCCTACGACCGGGCCGACCGTAAGACCGGCGAGACCCGCCCCGGCGGGCAGACCATCGCCTACGCCTACGACCCCGCCGGCAACCTGATCACCACCACCGACCCCGACGGCAGGCGGACCGTCAACACCTACGACGACGCCGACCAGCTCATCAGCCAGGCCCACTACGCCCCCGGCGTCACCGAGCCCGAGCGAAGCGTCAGCTACAGCTACGACCTCAACGGCAACCTCACCGCCTGGAGTGATGGCAGTCTCAGCGCCGCCGTCCAATTCGATGAAAACAACCGCAAGACCCAAGAGACGGTCAACTACGGGACCTTCAGCCTCACCCACCGCTATACTTATGACGCCGCCGGCAACAAGCGCACCTACACCGGCCCCGACAACATCACCATCACCTACCACCGGGCCGGCGACCGCCTCAGCCGCATCGAACTGCCCAATGAAGGCAGCATCACCTACAACAGTTATCAGTGGAACCAGCCGACCAAGATCACCTATCCGGGTGGGGCCAACCGGCAGACCGACTACGACGATCTATTACGACCGACCCGCATTCTCACTCAGGACCCAGGTGAAAACCCCCTGTTGGACTACCAATATGATTACGATGCGACCGGCAATATCCTGCAGAAGGCCGGTCAAGGCAAAACCTACGCTTATGACTACGATCTGCTGCAACGCTTGACCGAGGCCGTTGCCGCCACTCAACCCGAAACGGGTGACCCACAGACCGAGACCGAAGGCTGGGCGTATGATCCTAACGGCAACCGAACCCTGGATAATCTTAATCCGGGCAGTTGGGTCTACGATGTCAACGACAGGCTTCAAACCAGCCCCCAAGCCGCCTATAGTTATGACCAGGCAGGCAACACCGTCGGCAAGACGGTAGGGAGCGTAACCACCACATACAAATACAATGCCGAGGGAAGGCTGGCGAGGATCGAGGATGCCGATCAAAATCCGATTGCCGAGTATCAATATGATCCGCTGGGTAGACGGACCAAAAAGACGACCCGGATAGAGACGATCTACTTTCACTATGCCGATGAAGGGCTGGTGGGAGAGTTTGACGGGGCGGGTAATCCGATTCGGATTTACGGCTATCAACCCGATTCGATCTGGACCACCGACCCGATCTACCAGAAGACAGCGGCAGGGTATGCCTATTATCAGAATGATCATCTGGGAACCCCGCAGCAACTCATACAGAAAAATGGTGCTAAGGTTTGGGAAGGGGAGTATCGGGCGTTTGGTGAGTTAGTCACTGAAACGGGAGCGTGGGAGAATCGGTTGCGTTTTGC
>JAHXHR010000044.1:16868-28451 GCA_025656505.1 Candidatus Thiodiazotropha sp. (ex Epidulcina cf. delphinae) | reverse complement strand
GTACCACCATCATTTTTCTTAATCGTTGTAGTCACTTAGAGCGCCTTCTTGCTATGATTTTAAGAAAGCTTAGCAAATCAACTGTTTTTAAAAAGAGATAGTTACATCACCTTGTAGCTATACCCGAAACGAATTAATCAGCGGCTCCTTAGGTTTAACCTGAACCCACGGATTCAGGTTAAACCAACACCAACTCGATGCCATCCCGCAACACCTGATCGATGAACCTCTCTTGCCACCCTTCGCCCATTAAGCGGCGAACGGTCTCCACGACAAGGTACTCCGGCTTGAGACCGGTCTCATCGGTATAGCGACTGAGCCCTTGCTGACAGGCGGGGCAGCTTGTCAGGAGTTTGATTTCGGGCCGCTTGTCCGCGCTATCTCCGGAGAGGGCGGCGATGCCTTTGTTCAGCTCCTCGGACTTACGATAGCGCAACTGGTTGGCGATATCGGGGCGACTGGTTCCCAGGGTGCCTGCCTCGCCGCAGCAGCGGTCGCTGTGGATGACGCTTTTACCGGTCAAGGCCGATGCCACTCGCAGGGGGTCGTACTGCTTCATCGGGGTATGGCAGGGGTCGTGATAGAGGTATTCCGTGGCCTGCGAGCCGTCCAGCGCAATCCCCTTCTCCATTATGTATTCATGGATATCGAGCAAGCGGCAACCGGGGAAGATCTTTTCGAACCGGTACTGCATGAGCTGATCCATGCAGGTGCCGCAGGAGACCAGCACGGTCTTGATGTCCATGTAGTTGAGGGTGGTGGCGATGCGGTGGAACAGCACCCGGTTGTCGGTGGTGATGCGGCGTCCCCGGTCATGCAGTCCGGCGGCGGTTTGTGGATAACCGCAGCAGAGATAACCGGGGGGAAGCACGGTTTCAGCGCCCAGTTCGTTGAGCATCGCCAGGGTGGCGAGGCCGATCTCGCTATACAGGCGCTCGGAGCCGCAACCGGGGAAGTAGAATAGCGCATCGCTTTCTTCTGTGACCTTCGCCGGGTTGCGCAGGACCGGCACCGAGTCGGTCTCTCCCAGGTTGAGGGCGTCCCGCAGGGTCTTTTTAGGGGGTTCGACGCGGATCGGTTTCTGTAACATCTCCACCATCAGGGAGCTGGATTTCGGGCTGCCGGTGGTGGCCTTCGGCGGTTGCGCCTTGGGTTTGAGCACCCCTGCCCTGCCGGCCAGGGCGTAACCGATATTGAGTCCCTTGAAACCCCACTCGGCCAGGCCCTTGCGCATCCAGCGGATGGCGGCGGGGTTGGTGGCGTTGAGAAAGGCTAGCGCGGCGCCGGCGCCGAGGCTGGGCCGTTTCTTGCCGCGGTCGACGAGGATCTTGCGCATCAGGGTGGTGGCGTCGCCGAAGTCGATATCCACCGGGCAGGGGTTTTCGCACTTGTGGCAGACGGTGCAGTGGTCGGCGATGTCGTTCAACTCGGTGAAATGCTGCTGGGAAATACCGCGGCGGGTCTGCTCTTCGTAGAGAAATGCCTCGATGATCAGGCCGGTGGCGAGGATCTTGTTGCGCGGCGAGTAGAGTAGGTTGGCGCGGGGTAGGTGGGTCATGCAGACCGGTTTGCACTTACCGCAACGCAGGCAGTGCTTGAGCTGGTCGTTGAGGGCGCCGAGTTCGCTCTCTTCGAGGATGATCGCCTCCTGCTCCAGCAGGCGCAGGGAAGGGGTGTAGGCCATTTTCAGATCGGCCCCGGCGGCCAGCTTGCCGCGATTGAACCAGCCCTGGGGATCGACCTGCTGCTTGTAGTCGGCGAACGCGGCCAGTTTCTCCGCTTCCAGGTATTGCAGTTTGGTCAGGCCGATGCCGTGTTCCCCTGAGATAGCGCCGTCCAAACTCCTGGCCAGGTCCATGATGCGATCGACAATGCGGTCTGCGCGATGCAGCATGGCGTAGTTGTCGGAGTGGACCGGGATGTTGGTGTGCACGTTGCCGTCACCGGCATGCATGTGCAGGGCCACGAACAGACGGGAATCACGCAGGCGGGTGTGTATGTCGCGCATGGCGTGACGCAGTCTGCACATCTCCTGGCCGGGAAAGATTTCGTCCAGGCGGGTGGCGATCTCGCGGCGGTAGGAGACCGCTAGGTCTCGCCTGAGCAACAGGTCGAGGAGGCGATCACCCGGTTGGATGCACTTTCGTTCCTCTTCACTGAGCAGGGGGAGGTGTTCTCCGGCCGGTGATTCGAGTCGATCGAGCAGTTCGCGCCACCGCTGCCGGGCCAGACTCACCGCTTCGCGGGCCAGGTCGAGCTTGGCTTGGAGGATGGAGCGGTTCTCGTCGCTAGCCTCGAAGTCGTCATCCGGCTTGCGAAGTGAGTGGTCACCAACCAGGTAGGCTAAAACGTCATCGGCGATGAGGATCTTGTTACTGATCGACTCTTCGATATTGATGCGTTCGATGCCACGACTGTAGTCAGCCAGTCTGTGCAGCGGGATGACCACGTCCTCATTGATCTTGAAGGCGTTGGTGTGGGCTGAGATGGCGGCGGTGCGGGCGCGGTCGAGCCAGAAGTTGCGTCGCGCCTCCGGGCTGCCGGCGATGAAGGCATCCCCTTCCCTTGCCTCTGTCATACGCACCACCTCGGCTGCGGCCGCCTCGAGCCGATCGGTCTGTTCACTGGCGATGTCGGCCAGCAACACCATCTTCGGTCGCTCTTGGCGGGGCGCCTTGGTGGAGTATTTGATCGCCTTCAGGTAGCGCTCGTCCAGGTGCTCGAGGCCCGCCAGCAACACCTCGTCGTGTTTATCGAGGTAGTCCTTCAGTTCCACGATGGCGGGCACCGCCTTGCCGATGTCACTGCCGAAGAATTCCAGGCAGAGGGTGCGCACCTGTTTCGGCATCCGGTGCAGGATGAAACGGGCGGAGGTGATCAGGCCGTCGCACCCCTCCTTCTGCACCCCGGGCAGACCGGCGAGAAATTTGTCGGTGACATCCTTGCCCAGACCCGCCTTGCGCAAGGTGCTGCCGGGCATGCGCAGGATTTGCGGTTCGCCGATGGGCTTGTTACTGCGGCTTTGGCGGCGGGTAAGACGAAATTGCACTTCGTCCTGGTCGTGGATCTTGCCCAGATTGTGGTTGAGGCGCTCCACCTCCAGCCACTCGCCGTTTGGGGTGACCATGCGCCAGCCGGCCAGGTTATCGAGGGTGGTGCCCCACAGCACGGCCTTCTTGCCGCCGGCGTTCATGGCGATGTTGCCGCCGATGGTGGCGGCGTCCTGGGAGGTGGGGTCGACGGCGAACGCCAGTCCGTGGGCCTCGGCCTTTTCGGATACCCGTCGGGTCACCACCCCGGCCCCGGCGCGCAGGGTAGGCGTTTCGCCGGTCACACCCGGCAACACCAGCATCTCCACCTCGCCCAGCCGGTCCAGCTTTTCGGTATTGATCACGGCGCTGTGGGGATCGAGGGGGACGGCGCTGCCGGTGTAACCGGTGCCGCCGCCACGGGGAATCAGGGTCAGGCCGCTATCGATACAGGCCTTGACGATCGGGGCGATTTCCGCCTCTGTGTCGGGGGTGATGACGACAAAGGGGAGTTCCACCCGCCAGTCGGTGGCGTCGGTGGCATGGGAGACCCGGGCGATGCCGCTGAAATCGACGTTGTCCGGTCGGGTCAAGCCGATCAGGTTTCGCTTGCTGCGGCGGCGTAGCGCAAGCAAGTCATTGAAGCGTTCGGCAAAGGTCTCGACCGCCTCGCGGGCGGCCGCCAGCAGGCGCAGGGCCTGAGGGTTGTCGTTGGCGCGGGCTTCGAACCGGTCGAGACGATGTTTCAGCGCCTCGATCAGGGCGCGCCTGCGCTGTGCGTTATCCAACAGGTCGTCCTGCAAATAGGGATTGCGGTTGATCACCCACATATCGCCCAAAACCTCGAACAGCATCCGTGCGGAACGACCGGTGCGCCTGCTGCTGCGCAGTGCCTCGATCAACGTCCACATCGGTTTTCCGAGGAACCTGATGACGATCTCCCGGTCAGAATACGAGGTATAGTTGTAAGGGATTTCTCGAATCCGTGGCTTGTGCTGCTTGTTCATCTAAGGCCTGGAATTTTCTGGGGGGGGGATTAGGTCGCCGGGTTGATAACTCAAGTTTCGGAGTTCATATTTACATACGAATCGCCTCTAACAGTGTGATAAATATGAATAATTACGATCTCTCCTCTAAAGGCACTGTGTTTTTATGTTAACAATGAATTTGCAGGTATTTTGCTTGTGTGTTGGTTTCCCGGCACATTTACGAACACTTGCATATGGCTCCAAATAACGGGTTACCGTGCGAAATGCTTAGAAAGCAGCACTTTTTTGCAAATTTTGAACTCCGAAACTTGAGTTGATAACACTATGCGGATGCCCAACGTTGACCCTCCGCATAGTGTTGACAGGCCCTAAGACAGGCGGGCTATTGTAACCTGATTTCCAAGCCGAACGTCGCTTGGTCGAGCGTGGGGCATGGGGTTGTAACCATGGAATTTATCAGTCATTCAGCCGATCCATCTTAATCTGGGGGATTCATCAATGAAGAGTAAGAAAAAACGCTTGGCCCGCGCCGTTGGGCTGGTGTCCGTCATCGGCGCTTCGCTGGCCGCCAATGGGGTGATGGCCGACGCTATCGAACGGGCCGTCGATTACCGGCAGGGGGTCATGAATGTCTTCGGCTGGAATATGAAGGCGATGGGCGACATGATGAAGGGTAAGGTTGCCTTCGATCAGGAGGCGTTCGCCAACCATGCCAATGACTTGGCGGCTGCTGCCAGGTTGAATCTGATGCCTGGTTTTCCCGAAGACTCTGAATCGGATGAGAGCGACGCCCTGCCCGAGATATGGATGGAGTTCGATGATTTCGAAGGGAAATATCGGGATTTACGCATGCGCAGCAAGGCATTGAGTGGGGTCGCGGAGAGCGGTGATAAGGCGAAACTTGGCGAAGCCCTGGATAAGACGGGCAAGGCGTGCAAGGCCTGTCACAAGAAATTCAAGAACTGACCAAGTGTAGTGTCCTATACTAGGGATGCGCGCCGCTTCCCCGAACTCAGGGGAAATCGCTTCCGATTTCACTCTCTGCGAGGATGCGGTCGATGCTACAGGCGATATTGTATCCATCCTCATCACCCCGGTCGCTACGCAACACGCTGGCCTTGGCGGAGAGGGGCGGTGTGACGGCCTTACCCGGTATAATCTCCACCGACATTTTGGTGCCGGGGGCGATCTCCCTGTCAAAAGCCATCAACAATCCTATGCTGCTCAGGTTTTTTACCACGCCGGTGGAGATCTGCTTGTCGCCGTTGATTCGAAAGCGGACCTGGCCGTCTACGGCCATGCGGTAATAGTCACGTTTTTCTGTAAAGTCGTTCATAGCAATGTCTCCTCTGGCCTGGTGACCGGCGTTGTCGGATACATATTTCCACCATGACTCTAAATTTATCAGGCTTGGACCGTAACAGTAGTACCATTCAGCAAAAAATCAGGCGTTTTCTTCCTGGATTTATAGAGAGTAGCAGTTCTCGGCCTGTCTTCAGGGCCTGGCCGCCCCATGACATCGGACAGAAATTCGAGAACATTGCATCTAATGGTGATTGCAGACCGGGCATTGTGTAAAAATAGCTTTGGTTAGTGTCTAAACATTATATCAATCCGGATTCACTGCGGATGCGAGGGGTGCCATGGATAATCGAGCAAGAGCCTTATTGGCGGTGTTAGCGGTTTTGCCGTTACTGGTTCAAGCCGGGGAGGTCTATCGGTCCGTGGATGCCGAGGGTAACGTGACCTATACGGACAAGCCATCTTCGGACGATTCGGCGGCTGAACGGATTGAACTCCCGCCCGGGCCTTCTCGGGAATCGATTCGTGACTCCGTGGAGCGCAACAGCGCGATTCGCAAGGCCATGGAAGAGGCCCGGGAGAAGCGCCTGGAACAACAGGCTTCCAGGGAAGAACGCATGGCAAAGGCGCGTAAGGAATGGGATGAGGCGAAAGATAAGCTGAAACAGACAAAAGAGATCGGCGAGGATGATCGGCAGACCTTCGTGGGCGGTAAAAGCCGTATCAAACCCGAGTATTTCGAGCGCGTACAAGAGGCGGAGGCGGCATTGGAGGCCGCGAGGAAGCAATTCAAAGAGATCCGCGGTTACTGATGCAGACCTATCTGGTCGGGGGGGCGGTCAGGGACAGACTCCTCGGCAGGGAAATCAGGGAGCGTGACTATGTGGTGGTGGGCGCTACGCCTGAGATGATGCTGACGCAGGGCTTCCGCCGGGTAGGTAGAGACTTTCCGGTCTTTCTGCACCCGGAAACCCACGAGGAGTATGCGTTAGCGCGTAGTCAGCGGCCTCAGGAGCAGTTGCCGGATCAACGGATGTTCGATGCTTGCGTGACCCTGGAGGAGGATCTTGCCAGACGGGACCTCACCATCAATGCCATCGCGGAGGATGGGGAAGGCCGGCTGATCGATCCGTTTGGCGGGGTGGAGGATTTACGTAGCCGCCTGTTGCGCCATGTCTCCGAGTCATTCAGCGAGGATCCTGTACGGATACTGCGCCTCAGCCGTTTCATGGCGCGTTACGCCGAACTCGGTTTCGAGATCGCTGCCGAGACTAAGGTATTGCTGGAAGAGATGGTGGAAGCCGGCCGCCTGGACCGGTTGGTTCCCGAAAGGGTCTGGCAAGAGTTGAAGGGGGCGCTTGGGGAGGAGAGCCCGGAGCGTTTCTTTCTAACCCTGCGGGAGGTGGGCGCCTTGCAGCGGGTGTTCCCGGAAATCGATGCGCTTTGGGGTATTCCACAGCCGACCCACTGGCATCCTGAGGTGGATTGCGGTGTGCATACCATGATGGCGCTGGGGGTCGCCTGTAGTTTGAGCGATTCCCTGGAGGTACGCTTTGCTACCTTGACCCATGACTTGGGCAAGGCAACCACACCAGAGAGGATACTGCCGAGCCATCACGGTCACGAGGGGCGGGGTGCGCATCTGGCGGAACAACTTTGTGACCGCCTGCGGGCGCCCGTGCGTTTCCGGGAGCTGGCTTGTCGTTGCGCCGTCTACCACGGTTATCTGCACCGGCTCTACGACCTCCGGCCCAAGACGGTTCTTAAGCTGCTTGAAGGCTTGGATGCCTTCCGCCGTCCCGAACTCCTACCGCAGTTCAGCATGGTCTGTCAGGCCGACTACCAGGGACGAGACGGCTTTCTTCAACGCCCCTATCCTCAGGCAAGGGATCTGCAGCGGATTTACCAGGCCGCG
The DNA here is from genome assembly GCA_025656505.1 of Candidatus Thiodiazotropha sp. (ex Epidulcina cf. delphinae). Classification (GTDB taxonomy): domain Bacteria; phylum Pseudomonadota; class Gammaproteobacteria; order Chromatiales; family Chromatiaceae; genus Thiodiazotropha. The sequence continues at coordinate 21,216 of JAHXHR010000044.1, read as the reverse complement.
CGGGAGGTGGCCTCCGAGCGCGTGAAAGCCACGGTCCCGGGGAGGTTGTTGGGTGAAGCGATACGCAGGGAGCGGATAGGCCGGATCGAGTCGGCGATGGTGCGGATTAAGCGGGTAACAGAAAAAGAGAATGGATAGGCCGCCAATCACCGGACTGAAATAGTCGTATTTTGTTTTTTCCACCCACTCGATGTGGGGAAGGGCCGAAACACTCAGCCTAAAAACCGCAGTTGGATGAGGTGAAGTGTGCGCTTGCGGGGGTGCAGGGCAAGGGTCGCTCCTGCACATCCCTGTGCTTGCGACACTTGTGCATCCCTGCACGGCGCGCAACAACGCGGAATAGTCGTTCTATTCCAAGGCGTTGCAACGCAGCCATGCGCCACCGCAAGCGTGCAATTCGCCCCGTAGCCTGGTTCACCCAGCCGGTGAACAGGCACATCGAAGTTACTCGTTTGCCTATCAGTGGCTTAGTATCAGAATGGAGCGGTCAACTGCGGTTTTTAGGCTCAGCCGACCAAGCGCTCGAATATCCTGAATCCCGCGATATAGGTGCCCATTGCCGAACCCAGGGTGCTGAACAAAAACACCAGCAGGGTTCGGGAAACCCGGTTTTTCCACCACCCCTTGAAGGTGGTCGTATCATTGCGCAGGCGGGCGAAATCGGCCACCGTGGGCTTGCGCAGGAACAACTCGGCGAACGCGGTTACCATGCCGGCGCCGATCGCGGGATTGAGGGAGGTCAATGGAGCGGCAATGAAGGCGGTTATCACCGTGAGCGGATGCGCTGCGGCGATCAGGGCGCCAAGAGCGGAGAGTCCGCCATTGATGAGCACCCAGTCGGTGACGAGCTGCCAACCCAGCGCCGGGCTGCGCTGGAAGCCGATGATGAAGCCGCTCAACACCAGCGCCGCGATCAGCCAGGGGATGGCTTTCGGCCAGCGGCGGGGTTTGGGTTCCCGGTCGAGACAGCGGATGGCCTCTTTGGGTGATGAGAGGGGTTGTTGAAGGTAGCCGGCAATACCGTTCATGTGGCCTGCGCCAACCACTGCCAGCAGATTTTCATGCCCTTGGTTTTCAATTTCCTCCATCAATCTGGCAGCCATATAGCGGTCTCGCTCATCGATCAGCGGGAGATAGAGATCTTGCCTGTCTTCGGCGAATTCGGCGAAGGTGGTCTCCAGGATATCCCCCTCCTTCAAGTGCTCGATCTCCTCCTCGGAGACCTCCTCCTTGGAGAGAATTCCCCCCAGCAGACCGGCGAAGAGTCCAAACCGTTTCCACCAGGATAGATTGCCCGCCACCCGTTTCAGGGTGATGCTGATCTCCCGGTCGATCAGCAGCAGGGGACGGTGCGAGGCTTGGGCGATACGGATCGCCTCTCGCTGTTCCTCCCCCGGGGCTATGCCGAATTGATCGGCCAGTCGCTGCTGATAGGCGCCGAGGGCGAGATTGGCCATCACCATCAGCACCCGCCCCTGCCTGACGACCTTGAGGAGGTCCATTTGCGCCAGGGCATCCGGGTTGACCAATGCGTTATAACGACTTGGACAGAGTTCCACGGCAACCGCGTCATAGTCGCCGGATTGCAGGAGTTCCCTCACTTTTTCCGCGCTGGAGCGTGAAACATGGGCCGTTCCCAATAGGGTGATCCTGCTGTCGCCAAGAACTACTTCCCGTTGTGGCTCCCGATCTGTCTGCTGCATGGTCTCGCTTCTGTTGAGTGCAAAAACCGTTTATTCTATCAGTCTCTACGGTGGAGAAGGTGGATAAATCAACGGGCTTGCACAGAAGGGATATCTGACTACGGAAAAGGGAAGCTCAGCGAATCGGCCCTGCTTACAAATCGGTAACATCTCTGTTAACGTACCCCGCTGCATTCGCAGCATACTAGGGGGCGTTCTCAATTACCTGAGTGAGCGTGATTCTGAGTCATTTTTCGTGCCGGCAAGGCGCGATGAGGCGCAATAGTCATTCTATTGCAACGAATCGCAACGCCGCCAGCGCGGAAAAGGGCCGGAATCACGCCGCGAACGATGATTGAGAACACCCCCTAACCCGGCGGCCTGGATTATGTTGCATTCAGGGCCTGACTCAGGCTCGGGGCGCTGTGACGAAATGTCTGTTTTTTCGTAAAAATGTCTTGATCGTTATGGATAAGAACATTGTCTGGCACGACGCCACGGTAACACGTGAGCGGCGGGAGAAAATGAACAAGCATCGCGCCAAATTGCTTTGGTTTACCGGACTTTCAGGCTCCGGCAAATCGACCTTGGCCCATGCCCTAGAGGAAGAACTCCACCAGCGTGGCTGTCGCACCTATGTTTTCGACGGAGACAATGTCCGCCACGGCCTGTGCCGGGATCTGGGTTTCAGTGTGGCGGATCGTAGCGAAAATATCCGCCGAATCAGTGAAATGGCGAAGTTGTTCGTCGATGCCGGGGTTATCTCGTTGACGGCCTTTATTTCGCCGATCCGCGAGGATAGGGAACGCGCCCGGGGATTGTTTCCCCACGGGGATTTCATCGAGGTTTTCGTACACTGTCCCTTGGCGGTTTGCGAATCACGAGATGTGAAGGGACTCTACAAAAAGGCCCGCGCCGGTGAGATAGCGAACTTTACCGGCATTTCCTCCCCCTATGAGTCACCGGACAGGCCTGAGATCACTATCGGCACGAACGACCGGAGTGTAAAGGCGTGCGTCGATGAGATGATCGACGCACTGGAACAAAGAGGGGTGATTCCGACCCGGGTCGTTTGACTCCGCAACAACCACCGACACGAACGGGAATCGAAAGGAGGTCCGCTGTGCTGAGAATTCTGTTGATCCTACTGCCCATGTCAGGCATGTTGACCGCCTGTCAGACCTTGGGCGAGCATCAACGCGCCGAATCCCTGCAGGACATCCTACGTCGCTATGAAGCGGCGATTCGCTGGAGTTCGGGCAGGCAGGCGCGTAACTTCCTGCCTCTGGAACTTGCCAAGACAGAGATCACTCCGCCGGTGCAAAGGGATGTGAAGGTAACCCATTACGAGGTGGTGCAGGGGCCGACCATGCTGGGTGACATGCGGGCGGTGCAGACGGCGGTTATCCAGTATGTCTTCCAAGACAGCCAGATCGTCAGGGAGATTATGGATCAGCAGGAGTGGCGCTATGACGAAGAGGCCGAAATATGGCATCTTTACAGTCAGGTTCCGGTCTTCAGATAGCATGCCTGAAAAACAGTGAACGAACATCCGTCGCCGTTGACGCCCACCGCCAGATTTCTTCTCTCAACCGCCGCTTTCGTGGTCATCGTGGCCGGTATGAAGGCAGCGGACACCCTGCTGATACCCTTTCTGCTCTCCCTGTTTATCGCCGTGATCGCCGCCCCGCCGCTGTTTTTCCTGAAACAGAAAGGTGTACCCGGCGCCTTGGCGATGATCTTGGTGGTGGGCATGATTAGCGTAATAGGACTAATTATGGGTTGGTTGGTCGGGGGATCGTTGAATGACTTCACGGGTAATCTGCCGAAATACCAACAGAGCCTCAAGCTGCACAGTACCGAGTTGGTGAATTGGCTCACCGGCCACGGCGTCGAACTCGACGACCGGGCCTTATCCACCTATTTTGATCCGGCGAAGGCGATGGCGATGGCCGGCAAGCTGATGAGCGGCCTCGGGAATGTCTTGACTCAGGCCTTGCTGATCCTGATTACGGTGATTTTCATGCTGTTCGAGGCCGGCGCCTTCCAGGCCAAATTGAAGGCCCATGCGGAGAGTCCTGAGCGCTCCATAGCAAGAGTGGAGGCGATCACCTCGGGCATCAAACAGTATATGATCATCAAGACCTCCACCAGCCTGCTGACAGGTCTGCTGATAGCGATCTGGCTATGGGTGCTGGATGTCGACTATCCGATCCTCTGGGGAATGTTGGCCTTCCTGTTCAACTATGTGCCCAATATCGGCTCCATCATCGCGGCTGTGCCCGCAGTGCTGCTGGCGCTGATCCAGTTCGGTCCGCAGGCCGCAGTGTGGACAGCGGTCGGTTACCTGGTGGTGAACAGTCTGGTGGGTAATGTCATCGAACCCCGATTCATGGGCAAAGGTCTGGGGTTATCGCCGCTTGTCGTTTTCGTATCGCTGGTCTTTTGGGGTTGGATACTGGGTCCTGTCGGTATGTTTCTTTCAGTACCGCTCACCATGGCCATGAAAATCGTCCTCGACAGCAACCCGGATACCCGTGGTTATGCGGCAATGTTGGGGTGAGGCTTGCGGAAAAAAATTCTCGCCAAGATTGCAAAGGACCCTCAGAGAATGTCTTCTTGGTGTACTTAGCAAGCTTGGCGAGAGAAATTTTGCATCCCTGGCC
>JAHXHR010000044.1:0-16846 GCA_025656505.1 Candidatus Thiodiazotropha sp. (ex Epidulcina cf. delphinae) | reverse complement strand
ATTTGAATGGATGATGAGATGGACGCTCTACCGTGTGGCGCAGAACCCGTCAATATCATCTTGAAGCCCTGAATGCGACATATTAGGTTGGCGGGTTAATAGTGTCTCCGGCGGACGCTTCAGCACATCAACATCGCCCTGGCTTGGGTGATCATCTCATCCGCCCGATCCACGATCTTGAGGCTGAGCTTCGGTGTCAGTTCGCCAAGGTCGAGTCTGTTCAGGGCCGGGATCTGGTCCAGTGTCGGCAGCCGCATCATTTCGGGCGATCCGATATAGGTGTGTAGCTGCGCGACAATCACCAGATCGGCGTAGTCCGCTTCACCCTCATGTTCCCGAAACCAGTTTTCCGCCTCCTTGGTAACCATGATCAGATCTTCGATAAACCCCCAGTTGCGTAATATGACGCTGCCGATGCGCCCGCGCATGTCCTGCATGACCTGCTCCAGCTTTTCGTTGTCATTGGCGACCTCGGGGAAGCGCTCCGCATAACTGAGAATCGCTACATTGCCTATGTCGTGCAGCAACCCGGCAAGCAGGGCGTGTTCCGGATTAAACTCATCGGAGACTTTGGCGAGGATGTAGCAGACTGCGCTGACCTTGACACTGTGTTCCCACAGACTGCGCATATGCGCCTTCAGCACGCTGGAGCGCGTATTGAACAGTTCTCGCAAGGCAAAGGTCAACACCAGTTTGTGGGTGGTGTCCGCTCCCAGTCTCACGATGGCGGCAGCACAGGAGTCTACGGCCGTCACGCCCGCATACAGCGGACTGTTGGCGGCGCGTATCAGTTTGGTCGTGATGGCGGGATCGGTCTGCACGATACTGGCTAACTTGCGGGCATTGGTGGTTTCGTCCCGCATTGCGCGTCCGACGCGGACCGCGACGTCAGGGAGGCTCGGCAGCATCAGTTTATCGTTATTGAGATCGCCAAGCAGGGCTTCGGTCAACTGGTTCTCCGCCACGGCCCGATCGTAAGGTGGCCTGTCGCCGTCCAGTTCCGTCGCCGTTATCCCCTCTTCAGTGCTTAACAAGCCATCGAGCAAGCCATTGTCTATCATAAGATATTCAGTTGGCATGAGCGTTTCTACGGTATATCGCCTCGGTATCAGATTGGCGATCGGGTTTTGCGCTTGAGGCGAGCCGTCGATGATTTCCGTGATCCTTCCGTCAGAAGAGTGAAGCCGCAGCTTCCCCTTGATGAGATAGAGGCTGAAAGTCGTTGTATCCCCCTGCTGAAGGATCTTAAGACCACGCCCGGCCGAGTGGATCTGGATTGAGCGACCGAGCAGCTCAAGCTGGATATCGCTCAGTCGGTTGAGTGGATGAAACCTGATTAGAATTTCGGGTGTTGGGTGTACGACAGTCTCACTCATGATTGCGTTTTCCCTTTCTCAGCCGGCGGCGCATTTCGCGGCTAGCTGTTGATTGGTCCGGAGTGTCCCTACTAAGTGGCCGATAGACGATAGCCGATGCTGCTCAAGATAGTCCAATATGCCGGCATTGACGGTTTTGCAAATCAGAGGATCATAAAACAGCGCGGTGCCGACCCCTACCGCGCTGGCCCCGGCGATAATGAATTCGAGAGCATCCTCCGCCGATCTTATACCGCCTTGACCGATAATTGGAATACTGTGATGGCGACAGACCTGAAAGACCTGGTGGACCTTGAGCAGCGCCACGGGTTTGATGGCCGGACCGGAAAGCCCGCCCTGATTGTTACCGATGACGGGGGTGCGGCTGTCAATATCCACTGCCATGCCCATCAGGGTGTTGATCACGGAAAAGGCATCGCTGCCGGCCTCGATACAGCCCTTGGCATTGGCTGCGATATCGGTCTGATTGGGTGATAATTTGGTAATCAACGGTTTACGGGTGGCTGCCCTGCATGCCGCTACCACGCGCGCGGACATTGCCGGATCATTGCCGAAAGCAACGCCGCCCTGCTTGACGTTAGGACAGGAGATATTGATCTCGATGGCGTCAATGGGAGAATCGTCGAAACGTCGCGTGACTTCAGCGTACTCTTCCACGGTTGAGCCTGACACATTGGCGATGAAGCGTGTCTCGGTGAAATCGAGGTCGGGAATAATGTCGTTGATGACCTGGTCGACACCGGGATTTTGCAAGCCGATGGCATTCAGCATGCCGTCCGGCGTCTCGTAGACCCGATGGGGACGGTTGCCGAGGCGAGGCTCCAGGGTGGTGCCCTTGAGGCAGACGGCTCCGGCATCCCGGTTGCTAAAACCATTGACCCTTGTGTACTCTTCGCCGAAACCAACGCAGCCGGAGAGGAGTACGATGGGGGTACTGAACGACATACCGCAGAATTCGGTACGCAGGGTTGGGGGGCTGTCGCTGCTCATGAATAGTATCAATCTCTCCTGCCGGGGGTGAGGGATGTTCCATATCGTACTCTACGAACCGGAGATCCCGCCAAATACAGGTAATATCATACGCCTGTGCGCCAATAGTGGCAGTAAATTGCACTTGATTCACCCCCTGGGATTCAAACTTGACGACAAACGGTTGCGGCGCGCCGGACTTGACTACCGCGAATGGGCGGAGGTGGAGGAGTATCCTTCACTGGGGGGGTTTCTGCACAAGGTGGCTCCGGATAACCTCTACGCTTGCACCACCAAAGCTGAACGAAGCTATGCGGAAGTGGCGTTCCTACCCGGGGACGCCCTGCTGTTCGGCCCGGAGAGCCGCGGTTTGCCGCAACCCGTATTGAAGGAGGTGGATTCGCATCAGCGGATACGCATCCCTATGATGCCGAGAAGCCGCAGTTTGAACCTGTCGAATGCGGTCTCCCTGATCCTCTACGAGGCGTGGAGGCAGATGGGATTTATGGGGGGGCGGTGAATGGCGCTTCCGCCTTCTGACTTCTCTCCAATAGGTTGTGAACCGCCGCTTTCGGCTCCAACCCGTCATAGAGAACACGATACACTTGCTCGGATATAGGCATCTCCACGCCCTGTCTCCGCGCCAGCCTGTAGACTTCTCGGGCGGTATTTAACCCCTCAACCTCCTGACCTATGCGTTCGCGGGCCGCATCGAGAGAGATGCCTTCCGCCAGGGCAAGACCCATGCGGCGGTTGCGGGATTGATTGTCGGTGCAAGTGAGCACCAGGTCGCCAAGACCGGCAAGACCCATGAAAGTCTCCGCCTTGCCACCGAGATTCAGTCCCAGGCGCATGATTTCCGTCAGTCCACGGGTGATCAGCGCTGCACGGGTATTCGCGCCGAACCCCAGGCCGTCGGCAATACCGGCGGCGATGGCAAGTACATTCTTGCAGGCGCCCCCCACCTGCACGCCCACCAGATCGTCGCTGGTGTAGGCGCGAAACCAGGGTGTATGGAGGAGGTTTGCCACACCCTCGGCGTGCTGCCGGGTCGAACCGGCGACGGTGACCGCCGTCGGCAAGCCACGGGCGACTTCGCCGGCAAATGTCGGACCCGAAATCACTGCCAGATCGCGGCCGGGCAGTTGCTCCGCAGCCACCTCGGAGAGCAGACGCCGAGTGCCGGGCTCGAAGCCTTTAGTGGCCCAGACGATGCCGGGCTCACCCTGTAAACCTGGCGCGACGGTTGCAGCGACATGCCGAAAAGCATGGCTGGGGACAGCGATGAGTATTTCCGATGCGCCCGAGAGGGCCTGCCGGAGATCGGGCTCGGGTTGAAGCGAATCGGGAAATGGGATGCCGGGCAGGAATTGCTTGTTTTCCCTGGCCTGCGCAAGCGCCTGGATCTCCTCCCGGAGATGCCCCCAAAGCCGCACAGGGTAACCGTTGCCGCTCAGCAGAATGGCCAGAGCGGTCCCCCAGGAGCCCGCCCCGAGAACCGCGATGGGCTTATCCGCCGAGCGATCCACTAGTGCTGAGGTTCAGCCTGGGCTTCAGCCTGGGCCTTTTGAGCTAACTCCTGCTGATGCTGGGCATACAGCATGTCGAAATTAACCGGTTGCAGGGTCATTTGCGGAAAACTGCCTTTCATGATGAGGTCGGAGATGACCTCCCTTACATAAGGGAATAGCTGGTTTGGGCAGTAGGCCCCGAGCAACGGCCCCATCTCCTGTTCCGAAAACCCGTCCACGGCAAAGATACCCGACTGTTTGACTTCGGCAAGATAGGCGGTCTGCTCGCCCATTTTGGTGGTGACGGTGACGGTTAGCGTGACTTCGAACACTTTGTCCGCCAGCTTGCTCACCTCGGTGTTGAGATTGACGCCGGTTTCCGGTTTCCACTCTTGTTGAAATACCGCCGGTGAATTGGGGGTTTCAAAGGATATATCCTTGGTATAGATGCGCTGGACGGCAAATTCGCGGTTCGGCTCGTCTTGTTTGTCGGTCATGGTTGTTTCCTATAGCGATGAAGCTATTTTTTTTTCCGGGTGATGGGTAGATTGGCGTTTTGCCAGGCAAGTATACCGCCTTTCAGATTAAAGGCCTGGTCGAATCCGGCCTTTTTCAGTTGCCGGCAGGCGCCGGAGGATTGGGCGCCGGATCGGCAACTGACTATGATGGGTTTATCTTTATGTTTGTCGAGAATGCCCATTTGGTTGGCAAAACCGTTACTGGGGATGTTGAGGGCATTGATGATATGTCCCTTATGGAAATCGGCTGTTGGCCGAATATCCACAATCACGGCATTCTGATGGTTGATCAGAACGGTGGCGGCGGAAGGATCGACTGAATCTTTGTCGATTTGCAGCAGATTGTAGATCAACGCTACGGCCACCAGGGCAAAGGCCAGGACCAGTATCCAGTTGTTCATCGTGAATTCGATGAGTTGTTGCATTCGGCGCCTCTTGTGCATCTGATTGTTCGCAGGGGGGGAGAGTTTATAACAGGAGGCCGGGATGGTTAACCCGGATATTTCACCCGGCCGCTGATATGGTGAATTAACCTTTTGATTTAAAATGTAATACTTAGAATATTAGCAAAGTGCAAAGTGTTGCCCGGCAATGCTGAACGCGCCCTCGCACAGATCTCGGCACGATCATCACGTTCCCGGGTGAAACATCCGAGTTAAGGGCTGAAAGCCTGTTTATCCTGACAACGGTGCGATTTATGGTCCGGCGGACGGCATCGGCGCTGGCTGTCAGCCCGTTTCGCTCAGGCGTGAGTGCAAAAGACTTCACGCATCATGCCGATCAGCTTCAAGGTGCGAAAATCGCTGACACGATAATAGACCCGGTTGGCGTCCTTGCGGGATACCAGTATCCCCTTGTCGCGCAGGATCGCCAAATGTTGGGAGATATTGCTCTGTGAAGTGCCGACCTGCTCAACGATGTCTTGAACGCTCACTTCCTGCGCCCCCAGTGTGCAGAGGATCTTCAGGCGTAGCGGGTGAGACATGGCCTTGAGAGATCGGGAGGCACGATCCACATCTTCATCGTTTGCAAAGAGATTGCCTATCCCCTCGGTTTCGCCAAGGTTCATGGGTTGGGTGCTCTTATCTGATTTATGTTCCATGGACAACCAGCCTTTTATTAGTAACTAATACAATAATACGCTGCTTTATACGGCGATGAGAAATTTTTATTTATCCGGGTTTTTCCAGGTGTGGTATATCTATTCGCCGGTCTGGCCTGATGCGGGGTTTGGTGATTTAAGGAACGATTGATCCAGATCACCTTTTTCCACCTTGAAGCCCCCTAACAGATTGATTTAATAAAAGACTGGCCGATGTGTGCCTGCCTGCAGACTGCGTTATCAAAACTGACTGTAGAAGTGCTACAGTGGCGTTTTGATGCCTTGTTGTAGGCAGGCACACATCGGCTGAATGCGACATATTAGGCTTGCGGCAAGAGATAAATGTCCAATATTACGCCGCAATTTGTCCTGGATTCTAGGGGGCGTTCTCAATTAGCTGAGTGAGCGTGATACTGAGTCATTTTTCGTGCCGGCAAGGCGCGATGAGGCGTAATAGTCATTCTATTGCAACGAATCGCAACGCCGCCGGCGCGGAAAAGGGCTGGAATCACGCCGCGAACGATGATTGAGAACGCCCCCTAGTGTACTGTCTCATACTAATGCGTGATATCAGAGGCACGCCAAGGTCCAAGACAAGGCGCGGCGCGGCGCGCAGGCAATGACAGGCCCTTGTCAAGCGGCGCATATTGGAATATGTAACGCTTACTGCAACAACGAAGCCAGGAAAAAGGGCAAACAAGATTGGACGTTTATTTCTTGCCGCAGGCCTTAGGTCGCCGGGTTAATAGTAAAGAGACCAAATAATGACAGAAAGACCCAAACCGGTTGTCCTGATCATCCTGGACGGCTGGGGTTATAGTGAAGACACGGAAGTCAATGCCATCGCAGATGCCCGCACCCCGGTTTGGGATCGCTTGTGGCGGGAGCATCCGCATACCTTAGTCTATACCTCCGGGGCGGCGGTGGGCCTGCCGGGCGGGCAGATGGGAAATTCCGAAGTCGGCCATCTCAATTTAGGGGCCGGCAGGGTGGTCTATCAGGAGTTCACCCGGGTGAACCGGTCGATCCGCACGGGCTCGTTTTTCACCAACGAAACGCTCACGGAGGCGGTCGATAAAGCTGCCGGGAATCACAAAGCGGTGCATCTCATGGGGCTGCTCTCCCCCGGGGGGGTGCATAGTCATGAAAAACATATTCATGCGATGATAAAACTGGCCGTCGAACGTGGCGCCGAGCGTGTCTATTTCCATGCCTTCCTGGATGGCAGGGATACACCGCCAAAGAGTGCGGAGGCTTCGATTCATGCCCTGAACGAGGTGTTTTCGTCGCTGGGGAAAGGACGAATCGTCAGTCTTATCGGCCGTTACTACGCCATGGATAGGGACCACCGCTGGGAACGTAACGAGCAGGCCTACGATTTACTGGTGAGCGGTGACGGTAAACACCGGGCGGAAAGCGCCGTTCAGGGCCTGCATGCCGCCTATGATCGTGGTGAAACCGACGAGTTCGTCAGCGCCACCTGTGTAACGCCGGCGGGTGAGCGTCCGGTTACCATCGAAGACGGGGATGTGGTGCTGTTTCTCAACTACCGCGCCGACCGCGCGCGGCAACTGACCAGCGCCTTCGTCGAAGAAGGCTTCGATGGGTTCCGGCGAAAACGTCTGCCCAACCTGGGGGCATTCGTCAGTCTCACCCGCTATCACAAACGGTTCGATATCCCCGTTGCATTTCCCCCGGAAAAGTTGCGCAACGTGTTCGGTGAATATATCGCAAAGCAGGGGCTGCGGCAGTTGCGTCTTGCCGAGACGGAGAAATACGCCCATGTGACCTTCTTTTTCAACGGCGGACGTGAGCGCCCGTTCGAAGGGGAGGAGCGCATACTGGTGCCATCGCCCCAGGTGGCGACTTACGATCTCAAGCCGGAGATGAGCGCCGAAGAGGTGACCGATCATTTGGTGGAGGCGATCGAGGGAGAGAAGCACGATGTGATTGTCTGCAATTTCGCTAATAGCGATATGGTGGGGCATACCGGGAAGCTGGATGCCGCCAAACGTGCTATCGAAACCCTGGATCACTGCCTGGGCCGGGTGGTCCAGGCCCTGCACCTGGCGGACGGAGAGATGCTGGTGACCGCCGATCACGGCAATGCTGAACAGATGGAGGACCGTATCAACCATCAACCGCATACCGCCCATACCACTAATCCTGTGCCTCTTATCTATGTGGGACGGAAAAATGGGCGGCTGGTGGAAGGCGGAGCCTTATGCGACATTTCGCCGACGCTGCTTAAAATCATGGGATTGGCCCAACCGGATGAGATGCAGGGCAACGCGCTGATCGAGTTTGTGGATGGGGCTTGATTCATGCCACCGCTGAAGGGTCTGCCGATCCTCCGTCTGACCTTGTGTGGAATGGCTCTGCTTTCCCAAGCTGATGCCGGAGAGTCGGAGCAGGAGGCCAGGGCCAAACTGGAACAGGTCAAGAACCGCATCCACTCCCTGCAAGACCAACTGCGTTCGACCGAAGGAGAGCGGGAAGATCAGAGCAAAGCGCTGCAACAAACCGAAGAGCGGATCGGCGCCCATGCACGGCGTATCCGGGTAACGGAACAGAGCCTGAAGCGGCAGAAACGCCGCTTGGCCGAGCTGGAGGGGCAGCGGGCGGATGCCCGGTTACGCTTGGATCAGCACCGCTCATCCCTGGAACGGCAGATTCGCGCCTCCTACGCCATGGGGCGGCAGGAAAAGCTGAAAATCCTGCTCAATCAACAAGATCCCGCAGTAATCAGCCGTGTCATGGTGTATTACGATTACTTTAACTCGGCGCGTGTCGAGCGGATGGAACAGATAACACAGAGTTTACGGAAGCTGACAAAAATCGAGCGGGCTATCGCCGGCGAGGAGCAGCGGCTACAACAGCTCCTGGCAAAAAACCGTAACCAACAACGGCAGCTTGAGGCCGCGCAGTTTGGTCGTAAGGAGATTATCGCCGGCCTCAACAGTCGCCTGAAGGACAAGGGCGAGGAGCTGGAGAGTCTCAAGTCGGATGAAAAACGGCTGCGGTCTTTACTGACCGATATTCAACAGGCGCTATCCGATATCCCACTCGATCAGACCACCCATGTCTCTTTCAATTCGCGCAAGGGCAAGCTCAAATGGCCGTCTCGAGGTAAATTGGCGGCGCGTTTCGGTTCGGCGCGTAAAGTAGGCAAGCTCAAATGGGATGGGGTCTTGATCGCCGCACCGGAAGGTCGGGAGGTTCGCGCCATTCACCATGGTAGAGTGGCCTTTGCCGATTGGTTGCGTGGATTCGGTCTATTGCTGATCATCGATCACGGGGACGGTTATATGAGCCTGTACGGCCATAACCAGAGTCTGTTCAAGGAGACCGGGGAGTGGGTAGAGCCCGGTGAGGTCGTGGCGCAGGTGGGGAGCAGTGGCGGGCGAACCAGCTCAGGAGTCTATTTCGGCATTAGGCACAACGGACAGCCGAAAAACCCGGCCCACTGGTGTCAAGGAATAAAAGGTAGGGTAATTGCCGATCTGGGACGCCAAGAGAGGCAAAGGGAACTATCTTTTTATCCAGTCACTCACAAATCTCAAGGCGGCAATGTTCGTTCCGTCTTCGAATTATTTACAAACAGCCGGCCAGTCTATTCGTTGGCTGCACGTTAGCAGGAAAAACTGATGATACAAGCAGTCATGCGGATACCGCGATACGGCCTGGGCCTGATATTAGTGATCGGTGTTCTGTCGCCACTCCCCGTTGATGCTCAACCGCAACAGGAGACAGAAACCCTGCCCTTACAGCAGTTGCGCGCATTCGCCGATATCTTCGGCCGCATCAAGGCCAATTACGTGGAGCCCGTCGAGGACACCGTGTTGCTGGAAAACGCTATCCGCGGCATGGTTTCCGGCCTCGATCCCCACTCGAACTATCTGGATTCGAAGGACTACAAGGATCTTCAGGTCGGCACCAAGGGCGAGTTCGGCGGCCTGGGAATCGAAGTGGGGATGGAGGACGGATTCGTGAAGGTGATCTCGCCTATCGACGACACGCCGGCACAACGCGCCGGGGTGCAAAGCGGCGACCTGATCGTACGCCTGGATGATACCCCGGTGAAAGGACTCAGCCTGAATGAGGCCGTCGCCCTGATGCGCGGCAAGCCGGGCACTTCCATCGATATCACCATCATCCGGAAAGGGGGAGGGAAACCGATAAAACTGACCGTGACACGAGACATCATCCGCGTGGCGAGCGTCAAGAGCCGTCTGCTGGATCAGCGATTCGCCTATTTGCGGATTTCGCAGTTTCAGGCGAACACCACCAACGATATGCTGAAATCCCTGAAACGCCTACAGGGCGAGGCGGATGGTGAGATTCAGGGGATGGTGCTGGATCTGCGCAACAATCCGGGCGGGGTGTTGAATGCCGCTGTCTCGGTCAGTGACGCCTTTTTGGAATCCGGGCTGATCGTCTATACCGAGGGTAGAGAGCATGATTCACAACTGCGCTTCGAGGCCGCACCGGATGATGTGCTCGATGGCGCGCCGATTGTGGTATTGGTCAACGAAGGGTCGGCATCCGCCTCTGAAATCGTGGCCGGGGCGCTGCAGGACCACAATCGCGCCGTCATCATGGGCAGTCGCACCTTCGGCAAGGGGTCGGTGCAGACTATCATTCCGATCACCAATACGGCAGCGGTGAAACTCACCACCGCCAGGTATTACACGCCATCCGGGCATTCGATTCAGGCTGAAGGCATCAAACCCGATATCGAGTTGGAAGATGTGACGCTATCGAAAGTGGAAAAGAGCAAAGTCAAACCGATCAAGGAATCCAATCTCTCAGGCCATTTGCCGAACGGGCACGGCATCGTGGATGACGGCTCGGCGGATAAGACACCAGACAAAGCAAGTGAATCACCGAACGACAAGGACTATCAATTGGGTGAAGCACTCAATCTGCTGAAGGGTTTGGCCATCCTGCGCGACAATAAGGCGGCCGGTTAAGGGTTGGGTTGCGGAAAGTCCGCTTCCATCCCGGGTCATGTCAAAATTCATCAGACCCATATGTGATTCTCGATGATTAAATGTGGCTTGATGCTCTGCCGGCTGATCATCACCGGGATACCCGTAATCCTCCTGGCGGCGGGGCCTGGCGCGTCGAGGCAGGATGCGGTGAAGATCGCCCTGATCATCGATGACATGGGTGACCGGCGGATTGCCGGGGAGCACGCCCTCGCTTTGCCGGGTCCGGTAACCTATGCGTTCCTGCCCCAGACCCCCTTTTCCCGGCAACAGGCCGGCAAGGCCCACCAGTTGAAAAAAGAGGTTATGCTGCATCTGCCGATGGAGTCCGACAATGGAAACGCCCTCGGCAGGGGGGGCCTCACCCTGGATATGTCGAAGGTTCGGTTTCTGCATACCCTGCAACGGGATATCGCCTCTATCCCGCATCTGGCCGGGGTGAACAATCACATGGGCAGTCTGTTGACGCGGGATCCCACGGCAATGCGCTGGTTGATGAGCGCATTGCGCGAGGCCGGGCTCTATTTCGTCGACAGCCGCACCACCGATGCCACGGTGGCGGAGCGTGTCGCCGGTTCGAACCTTATCGCCAGTTCACGCCGTAATGTATTTCTCGACAATATTCCCAGGGAATCCGAGGTCAGGGCGCAACTGCACAAGCTGTTGGAGACGGCGCGGGAGAAAGGGAGCGCCATCGGGATCGGGCATCCCTATCCCCAAACGCTGGCTGTACTTCAGGAAGAATTACCTAAACTCAAGGAACAGGGCATCGAACTGGTGCCCGTTTCAGCACTTATCAATGCCGGGAGACCACTATGGCGCGCGTCCTCGTCCCCCTAGCTCAAGGGTGTGAAGAACTCGAAGCTGTCACCATCACCGATCTATTGACCAGGGCCGGTATCGAGGTGGTTACGGCCGGCTTGGACACAGCACCGGTCAAGGCATCACGGGGTGTCACCCTGCTGCCCGATACCACAATCGATGCCGTGCTGGAGGAGAATTTTGACATGATCGTCCTGCCGGGGGGCCTCCCGGGGGCGGACTATCTCGATGCCGATCCGCGTATTCATCAAATCCTGCAGCGCCTGCATCGCCAAGGAAAGTACACCGCGGCGATCTGTGCCGCACCGAAGGTGCTGGCCGGCGCCGGTCTATTGAACGGCCGCAGGGCGACCGGTTATCCGGGCGTTTTGGACAACATGGACCTGCCCCAGGTCGACGTGCAACTCGAACGGGTGATCAGTGATGGCCGGGTGATCACCTCCCGTGGTCCCGGAACGGCGATGGATTTTGCGTTGGAGCTGATCGAAAAGCTGCTGGGAAGCAGTACTCGAGAGCAGGTTGAGCTGGGGCTGTCGCGTTGATCATATGTCATCTACTATCCGCAGAGCGGGAAATATGATGAAGCTCCCAGAACTGCCTCTCTCTTTTCAGCACCTGTACTCTGCCATCCTGTTTTAACAGGGTGCGGCTGGGCCGCACCCTACGCCTTGAATCTTTGTTTTCCCCAACTGACCGGGGATGCAAAATGTCTCTCGCCAAGTACGCCAAGAAAACATTGCCTAAGGATCCTTTGCAATCTTTGCGAGCGTTTCTTTTGGTCTTATGATCTCAGCGAGGGTTCAGTTTTGACCTCCCTGCCTGATCCCTTCATATCGATGAGGTCTTGAGCCTTAAACTCGGCTAGAATGCCTGATTGCCTGCTCCGGCCCTCCCGCCTGGGGTGTTGTGTTGTGAAAACCCCAGATCCTATCGACCCTTAACCGCATGCTGAACAAGAACATTCTGACCGCCTTCCTGCTCCTCCCCCTGGTCGGCTGCTCCAACTGGAACAGCCGGTCCCAAGACGAGGATGCCGTGGCGTCGCCAAACTCGATTCCGCCGGGCCACCTGATACCCGGCCGGGCATCCCAGGAACCGACAATACCCGGAGTGGAGTTCAAGCCAGAGGAGCGGCAGGCGCCCGCGAAGGACGGCAACCGGCCTGAACTCTTCTACGGCACCGGTAAGTTCACCAGGAGCGAAAAGCCAGAATCTGCAACGAAATCCCAGGGAACAGTCAAAGGAGACATCACCCTCAATTTCGAGCAGGCCGATCTGCGCGAGGTGATCCAGACCATCCTTGGCGAACTGCTCAACGAGGGTTACATACTCGACCCCAGGGTCAAGGGCAAGGTGACGATTCAGACCGGCAAGCCCCTGAGTCAACAGGATCTGCTGCCCACGCTGGAGACCCTGCTGCAGATGAACGGCGCCGCCATGGTGTTGGTGGACGGCGCGTATCGCATCGTACCGATCAGCACCGTCATTCAAGGCCACCAGACGCCGCAATTGGCGAATGCGCGAACCCCCTTGCCCGCCGGGTATGCGCTGCAGGTGGTTCCGCTGCAGTTCATTGCCGCAGGTGAAATGGCAGAGATACTGCGGCCGTTGACACCCAAGGGCGGTATTATCAGGGTGGATGCTGCGCGTAACCTGCTGGTGCTGGCGGGTACCGGGCGGGAGATGGAAAGTCTGCTCGACACCGTCTATCTGTTTGATGTGGACTGGATCAAGGGACTGTCGGTGGGATTCTTTCCGCTGAAGCACGCGAAGGTGTCAACCGTCATCCAAGAATTAAAGACGATCATCGGCGCCATTGACAGCAGCCCTTTGCAAGGGATGTTTCGTATCGTCCCCATAAAAGAGGCCAATGGGGTGTTGGTCGTTACACCCCAGAAGAACTATCTGGATACGATCGCCGAGTGGATACCCCGCCTGGATCGCATCGACAATCAGGAGGCCGGCATCAGTCAGCGTCTGTTTGTCTATCGCGTACAGAACGGCGATGCCGAAGAGCTGGCGGACCTGCTGCAGCAGCTCTTCTCATCGGCGGGTTCCAGTGGCAAGAGCCAACCGGCCAAGGTAGCGCCGGGAAGAAGGCCGGAGACCCAGAGCAGCGATTTCGGCACGGATCGGGGGGGCAGTTCATCCTCGACGGCCACGCGGCTAAGTGTGCCAGGTCTGGCAGGGGGGGGATCCCAGAGCGAAGTGCGGGTGGTGGCGGATGTCAAACACAACGCATTGGTGATCATCGCCACACCCGCGCAATATGCCGGCATGCTCGATGCATTGGAAAAACTGGATGTGCGCCAGTTGCAGGTGATGGTGGAAGCGACCATTATCGAGGTGGCTCTGGAAGATGAATTAACTTACGGACTGCAATGGTTGTTTAGCGCGGGCGTGGGCAGCAACCACACGGGAACAGGTTCACTGGTCAGCAGTAAAATTAATAGCAATAACACTAATCCTTTGGGGAATCTTGGGCTACCAGTCGGTTTCAACTTCGCAGTTAGTTCAGTCAATGGTGTAAGATCTGTGCTCAGTGCGCTTGCCGAAGACTCACTGATCCGGGTCCTCTCCTCACCCTCCGTGATGGTTTTGGATAATGAAACCGCATCCATTCAGGTCGGCGACGAGGTGCCAGTGGTAGACAGGCAGTCGCAGTCCACGACAGACAACAATGCGCCGATCATTAACAATATCAGTTACAGGGACACCGGCGTGTTGCTTGAAGTGACGCCCAGGGTCAATCCAGGCGGCTTGGTGACGATGGAGGTCTCTCAGGAGGTCAGCGATATCTCCACTGTAGCCGCCTCGTCGGTCAACTCCCCAACGATCTCAACACGCAAGATCAGCAGTACGGTTGCGGTACAAAACGGTGAAGCCTTGATTCTGGGTGGTTTGATCACAGACAGGGACAACAACGGCAGTTCCGGACTTCCTTTTCTCAGCGAGTTACCCATCATCGGCTGGCTGTTCGGCCAGGCGTCGAAATTCAGCAAGCGCACCGAGTTGGTGGTGGTGCTGGTGCCGAGCGTGATCTCGAACTCCAGCGAGAACAGCCGGGTCGTTAACGCTTTCCGCAAGAAACTAGAAGGGTTGAAAGGATCTTTCTAAACCGAAGCCCCCCGATAAACCGGCCTAAAGATCGTGTAATTCACTGAATTACCTACCAATTCCTTCTTATACCTAAAAAACGCAGTAGCCCTCTGCCAAACCCTGATTGCCAGCATGTTGCCCTGAATATTTGTTCATCCTCAAATGCGAGCGACTATCCCAGTTTCTCAACCAGATCCTCTGCTCTTAAATGGCTGTACCGTCGCAACATTTGCATAGACTTACGGCCGCTGATTGCAGCAACTTCCTGGTCACTCAACCCCTTTTCTACTAACCTGGAAACCGCTTCATGGCGTAGGTCGTGGAACCTCAGATTGGTGATCCCGGCGCGTTTCAGCACCTCGGTGCCAGACCTTATTGGTCCTGTAGGGGTGTCTGATGCCATCACCGCCCGGTTCTCCAGAGAAGATCAGGTCTACATCACACTCTTTCAGCATCCTCCTGGCTTCGCTCCAGGAAAGCCGTCGGTTCCTCCCCTCTCCACCGCTGGGCCTGCGGATACTGGATACCGGGTTGTAGGCCAACCCTTACGCCGGATGAAGGCCTTTCAGGTGCCGGATGGGGTCTTTACGATTGTGGCCATCGGTACTGTGCTCCATGCCCAATGTACCGAAATTGTACCTTGGCAATAAAAAAGGAGCCACGAAATATCGTAACTCCTTGATGATACTGGTGGGCCATGTAGGATTCGAACCTACGACCAATGGATTAAGAGTCCACTGCTCTACCAACTGAGCTAATGGCCCGAAAGCTGTATCGCTTCATCCGCGTGTGTCGGAATCAGCGAATTGAATTGGGGTGGACGATGGGTCTCGAACCCACGACCGCCGGAATCACAATCCGGAGCTCTACCAACTGAGCTACGCCCACCATTAACCGTTTCAACCGCCCTGCGCTTTGCAGAGCCTTTCCTGCCGAATTGGCACGCCCGGCAGGATTCGAACCTGCTACCCTCGGCTTAGCTTACCAACTACGCCTTTCGACGCCCCTAACCAGGGTTTGTGGTCTGGACTATCTCTTCACCATCTCAGGTGTCGCACGTATAGTCTCTACGGATCCCCTCGGAAATCGGATTATCGTCTAGCACGGTTCGCGCCAGGCGGATTATCCACTTACCATTGGATGGATCAAACCAAAGGTTTCCTCGGGATTGCCATCAGCATGACCTGTTAAGGTTTCCCCGATACAGTGCGATCCACTTTATGAGTTTTATTCCTCATAAAGGCTCCTGGTTGCACATTCATCGCAATGTGCGCCTAAAGGCCGATGCTCTATCCAAATGAGCTACGGGCGCAGAAAACTGGTCGGGGTAGAGAGATTCGAACTCCCGACATCCTGCTCCCAAAGCAGGCGCGCTACCAGACTGCGCTATACCCCGAAAACTTTCCTGGGGGGATGTCTCCACCGCCCCGGGTGTGCGAAGGGTGGGAATCATACTGTCGATACCGACGGAGGTCAATGGCAACAGGATCGGACACACTGACAGTCCATGCATGTTTAGGTATCATGCGACTCCTGATTTTCAGCAGCCCCCCCCGGAACCCAGATGAGCGCAAAGATTTTAGACGGCAGGGCCATCGCGGCCGAGACCAGAGAACAGGTCAGGACAAGGGTCGAGGCCCGGGGCGAGGCAGGGTTTCGCCGGCCCGGCCTGGCCGTGGTGCTGGTGGGGGAAAATCCCGCCTCCCAGATCTATGTGCGGAACAAGCGGCGATCCTGCGAAGAGGTGGGCTTCCACTCTGAATCCTACGACCTGCCGGCATCCACCCCGCAGGAGGAACTGCTTGCGCTGATCGACCGCTTGAACGCCGACGATGATATCGACGGCATCCTGGTACAACTGCCTCTGCCTGGGCAGATCGATGAGGAGGCGGTCATCGAACGTATCCTGCCGACCAAGGACGTGGACGGATTTCACCCTTACAACGTCGGTCGATTGGTGCTGCGCCTGCCCCTGCTCCGCCCCTGCACCCCCCGCGGGGTGATGACCATGCTGGAGCGGACGGGGCAGAAGCTGGAGGGACTGGATGCGGTCATCATCGGCCAGTCCAACATCGTCGGGCGCCCGATGGCGTTAGAGCTACTGGCCGCCCGATGCACGATCACGGTCTGCCACAGCCGCACCAGGGATCTGGCGGAAAAGGCGCGCAACGCGGATATCCTGGTGGCAGCGGTGGGACGCCCGGAGTTGGTCACCGGCGACTGGATCAAAGAGGGTGCGATCATCATCGACGTCGGTATGAACCGCCTTGAGAGTGGTAAGCTGGTGGGCGATGTGGCGTTCGAGGAGGCCAGCCGGCGGGCGGGTTGGATCACTCCGGTGCCCGGTGGCGTCGGTCCGATGACCATCGCCACCCTGTTGGAGAATACCCTGCAGGCGGCGGAGCTGCACAGCTCGGTAAACTAACATTATTATGGGTCAAACGGTGCGGCAAGCCGC
>JAHXHR010000043.1:24634-28686 GCA_025656505.1 Candidatus Thiodiazotropha sp. (ex Epidulcina cf. delphinae) | reverse complement strand
CCAGGCTTCGCCTGGAACGGCGGCCTGTGCGTCATGCCAGGCACACGCGAGTCCCCCCGGCATAGCCGGGGGTTTACCTGAGATTAATTATGATGACATTCACAATGTACGTAAATTGCTCGGAATCTGCGCAGGAATATCGAGGTCACCGACCGTCAGATAAATCATATCGGCGAAGTTATCTAAGCCGCGATATCCAGAGGCTCTATTCTTGACGATTTTAATAACCCGATTAAGCCCTTCACCAACGGCATTCGTCAGACTTCTATCAATGAAAGTAAGCACATGATCGAGATGTTTCCGTAACGTATTTACGAACTTGCGCAACGATGGGATACAGCTTTTCAGTACGGTCGTCATCCAGCCTTTGAGAAATTTCTCCACCGATCCGCGATAACTGTAATTCCAAAAGTGCTCGAACTCATCCTTGAGCACCCAGGCGCGGTGAATACGACGGTTGCTGTTACGTAGCTCATTGAGGAATCGGGTGTTTCCCTTGGGTCTATCCGGGTTTCCCCGAGGTTTTTTGCTGATTTTGCCGCCTGGCCGTTCTACTCAATGAGCGGTAATGGCCCAAGTTCGTGCAGACTTCCACTTCCCTTTCTTATGAATACCCTTTAATATTAGCCAACCTTAATATAGAATGGGTCGGCACCCGTCTGGAAACGCATACGCCACACCACCCCGACGAAGATCGGAGAAGCGGTGTAGGAATGCGCCGTTTACGGATCGGAGGATGGAATCCAGAGGATTCATCGCGCCAATAGTCGTACTGAGCAACCGGTAAGCACCTAACTCCGTGGGTGGGAAAGATTATGTGGGAACATGTACTGAGTCTGATGTCCGGTTGGAAGCGGGCCTTTATCCCGTTCATGGATTGGCTCGGCGAGTTAAAGAACAAAGACACGGTGCGGGCGGATATCCTAGCCGGCATCACGGTTGCCCTGGTGCTGGTGCCCCAATCCATGGCCTATGCCCAACTCGCCGGGCTACCGGTCTACTACGGCCTGTACGCCTCTTTCCTGCCGCCGATGATCGCCGCCTTTTTCGGCTCCTCGCGGCAATTGGCGACCGGCCCGGTGGCGGTGGTGTCGCTGATGACGGCGGCGGCGTTGGAGCCGCTCGCCACCTCCCCCGACACCTACCTGGCCTATGCCCTTCTCCTGGCGTTCATGGTCGGCGTCTTTCAACTGTTCCTCGGCCTGTTCAAACTCGGCGTACTGGTGGACTTTCTCTCTCATCCGGTGGTAGTGGGCTTTACCAATGCGGGCGCCTTGATCATCGCCACTTCGCAGTTGGGTAAGGTATTCGGCGTCTCCGTAGCGAGGGAGGCGCACCACTATGAGACGGTGTGGAACACCATGCTGGCCGCCGTCGACAATACCCACGGGACCACCCTCGGCATGGCAGCCCTGGCATTCGCCATCATGTGGGGCATACGCCGCTACGCGCCGAATTTCCCCGGTGTCCTGATCGCGGTCGTCATCACCACCCTGCTCGCCTGGCTTACCGGTTTCGGAGAAGCCGGCGGTAAGGTGGTCGGCGACATTCCGAAGGGACTGCCTGCGCTGTCGATCCCGGCCTTCGACCTGAAAACCATATGGCAGTTGATCCCCGTCGCGATCACCATTTCACTGATCGGTTTCATGGAAGCGATCTCGATCGCCAAGGCGATGGCCGCTCGCACCCGCCAGCGGCTGAACGCCAATCAGGAACTGATCGGTCAGGGACTCTCCAATGTCGTGGCGAGCCTGTTCTCCGGCTATCCGGTATCCGGCTCCTTCTCCCGCTCGGCAGTCAATATCAATGCAGGGGCCGTCACCGGCTTCTCGTCCGTGGTCACCGGCTTGGTGGTGGCGATCACGTTGATTTTTCTGACCCCGCTTTTGTACCACCTGCCGCAAGCCACCCTGGCTGCGGTGATCATCATGGCGGTGATCAATCTGATCAAGATCGAACCCATCATCCATGCCTGGAAGGCGCAACCCCACGATGCCGTCGTGGCGGTGATCACCTTCTTTCTGACGTTGGCGTTCGCACCTCATCTCGACAAAGGCATCATTATCGGCGTACTACTCTCCCTGGGACTCTTCCTATGGCGCACCATGCGGCCGCGTTTCGTCCAACTGTCACGCTATAAGGACGGCACCATGCGCGACATCAAGGTGCGCC
This sequence comes from Candidatus Thiodiazotropha sp. (ex Epidulcina cf. delphinae), assembly GCA_025656505.1. GTDB lineage: Bacteria > Pseudomonadota > Gammaproteobacteria > Chromatiales > Chromatiaceae > Thiodiazotropha. The sequence goes on along the minus strand of JAHXHR010000043.1, from coordinate 26,514 downwards.
ACCTGGCCACCAGCCCCATCATCTCGGTGGTGCGTTTCGACGGTTCGCTCTATTTCGCCAGCGCGGGTTATTTCGAAACCAAGATCCTCGGTGTGGTGGCGGCCAATCCGGAACTGAAATACATTATTCTCGACAGTGAGGGCATCAATCAGATCGACGCCACCGGAGAAGAGGTGCTGCACCACTTATGGGAGCGGCTCCAGGCGCAGGGGATCACGCTTATCATTGCGCGCATGAAAAAGCAATTCATGGATACCATACGCCGAACAGGCCTCAAAGATAAAATGGGCGATTCCACCTTCTACTCCCGTATCGGATTGGCGCTGAACCACGTCTGGAACCAGTTGGGCGACTCCTATGACAGGAAAAACTGCCCGCTACGATCCCCCTATCGACGCCGGCAAGAAGTGAAGCGGATGTTGGCGCAACGATTTCATGCCTAGTCTAAGTTACCTGCTCCTGGCGCCTTTCGCGGGCGCATTGGCGATTGCCTTTCTGCCCCGTGATGCCGGACGGGTAATACGCACAACCGCCCTGCTTGCATCGGGCGCCACGCTGGTATTGGCCTGGGCCTACCTGAGCCGGTTTGATCACACCCAACCCGGCCTGCAGTTCCTGCAACAGACCGAGTGGCATACTCGGCTCGGCACCTCCTTCACGCTGGGCCTGGACGGCTTCTCCTACCCCATGGTCCTGCTCGCCACCCTGCTGAGCTTTGTCGCCCTGTTGGCTTCCGCCAGTATCGATAAGCGCATCAAGGGTTACTACGTCCTGGTCCTATTGCTGGAATCGGCGATGCTGGGGGTGTTCATGGCCCAGGACTGGTCCCTTTTCTATGTATTTTGGGAACTGACCCTGATACCCCTGTTCTTTCTCATCGACCGATGGGGGGGCAAAAACCGGCATGGGGCCGCCCTCAACTTCGTGCTCTACACTATGGGCGGCTCGGTGTTCATGCTGATCAGTCTGCTGGTTCTGTTCGATGCCGTTCCCGGCCACTCTTTCTCCATGGCTGCCATGGCGGAAAGCGGACGAACTTTACCGCAGCACACCCAGACTCTGATTTTCCTCGGCTTCCTCATCGGCTTCGGGGTGAAAATGCCGATCTTCCCGCTCCATGGCTGGCTACCCCTGGCCCATGTCGAGGCCCCGAGTCCGATCTCGATCCTGTTATCCGGCATCTTGCTCAAGATGGGTTCTTACGGCCTGATCCGCGCCGCCGGCATGTTACCGGATGCGGTGACGGCCCTGCAGGATCTTCTCGCCACGCTCGCCTTCGTCAGCCTAATCTATGGCGGCCTGCTCGCCTGGCGGCACAGCGATCTCAAGGCGATGATCGCCTACTCTTCCATCAGCCACATGGGGGTGGTTCTGCTCGGCATCGCCGCCCTCAACCTGGCTGGATTGCATGGCGCTTTGATGCAGATGGTCGCACACGGCCTGGTCGCGGGCTCGCTGTTCCTGCTGATCGGATTACTCTACGAACGAACCCGCACCCGCGATGTCATGCACTACAGTTCGCTGGTGCGGGTCATGCCCAGGTTCGCCTTTTTCACCACACTTGCATTTATCGCTGCCGTCTCCCTGCCGGGCACTGCCGGATTCGTCGCGGAACTCAATACCCTGATCGGCGGCTTTGCCCGCTGGGGCTGGGTTGCCGCATTGCTTACCCTCGGCGTTCTTCTCAGTGCTGCCTATGCGGTCCGCACCATCAGCCAACTGTTTACCGGGCCGGTTCGCCCGGGCATGCAGAATGTGCAGGATCTGCGGCCCGTCGAACTGCTCGCGGCCGGCACACTGGCGGCCGCCACCCTGCTCCTCGGTTTTATGCCGAGTCCGGTGCTGAATCTGGTGAACGCCTCGGCAACCCAGCTCTCGAC
>JAHXHR010000043.1:0-24534 GCA_025656505.1 Candidatus Thiodiazotropha sp. (ex Epidulcina cf. delphinae) | reverse complement strand
AGCCATGAATGATCATCACACCGACAGTGGGGATATCCGGCAACGGATCAGCGACGCGATTCGCCACCTCGAACCTATCCTGCCCGGTCAGGCACCGATCAAGGACTTCGTCCATCACAACACCCTGCATGGTTATCAGCACCTCCCGTTTGCCGATGCCCTGGCCGTCGCCCGCCGTCTCACCGGCGCGAGGGGCTACCTGCCGCTGGAAAAGTACCAGGCGTTGCATCGTCTCGGTCGCATCACTACCACGGACCTGGTCGCCGGTATCGACGAAAATGCAGCGCTGGAGGCGGAGGCTGTGCTGACCGAAACCGCGGCCGGCGCGCTCAGGCGTCGGGAGATCTATCTTGCGGCGCTGACCATGCCGTTACAGCCCGTTTCAGGTTGCCGGCTCAACTGGCAAATCGAAGAGATCAAAGTGCTGGAATCCCTCCGCTCCGATTTGCCGGAGACGATCCGCACACAACTGCTCGACAAAGCACGCGCCTGTGGACACGTTTCGGAAGCGGCCGCAGTCAATGATCTCTGGCAAGCCTGCCTGGAGGTATTGCACCTTGAGCACAACCCGACCCATCCTGAAGAACTGCTCGACCTGGCCCCGGAGCAGGCGGAAACGATGCTGCTCGACCTGCTGGATGAGGCGCAAACAGAAACCGGCGCGTCCAACACCACCACCCAACTCATGCAGCAAGCGGCAAAAGAACGATTGTCGGGCCTACTCGCGCGCATCGGCGACGATTACACGTTACGGGATCTGTTGCGTGGCCTGACGGGAGAGGACTTACTGGACGACATCCGGCCGCAACTGGTAAGGGAACTCGGCAACTTCCTCGACCAGGGCGTCGCAAGTTGGCGTCCTGACTTCGACAACGAGGGCTTTTACGCCTATTGGCGCAAAAATGTCACCAACGATCCGAACTGGCAGTTGCAAGGCATCAAGGGTTGGCGTCAGCACCTGGAGTTGCTGCATAACGACCCACTCGACACCATCGTCAGTGAGATGCATCGGTTGGGACTGGCGCGCGAACGCTGGGTGGGCTATCTGCAACACCTCGCACTGGAGCTGCCGGGCTGGTCGGGTATGGTGCTGTGGCGACATAACCATCCGCACTACCAAGCGCTCTCGGCGCGCGTCGATATGCTCGATTATCTCGCGGTGCGTCTGGTGCTGGAACGGGTCTATGCACACAACCTGTGCGCCACCCACTTCCGCATCGAGTCCAGCCTGGATATGCTGCGTTGGTATTTTCGCCGTCAACCGGATGAATTCATGGTGCGCGACGCCCTGTTTAACAGTCGCCTGCCTGAATACCTGGCCAGCCGCGCCCAACGCGCCGTCCATGCCCCCGAACCGGGGCATGCAACGGATACCGTCGCCTCACGCTGGCAACACCTGGCGCAACTGATCTGGACCTGGCGGCTGAGCAACGGCATGGCTGAAACGACTGATCGGCCGACCCTTTGCCAGGGGGCCTGGCCACTGTTTCAGATCACCCAACAACTCGGCTGGTGCGGCGCCGAACTGCGCACCCTCTCCTACGAACAGGTCCAAGTCATCTTCGACTGCCTCGAGCGACTCGATGCAGACAGGATGGGTTATCTCTGGCTGTGCGCCTATGAAAAACACTATCGGGATGAGGTCCTGACGGCGCTGGTGCAAAATCGGGGGCGTGGCGCCTGGACCAACCGCGACACCCTGCCGACGGCGCAGTTGGTGTTCTGCATGGACGACCGAGAGGAGGGCCTGCGCCGACACCTTGAGGAGATCTTTCCGCAAGTGGAGACCCTCGGCGCCGCCGCCCACTTCAATGTCCCGCACAACTGGCGCGGCCTGGACGACAGGGATGTGACGCCCTTGGCGCCGGTGGCGCCTGTACCGGTGATTCCGGCTCATGAGGTGCGCGAAGCGCCGCGCCCTGAAGATGAAGGCAACGCAAGCCTGCACCGAAAACGCCACCGTTTGCTGCAACGGGGCCGAGCGCTTTTTCTCCAGGCGACTCGTCGCGGACTGGTGCTGCCGGGACTGCTGGCGGTGGCCGCCGCACCGGTTACACTCGCTGTACTGACGGTCAAAATCCTCGCCCCGCGGACTTCCGGCCGACTGCTCCACAACCTCAGGCAGGCCTTCGAAAAACCGCTTGCGACGCAGATCGACTATATTGCACCCAATCACAGCCGTGAGGCCACGGCACAATCACCCCGCCTTGGATTCACCGATCCGGAGCAGGCGGACCGGGTGCAGACCTTACTGAGGTCAATCGGTCTGAATGCGGGCTTCGCCCCGATCGTGGCCATCATCGGGCACGCTTCGCGCAACCAGAACAATCCCCATGCCTCCGCCTACAATTGCGGGGCTTGCGCCGGACGCTTCAGCGGGCCTAACGCACGTCTGGTCGCGGCAATGGCCAACCGCCGGGAGGTCAGGGCGATTCTCGCCGAGCGCGGGATTGTCATATCGCAGCAGACCTGGTTTATCGGGGCGGAGCACGATACTTGCCGCGATGACATAGCCTGGTACGACCTCGAAACGATGCCGACGGATCAACGCCCGGCGCTGCAAAGACTACAGGCCGAACTGGATCGAGCCTGCCGACTGCACGCCCAGGAGCGCTGCCGCCGTTTCGCTTCCGCACCGTCGCGCCCGAGTCCGAAACGCGCCATTCAACATGTCGCCGGCCGCGCCCTCGATTTCTCCCAGGCGCGGCCCGAGCTCGGCCACGCCACCAATGCCTGCGCATTGATCGGCCGACGCTCCCTCAGTCGAGGTGCGTTTTTCGACCGGCGGGCCTTCCTCATCTCATACGACCCGTCGCAGGATCCCAGCGGGGAGGTGCTTGAACGGCATCTCCTGACCAACGGCGCCGTCGGTGCGGGGATCAGCCTGGAGTATTACTTCTCCACCGTGGATAACGAGCAATATGGTTGCGGCTCCAAGGTCACTCACAATGTGGCAGGCTTCCTCGGGGTGATGGAAGGCGCCGCCTCCGACTTGCGCACCGGCCTGCCGCAGCAGATGATCGAGATCCATGAGGCGATGCGTCTGCTGGTCGTGGTTGAAGCGCAGACGGATATCCTGAGTCAGATCTATAGCAGACAGCCACCCCTTCAGGAGCTGGTGGGTAACGGCTGGATACAACTCGCCGCCATCGACCCGGACAGCGGCGAAATACACCGCTTTATGCCGGACCGGGGTTGGCTGCCGTGGCAAGCCGATGCCGAGCCGCTTCCGATGGTTAAACGCTCTGCCGACTGGTGCCTCGGTTCGATGGGTCCGATGTCCCCGGCGCTGATCGAAACCGCTGAGGAGGGATCCGCCCATGTTTGAGTACACCGCCTGGTTGATTCCCGTCGTTCACTGGTTGGCCGCAGTCTGGATCGGCGCCGGCTACCTCTTGAATGTCAATCGTGGCGAAAGCGGTGAAAAACAGACCTCGAGGGTCGCACTGGGGGCCGCCGTTATCGCTTTTCTTCTGGCCTTGGCCTTGGCCGTCACAGCCCTGTGGCAGGGAGCGCCCGGCCAGGTAGTCATGGGATACTGGTTCAGTAGCGGCGAATATGCGATGCCGATCAGTTTCACCCTTGACGCCATGGGACTTGCGATACTGCTGATTGTGGCGTTGATCGCCCTGTTGACGCTGAAATTCTCTGTCAACTATATGCATCGAGAGAGCGGCTTCCAGCGAATCTTCATGCTGCTGAGCCTGTTCGCCGGGGCGATGGAGCTGATCGTTATGGCAGGCAATGCATTGCTGGCCTTTGCCGGATGGGAGATCGCCGGAGCAACTTCATATTTGTTGATCGGCTACGCCATCGATCGCCCGACAGCCACAAAAAATGCGGTTAGGGCCTTCATCACCAACCGCGTGGGAGATGCAGGCTTTATCCTTGGCATCGCCCTGTCGATGTTCTGGCTGGGTGGCGTCGAATGGCCGCAGATCCATGCCGAGGCAGGTAATATCGAGACCCTGGCCGCAGGGATGGTCGCCGGCGGCTTCGTCATTGCGGCGTTGGCGAAATCGGCTCAACTGCCCTTTTCGCCCTGGATCGCGCGCGCGCTCGAAGGGCCCACCCCCTCCTCCGCTATCTTCTACGGCGCACTGATGGTGCATGCCGGGGTGCTGTTGCTGATCCGTCTCGGACCGCTGCTCGAACAGGCCCCTGTGGTGATGGTCGCCATCGCCATCCTGGGTCTATTGACCGTCCTCTACGGCTGGCTGGCCGGTCTGACCCAATCCGACGTTAAAAGCTCGTTGATGTTCGCCACCACCACCCAGGTGGGATGGATGTTTCTCTGGTGCGGACTCGGCTGGTTCACGATCGCGGCCTGGCATCTCGGCCTCCATGCCGTCTGGCGGGCCTTTCAGTTCCTCGCCTCGCCGGCGCTCATGCACCAGGTTGAACAAACCATCCGCCCGGCGCCGACTTGGCTCACCCGACGGCGTTGGTTATACCGTGCTTCATTACAGCGTTTTTGGGTCGATTCCCTGACCGATGCCTTGCTGGTGCGCCCCACGGTATCACTCGCACGCGATGTACAGTATTTCGATGAGCAAGTCGTAACCCGTGTGGTCGGCCTCCCCGCCTACACCCGCAGTGTCTCTTCGCTGACCCAGTGGGAGTCGCTCAAGCGACATACCGCAACAACGGAGACGGGGAGCGTCGGCCACGGCACCGGGCTCGCCGGCAAGTCGATGACCTGGCTGGCCAATGCGCTCTACTGGTTCGAATCGCACTTGGTGCTACGCGGGGGAGGCGAGGGGTTGCGTAAAAATCTGCATCGGGTCGGCGGCCTGCTTGAACGGGTCGAACAGTTACTGACCGAACCGCGGTATTTGATCGTGCTGATCGTGGCGACCTTCGTGGTGATTCTGTGAGGACTGAGGAATGATCATCGAGGAGTTCCACTGGTCAACACAAATCGCTTATCCGATTCTAACCGTACTGCAACTGCTTCCACTCGCCTCAATCGTTCTTTTATGGGCGCTACGGCGTAGCCGCCTGCTGGCGCCGGCCGGCATCATCGCCGCACTCCTTGAGCTGTTGGTGAGCATCGATCTGTGGCGACATTACGACACCACACTCAACGGCATGCAATTTTCCGAGTCGTTCCCGATCCTGGCCGAGCTGTCCTATCACGCCGGTGTCGATGGCATATCGGTTGTCTTTATCCTGCTGACGGGATTGCTGACCCTGTTGGTCGCATTGTACGGCGCGGTACGCGAACTGAAGCCCTTCAACCGCTTCTATATGGTCATCTTCGGGGTGCAGGCCGGCCTGATGGGCCTATTCGTCACCCTCAATCTGCTCTGGTTCGTGCTGTTGTCCGCCATGCAATTGGGCTTGATCGGCTATCCGTTGTGGCGTTGGGGGAACTCGCCGGAAAAGGGCCTCGCCATGCGGCGCTTCTATCAATTCATGAGTGTAAGTATCCTACTCCTGGTGGCGGGCACAGTACTCATGGGCTGGAACTATTCGGACAGTCACGACGGGCGCTGGAGCTTCGACCTGATCATGCTTGCGCAAACGCCCGTCTCCGAGACGCTCCGCTCGGTCGCTTTCTTTCTGCTGTTTTACGGCCTGGCCATCCGCACACCGCTGTTTCCGCTGCACGGCTGGCTGCCGGTGATCGCGGAACACGGCAATGTGGCCGTCGCGCCCACCTTCCTGCTCGGTCTCAAGATCGGTATCTACGGATTGTTGCGTTTCGTCCTGCCGTTACTGCCGACGGCCGTCATCGAGTGGCATAACTATGTCGCCGCATTCGCCCTGAGCGGGATCTTCTACGCCGCCTTTCTCGCCATGATGCAGGATAATCTGCGCCGACTGCTCGCTTATGCGGTGATATCCCATACCGGCCTTCTGGTGCTGGGGATTTTCAGTCTCGAACATGCCGCCTTCATGGGCAGCGTTATCCTTTCGGCAACCTTTGGATTGGCGCTTGCAGCGCTGCTGTTCACCACCGGCCTGCTCTATCGCCGCACCCATACCACCCTGTTGCACAACCTGGGCGGCCTTTTCGACACCCTGCCTTTCCTGGGCATTACCTTCCTCATCGGCGGCCTCGCCATCATCGGCATGCCCGGCACCCCGGGTTTTGACGCCGCGCACTTGATTTTGGAGTCCGCGATACATCGATTCGGCGCACTGGTGACCATTGCTTCGGCACTGGGCAACGTGGTGACCGCAGGCTTTCTGCTATGGGCCTTCCAACGCGCATTCCTGGCGCCGCGACCCAGCGGCGGACAACCATTCCAGGTCATCCCGGTCTCGAAGACGGAGATTCTGCTGCTCAGTACCCTGATCGTTGTGTTGCTGAGCGCGGGATTCTACATCGAGCCCTGGCTCACGCTGATCGACAAGCCGCTCTCTGCTCTGAGCGACCTCTACACCGCCCGTTGAGAAGCCGGAAAAATGGCTCATTCAGAAACAATTTCCAACCTGCCGCTGCTATCTTCCATCCTCTTGCTGCCGCTCATCGGTGCCAGCGCGATCTGGCTGCTGCCGGTCCTCAAGGCACGGCTCACAACCCTGGTCACACTGATACTGGCGCTGTTTCCTGCGATCGCCGTGGTGTTCCTTCTCGACCCAGAGAGCGCCGAGTTTCAATTCGTGGAACACTATCCCTGGATGCCGGCGCTGGATGCCCATTTCCGGTTCGGTGTCGATGGCATCTCGGTGGCATTCCTGCCGCTGACCCTGCTACTGATGATTGGCGTGACACTGGCCTCCTGGACCAGTGTACAGACCCTGCAACGGGTCTATTTCAGCCTGTTGCTGCTGTTTGCCACCGCCACCCTGGGCGTCTTCATCAGTATTGACGCCCTGGCCTTTTTCCTGTTCTGGGAACTGACCCTGGCGCCCCTCTATTTTCTGATCAGCCTATGGGGCATAGGCCCGCATCGGCGCTATGCGGCCACCAAATACACCCTGTTCATGCTGGCCGGGGGCATTCCGCTGTTGCTGGCTATCGCCGTTGTTGCGTTCAATCATGCTGAGATCATCGGCGCCACACCACCCGCCGGTCTCTCCTTCGATTACCAAACCCTGCTCGACACGCCGCTACCGGCAGGGCTGGAGATGGTGGTATTCCTGTTCCTGCTGGTCGGTTTCGCGGTCAAGACCCCCCTCTTCCCACTCCATACCTGGTTGCCCATCGTTGCCCTGGAAGGGCCGGTGCCTGTCGCCGCCCTGCTGGTGGGACTCAAGCTGGGCGTCTACGGCCTGATCCGTTTCGCCGTCCCGTTTGCGCCCTCCGCGGCCCAGGAGCTGCACTGGCTGCTGGCGGGTCTGGGTGTGATCGGCATCATCTACGGTGCGCTGGCGGCGCTCAATCAGACCAATCTGCGGCGCATGCTGGCCTACGCTTCCATGAGCCACGTCGGGCTCGTGGTCCTCGGTATCGCCTCGTTCAACCAGCAGGGACTGCAAGGCGCGATCTTTCAACTGCTCAATTTTGTGGTCATCGCCGGTGGTCTCTTTCTGCTTACCGGTTATCTGCATCATCGTTTGGGATCCACCGACCTGATCCATCTCGGCGGCGCCGCCCAAACCATGCCGCTGTTGGCCGCCTTCTTTATGTTCCTGGGCCTGGCGTCCCTCGGTATCCCGGGCAGCAGCGGATTTCCAGCCGAATTCCTGATCCTGATCAGCGCCTTGCAGACCCACACAGGCGCGGGCTTGGCGGCATTGTTCGGGATGATTCTCGGCGCCGCCTACCTGCTCAACAGCTACCGGCAATGCTTTTACGGGCCGATGACTGACGGCCAGGTTCGCCAGGCGCAGGATCTGCGTCCGCGGGAACGCCTCACCATGGCGATCTTCTCACTGCTGGTGCTGGTGTTCGGACTGTTTCCAGACCTGGTTCTCGATCTGACCCGGTCCACTGCGATGCTTTGGCTGGCGCGTCTGCAATAATCCGCCACCCGCAGGGCGGGTAGTATGATCCTAAAAACCGCAGTTGACCGCTCCATTCCGATACTGAACCACTGATAGGCAAATTAGCCCGGATGTTTCATCCGGGCTAGTGCACTGTCTCATACTAATACATGATATCAGGCTTCATGAGGCAACATCTCCAAGGCGCGTGACTGCCAGTTCAGCACAGCGGTTTTCACGAACATCTTTCGCGCCAGTTCAGGATAGGCTATACGAATCTGATCGGCGGCGAAGTCGCAGAGAAACTTTGATTTGACCTCAGCCCTTGCCCGATCCACCCCCACATCCTGGTAGGAAACCGAAGCCAGCAACAGGAAACCGTCGTCGGGGATGCGTCCCGCACGCATATTGTTTTCGATAATCCCTGCCGCTTTCCGGATTGGATCGGCAAGGCTCGGACTGTAAGGACCGATGATCAGGGCCTGATTGGGCATGTGCAGAAAATCGAAACCGCGACCGATGCAGATCATCCATTCACGATGGACGATATCCAGTTCACGCTCCATCTGCCGCGCCTCCTCGATATGATCGAGATTGCCGGCTATCAACGGCAATAGATCCTGACGCATTTGTCCTGACATGTCAGGGAGCAGCGCCTCCAGGCGCTGCGGAAGCATATCCCGATCGCTTGAGCCTATATCCGCCATGTTCAACTGTTCGCCGGTGGTGCCGTGTAGGATCAGGGCATCCTCATCGGTCTCAAAACCGCACACAATGGGGTAGACGGTCTTGTGATCGACGCCGAACACCTCTTCCACCTGCCGCTTGATCCGGTAGGTATGCGCCTTTGCCGCTTCTGTGTCGTAATTGAACCCGGCGCACCCACGTTGTGGATCGCCCTTGGAGAAGTGATAGGTGATCAACGCCATAACCCGCCTGCCATCCGTTACGACGTTTTGAATATAGCCGGCCAACACCTCACCGAGATGGGGCCAACCCAGGTCGAATATGCCCCCCAGATTGCGGAATGGCTGGATGATGCCCTGCGGGGTATTGGTAGCGAACGGAATGTTGATCCGGCCATCCATGCATTTAAGCACCGCAATCGAGGTTGGATGTTTCGCAAGGTAGCGTGTACGCTCAAGCCAACTGTCTGAACTACTGTAGATCGCCGAGTAGCTGCCGGCGTGATCGATTAACCACTCAATACGTTGCTGAATCGGTTTATAGTGAATATCCATGCTCTCTTTCGGGTTAGGAAATGTATGGAAAACTTGCCCCAAGATACTTGCGCTGTCAAACAACATCATTGAGGATGGGTCTGAACAGGCAGTTAGTAACTGATCGGCTGAAACCGATTTGTCAACAGAAACATGAGATGATATTGCTTGCGAGATATGAATAATGAATGAACAAGACCTGATCAATCGAATCAAAGGCATCTACCCGGATGCGGAAATCAGCGTGGCCGGCGAAAGCTGCAGCTTCGAGGTCAACGTCACGACCCCCGCCTTCAACGAGATGAAGAGCCTGCAACGACAGCGTTCAATTCTAACTTTGTTCAACGAGGAGATCGCCAGTGGCGAGCTGCACGCCCTGACGATTCGCGCCAAAACACTTCAAGAGATTCTACAGACGGAACAAAAATAACTATACTTCGACGAGCATACTAAGAAGAGGACTATCCAAAATGAAGCCCGCTGTAAAAGTCACCATTACCGGCGCCGCCGGACATATCGGCTATGCGCTGGTATTCCGTGTCGCATCCGGCGCCATGTTCGGCCAGAAACAGCCCGTGATTCTGAGACTGTTGGAAATTCCTCAGTCCATGTCGTCACTCAGCGGCGTCGGTATGGAGTTGGAGGACTGCGCCTTTCCCCTGCTGCACGACATCGTGTTGACGGACGACCCCGCCATCGGCTTTCGCGATACGGATTACGCCATTCTGATAGGCGCCAAACCCCGCAGCAAAGGGATGGAACGCAAGGATCTGATCACCGAGAACGCTAAGATCTTCTCCGCCCAGGGAAAGTCGATCAATCGCTATGCCTCCGAGTATGTGCGCGTTCTGGTGGTCGGCAACCCCGCCAACACCAATGCCCTGATCGCCTCCGCCAACGCTCCCGATCTGGAGCGCAATCAGTTTACCGCCATGACCCGGCTGGATCACAACCGCGCCCTGGGGCAGTTGGCGAACAAGACCAACTCACTGGTCGCCGATATCAACCGGATGACGATCTGGGGCAACCACTCCATGACCCAGTACCCGCATATCGACAACTGTACGGTCAATGGTTTTTCGGTTTTCGACCTGGTCTCCCGCGACTGGGCCATCGACCACTTCATCCCCAGAATCCAACGCCGCGGCGCCGAAATCATCAATGCGCGAGGCCTCTCATCGGCCGCCTCGGCCGCCGATGCCGTGGTCGACCACGTCCACGACTGGGCGCTCGGCACACGGGACGGAGACTGGATCAGCATGGCGGTTCCTTCCGATGGCGGTTACGGTATCGAAGAGGGGGTTGTGTTCTCCTATCCGGTAACCTGCAAGGATGGTGAATATGAGATCGTCAAAGGCCTGGAGCTGGATGAGTTGAGCATCTCCCGTCTCAAGGCATCCGAGAAAGAGCTGCGGGAAGAGCGCGCCATCATCGAGGATCTCCTGCCCAAAGGATAGGAGCAGGACAGGCATGGACGCCCTATCAGTGCGTGATCCAAACCTATTTCATCGAGCAGTACTAAGTTGAACAGTATCCCAGCCAAACTCAGTGCGTCCGTGAGGCCGGGGGGTAGTCTTGAAGTGCTGTCGCAGCTTGAGGTCAACGCCCTGCTGGACACCAGTGCGCGCGGACTGTACGGCCTGTTCCGCCGCTGCGCCCTGGCGGTACTCAATTGCGGCAGCAATACCGACAATGCCCGTGAGATCTTCGAGACCTATCGTGATTTCGGCATCCACCTGATGCAGACCAACCGGGGCATTAAACTGCGCTTGGAGAATGCGCCGGGCAGCGCCTTTGTCGACGGCAAGATGATTCGCGGTATCCAGGAACACCTCTTCACCGTGCTCCGGGATATCATCTACGTGCATAACGAAATCCATCTTGATCCCAACTTTGACCTGAACGACTCCAGCCACATCACCTCTGCGGTGTTTCACATCCTGCGCAATGCGCGTGTCCTGCATACCGGCCTGGACCCGAACCTGGTGGTCTGCTGGGGTGGGCACTCCATCGGCAGAACGGAGTACGACTACGCCAAAGAAGTAGGCTATGAACTGGGATTGCGCGGGTTGAACGTCTGTACCGGCTGCGGACCCGGCGCCATGAAAGGCCCCATGAAGGGCGCTGCCATCGGGCACGCCAAACAACGTATCGGCAACGGCCGATACCTGGGCATCACCGAGCCGGGCATCATCGCCTCCGAACCACCCAACCCGATCGTCAATGAACTGGTCATCATGCCCGATATCGAGAAGCGCTTGGAGGCGTTCGTACGCACGGGTCACGGCGTAGTGATCTTTCCCGGCGGCGCCGGCACCATGGAAGAACTGCTTTATCTTCTCGGCATCCTCATGCATCCGGAGAATGCCGGTCATGCCTTCCCACTGATGCTGACCGGACCTGAAAAGTGCGCTGACTATTTCGACAGCATCAACCGGTTCATCGGCTCGACCCTGGGCATGGAGGCGCAGCAACACTACCGTGTGATCATCGACGACCCCGCAGAGGTGGCGATGAACATGCGGGATGCCATGGATAGCGTCAAGGCGATTCGCACCGAGGGTAATGACGCCTTCTATTACAATTGGCGGCTAAAGATCGAGAATGACCTGCAGCAGCCTTTCAAGCCCACCCACAAGGCCATGGCGGCATTAAAGCTGGACCACCGCCAAGCGCCCTATGTCATGGCCGCGAACCTGCGGCGCGCCTTCTCCGGCATTGTTGCCGGGAATGTCAAAGAGGACGGCATTCACGCAGTGGAGAAACACGGTCCCTTCGAAATCCATGGAGAGCGGGATATCGTCACTGCGATGGACCATTTATTGATATCGTTCGCGGACCAGAACCGAATGAGACTGCAAGGGGACTACTCACCCTGTTATCATCTGCCGGCGTAATCGCCCTTGCAACTTATCTAAGAACGGTTTATACCCCCCTCAATACCCAGATGATGGGAAACACCGCAATCACCCTTGCTCCTGATACTGGTCGCCACCGGCAACGGTCTTCCGAAATGATTGGAATCGACACCCTTGGCGTCTTAAGCGATACCACTTCACTGAATGGAACTCTCATCATGCTGAAGCAGAGACAGCAGCAATTTCTGGACAACAGGCTTTTCAGGGCCTTCATGGCTGCGGCCGAGACGGAGAATTTCACATCGGCTGCGAAAAGAACCTTTATGACCCAGTCCGGCATCAGCCAGCACATCGCAAGACTGGAGGAACAGGTCGGGCTGCCTTTGTTTAAACGGATTGCAAAACATGTAACACTGACCAACACAGGCAGGCGGCTGAAAAAATATATTGAAGAGCACTGCACCCAAACAGAGACCTTCCTCGGCGAACTGCGCGAGGAGTATAACGGGGCCGCAGGACTGGTAAGTTACGCCATGCCCCCGAGTTGCCTGCTGTCATCCCACTTCCCGTTGTTGCTTGAAAAACGGAAACAGTATCCGCTGATACGCCTGGATGTCAGGCTCGCCCCCAGTCACGATGTCGTCAGGATGGTTCTGGAGGACCAGGTTGATTTCGGCTTTGTGACCAGAAAGTCCGAGCACCCAAACCTTGCTTTCAACCTCTTTTGCCAGGAAGAGTATATTCTCACCGCCGCATCACCCCGGGCGATAAACGGCATTAACGAAAAAAACATCTATGAACAGCCATGCATCGCCTATCCGGGAGTGGACATCTATTTCAATAGCTGGCTTAGACACCATTTCCCCGAGCGCAAAAATCTCGACTTTCTATCACTGCCTGTTGCAGGAAACGTCAACTCCATCGACGGGGCCATCAAAATGGTCCATGGAGGACTCGGCATCAGCGTATTCCCCCGCCACTGCATCAACAGCCAACTTGCCCACAGGGAGTTGTTTGAATTTCAGACTGATAAGCCTCAACTCTTCAATGACATCCATATCGTCTCTCTTCGAGACTACGTCTATCCACGGGTTGTCCGCCTGGTTATGGCATGGTTTTATAATATGCACTGTCCATCATAGCTCTCGCTTTTCTTCGGCAGTTGGATAATTTGTTTGTACACCGAGCACAAAAGCCGTTGATTCGAGCGAATCACCGACAAGTTCTGAGGACGGTTCGAAGTTAATGACTACCGAAGCGTCCTCATCATTAGTGGTTACTATAGCCTTATGCTTGGATGAGTCGCCCGTAGCGGAGCCCATCGGCATACCGAGAAACTTCAAATTTGCGGAAGGCAACGCCTGGATTGTATGGGCGATGGTTTTATAGTTTGCACTCTTGCTTGTAATCGTCAGAGAGACCTTTTTCGAGATCACCACTCCAGTCAAAAAGGCAAAAGCTCCCGACTTGGTAAAGTCAATTTGTGGATTGGGGGAAAACTTAAATCCCGAGACATCTTTTCCGTCATTCTTCATCGCATCTTTGATCGGCGATATCCAATACCAATTCTCCATCGCTGCCTTAGAAAAATATACGGGACCGAAATAGACTGTTGTCACGCCCATGAATGTCGCATCGATTTCAGCGGGGTCGGAGCCGGTCACAATCTTGTCCTGAAATAGATCTGCGCCATCATCCGTTTCGATACTCAGAAAATCAACGATGGGCACCTTGTCTGTCCTGCCGTCATTCATGTCGACCGAATACTCTGTCGGAGACGAGCGGACAATCGACATCTTGAGTGTGAATGCTTTAGTTTTATCGGTTGAGTTCAGGCCGTCTAGGATATCCTCCAAAGGGGTACTCACGTCATAGGCCGGCCTCATCCGTCCGTCACTGGTCTCCAGGGCCCCATTTTCAGCATTAGGGCCCTGAACAGCCGCGAGGGCTTGTTGCAGATACCCACTATTCATGGTCGTAGCATTTACCAGAGAAATACTACTCTGCAAGGCATTCAGGTAGTTTACCAGAGCCGGCAATATCGGCTTACCGCTCGCCGGCGTCTTGTTCAACACGCTGTTGATATCATGGGCCTGCTGCAGTTGTTCCAAAGTCGTCGGAGGTGAGGCCCAGGTTTGGGTGATTTGGTTGATGATGATATCAATAGGCTCTAACCCCCCTGTTCCTGCGGGGACCGTGCCATACGCCGCTTGCCAAGCCTTGAGCAAAGCGCCCTGCTGATCCGTTACGTCTCGTTGAGCTTGGCTGAGTTTTGCCTGATCGGTATTTGACAACGAATAGCTGACTTTACTCAGCGCGGAAATATAGAGATTGGTGAAAGGCTGGGCCAATTGTACCGGAGAAGCGTTCGCCTTCAGGCCGGCGGAAACCCAATGGTACGTCTTTTCATTGAATTTCAGATTACCGGGATTCTGCCAGTAATAAGGAAAGTTTCCTAACGATCCAACCTGAAACGGCTGAAACGCCTCGACGGCAGCATTGGATTCAATGCTGAAAAGGGAGCTATCTTCCGAGCACTTGGACGCAGGTCCATTCCGTCCTGAGATGACGGCATTGGCGTGAACCGCCAATTTTATTGCAATATTTCCTAAGCTATCCAACCCCTTCCTCCCTACAGGATCAACAGCAAAAAGCGCCCACGCATCCGAGATGCGTGGGCGCATGAATGCTCAGCTTCAGATTAACCTGCTATCGGATTCAGGCTGCGGGATAATTCGGCTGCACACCAAGCACCCAGCCCACGGAATCCACGGCAGATCCGGCAACGAGTTCTTCCGGTGGATTCAGCGAAATCGTCACCGTTGAGGCAGAGGCATTGGTAGTTACTTTGTTCGAGTAGCTTGACTCACTACCTTTGATTCCCAGCGGAATCCCCAGGAAGGAAATCCCAACCGATACCGATTGCTGAAAGGTTTTCTGGATTCTCTCATAATTCGAGCCTTTAACCGTAATTTCCATACTCGGATAATTACTGATCACAGCCCCCATCAAGTATGCGAAAGGCCCGGTTTTACTGAAGTCCATTTGAGGATCGGGCGAGAATTTAAAGCCGCTGACATCTTTGCCGCCGTTATCGATCGCATCTTTAATCGGCTTCATCCAAAACCAATTCCGCGAAGCGGACATGTCAAAAGGCGCGGGCCCGAAACTTACCAGCGTCACACCCGGGAAGTTCATGGTCACCGTGGTTTCATTATCCGTCGTGGCGATATGACTCTCGAAATAGTGGGCGTTTCCACCGACACTCAGGGAAAGCAGGCTAAACACAGGGAAGGAAAAACTGGCCCCGCCTTCCACATTGACCCGGTACTCACTTTCGGTGGTACGAGACACCGTCATTGTCAGGCTGGCAGCCTGGCTGCTGTTTTTCAGGTCATTTTGGATATCCGGCAACGGAGTGTTCACCTTATAAGCCGGCACGAGTTGATTGTCGTTCAATGTCAAGCCGCCATTCGCATCAGTCGGCGTCTGGGCCGCTGCAAGAGCCCTGGCGAGATAAGCCGTATTCATCGTTGTGTTGTTTTGCAGGGAAATCGCACTGCCGATGGCGTCAAGCCAGTTCGAAAAAACAGGCACGAGGGGCTTGCCGCTGGCGGGCACATTATTCAATAATGTATTGATATTGACGGACTGCTGTATTGCCGTCAGCGTTGTCGGAGGAACGGCCCACTTACTCGCAATCTCGGCTGCAACGAGGTCGATGGGTTGCCCCTCTCCTGAGGGTAGGCTTCCAAAGGAGTCCTTCCAGGCTCTGAGTACGGCCCCCTGCTGGTCGGTTGCCTTCTCCTTCGCCTGATTAAGTTTTACCTGATCAGCGGTTGATAACGAATAGCTAACGGAACTAAGCGCCTGAATGTAGAGATCGGTGAAGATCTGATCCAGTTGGATAGGCGTTGTCTCGGCCTTCAGGTTGGATTTGATCCAGTTATAAGTATTCGCGTTGAACTGAAGACTCCTCGGATCTTGCCAGTAATACGGCATATTTCCATTTGTTCCGATAGAAAAGGCTTCCAGTTTTGTAGTGCCGAGAACCGCAGACAAAATAGTGTTCGCCTGCTCCTTCAGCATATTGATGATCTCGTCAGCTTGAGGAACTTTCCTCGTGGTTTCGCTTTCTCGGGCTATATCCAACATTGTATTGCCTCCTTGATATCTATCGGCATTATGAATTTCTCTTTACAACAACGAATCATCATTGCAATCCCTCTCCGCTTGCGGGTTTGATAAAATCAAGTCAGTAGAAATCTCATCAATTCGACAACTCCGACCGCCTGCTTCACCAGTGACGGACAGACCGCCTAACAGTAGAGTTACTGTGGCGTCAGGTCATTCAGGAGACCCATATCCAACCCTTCCAACGTGGTTGGTTACATGCCGATGAATCCGCATTGAGTCGATTGATATTGCTTCCATACCCAATAATTTCATAGGGCGTCTACACCCCGAAAATCACCGTTGGAAAACTAAGCCGGTATCCCAAACAACAGCGCCATGCCGGACAGTGTCTGGTAGAACCTCATCTTACGCATGCCACGACCTCCGCTGTCATTGTTCGACAGTATGGTTCACTGAACCGGACCCTGTTAATTATTTGTTGCGATAACGGTTATTACAGAAAATTATCGATGCGGTTTTCAGGTTCAGCGCCATTTCGAGTGAACAAACCCCCACCCCGGATGATCCACCCGTTCGTAGGTATGAGCGCCGAAGGCGTCCCGCTGGGCCTGGATCAGGTTCTGCGGCAGACGCTCGGTGCGATAGCTATCGAAGTAGTTGAGACAGGCGCTCATCACCGGTGCGGGAATGCCTGCCGCCACAGAAAAGGCGATCACGCTTCGCCAGGCGCCCTGCAGCGCCTGCAATTGCACACTCATCTCCCTATCCAACATCAGATTGGCCGGTTCCGTTGTGCAGGAAAAGGCATGCCGGATCGGGTCCAGAAGCCGCGCCCGGATGATACATCCCCCTTTCCAGATGCGCGCGGTTTCCGCCAGGTCCACCGACCAGTGATAACGATTCGAGGCGATGCGAATGAGGTCCATACCCTGGGCATAGGCGGTGATGCGCGATGCGTAGATCGCGCTATGCAGGTCGGCCGGCAGGGGCGTGGGGGCGGCGACTTCATTGGGTTGTGTTCCCTGCAGGACCAAAGACGCCGCCATTCGCTGCTCTTTCATCGACGAAAGCACCCGCGCATCGACCGCCGCGGCAATGCCCGGCACTGCGACACCCTGAGCCAACGCAGCCTGTACCGTCCAGCGTCCGGTGCCCTTCTGCCCCGCCTTGTCCATGATCAGGCTTAGCAGGGGCCTATCGGTTTCGATATCCCTCACCTTCATGACCTGGGCCGTCAGCTCCACCAGAAAGGACTCCATCGGTCCCTGGTTCCACTGATCAAATAGTTCCGCCATGGCGCTCTCGCTCAAACAGAGACCGCGCCGCATCAGATCGTAGACCTCCGCCAGTAGCTGCATGTCCGCATATTCGATACCGTTATGCACCATCTTCACGAAGTGCCCAGCGCCGTCCGGACCCACATGGGTTACACAGGCCCCAGCCTCGGTCTGTGCGGTAACCGCCTCGAAAACCGAACGGACCTCCGCATAGGCGTCCACCGAACCGCCCGGCATCATCGACGGTCCATGGCGTGCTCCCTCCTCGCCCCCCGAGATACCGACGCCGACGAAGTGAATGCCTTTTCCGCCCAGATATTTTTCACGCCGCCGGGTATCCTCGAACCAGGAATTACCGCCGTCCATGACGATATCGCCGGGTTCAAGCAGGGGCAGCAGTTGCTCGATGACCTGATCCACGGGATCGCCTGCCTTGATCATCAGCAGTATCCGGCGGGGACGCTCCAACAGTGCGACAAAACCGGCCAGATCGGCTTCACCGCCAAACCGCTTACCCTGATACTCGGCAATAAAGGTGTCTATGGCCTCGCTGTTGCGGTTCCACACGGCCACGGGGAAGCCCTTTTCTTCCATATTGAGCGCCAGGTTGCGGCCCATCACCCCAAGGCCGATAAGACCGATATGAAACTGTTTTTGTGCTGACATCGAGGGTTCCTATTCAGGGTTCAATCCATCCTTCGGCAGCGACCCGGCGGCTTGCCTATCCAACAACCAGTCACCGTCTTTCGCCACAGCCGCCGGCACACTGCCGTTGAGCAACGCTCTACGCACGGCATCAGCCTTCTCTCCACCCTGGACCATCACCAGAAGACGCCTGGCGCTACGGATCACGGGGGGGGTAACCGTGAGTCGTTGCAAAGGCGGTTTGCTGCCGATCACGGGCATCACCCGACGCTGCTCTTCAGCCAGCGCCGCGGATCCGGGGAAGAGGGATGCTGTATGCCCGTCATCACCTACGCCGAGCAGCAAAATATCGACCCGCTCGGGTAATATCGATTCATAACCTTGCGCCGCCCTGCCCGGCTCCTCCTCTCCGCACATGCGGTGAACAACCAATCCCTCAGGGATCGGCCCGTGAAACAGGTTTGTCATCACGGCATGATAATTACTCTCCGGCGTATCGGCCGGCACGCATCGCTCATCACCGAAATAGAGGCTGATGCGTGACCAAGGAATACCCCCGCGTTTCGCCAGAAGCCGATAGACAGGCAAAGGCGTCGATCCGCCCGCCAACATCAAATGGCAGCGCGCAGACGCTTCGAGCACTGTCTGAATGGTGTTGAAGATCCACTGCTCCGCCTGCTCGGCAAACACCCGCTCATCGACGATGAAACGCACTCAAGTGTACCTCGTCATAGATGCTGTAACATTCAGCGGACCAGCTAGTGTACTGTCTCACACTAATGCCTGCCTTCCTCCGGGCGCCACGCTGATATCACGTATTAGTAGGAGACAGTACACTAGAGAATCTCCCGCCATTGACGGCCGTAACGATCCATCAGGGTTTCCGCCTCGACCGGACCTTCACCGCCCTCTGCATAGAATACCGGTTGTTTCCTGGTTGCGGCTTCCCAGGCCGACAGGATAGGGGTCACGAAACGCCAGGCGAACTCCACCTCGTCCCGTCGTGCGAACAGGGTGGCGTCCCCCTTGACGGCGTCGAGCAGCAACCGCTCATAGGCATCCTTTATGGGATGAGCATAGGTCTCGGAATAACTGAAGTCCATCTCCACGGAGCCCACTTCCATCACATCACCGGGTTTTTTACCGGCGATCTTCAGGGCCATGCCTTCGTCAGGCTGGATGCGGATGGTCAATACATTCGGCTCCAACTCCTGACAAATATCATCACGACCGAACAGGCACAGCGGCACAGGCCGAAACACCACCGAGATCTCGGTCATGCGCTGCGCCAGGTGTTTGCCCACCCGCAGGTAGAAAGGCACCCCCTGCCAACGCCAGTTGTCGATATAGCACTTGATGGCTGCATAGGTGGGCGTTCTCGACCGCCGATCCACATTCTCCTCATCGCGGTAGCCGCGATATTGGCCGAAAACCACGTGATTGAAGACCTCCCGGCTGTCGAATTGCCGCAGGGAGCGCAGCACCTCCACCCGTTTGTCACGGATATCATCGGCCGCGAAGGAGACCGGCGGCTCCATGGCGCAGAGCGACAACACTTGCAGCAAATGACTCTGCACCATGTCGCGCAGCACGCCGGTCTGGTCGTAAAACCGCCCCCGACCCTCGACGCCGATCGACTCGGCGGCGGTAATCTGGATATGGTCGATATACTTGCGATTCCACAGAGGTTCGAAGATGGTGTTGCCCAAACGCGCCACCAGGATATTCTGCACCGTCTCCTTGCCCAGATAGTGATCGATGCGATAGACCTGGTCCTCCTGTAGCACATCGCCGACGATCCGATTCAGGTCGGTCGCCGATTCGAGATCCCGACCATAAGGCTTTTCCATGATGACCCGAGTCCAGGGGGTATCGCTACCGCTACCCTCCAGCACACCCGCCTCACTGAGCCGGTGCAGGATAATCGGTGCCGCTGAGGGCGGCGTGGCGAAATAAAACAAGCGGTTTCCCTCGCTGCCGATCATGCTCTCGATCTCCTCCAAGCGCCGGCGAAGCGCAATGTAACCCTCGGGATCTTCGAAATCCCCCTCCACATAGGCGATGCGCTGAGCAAAGACCCGCCAGAGCGATTCGTCAACCGGCCGGGAACGGGAGTAGGACGCAACCGAATCATGCAGCACCTGCCGATACGCCTGATCGCTCTGCACTGCGCGACTATAACCGATGACGGCGAAACGTTCGTCCAGTGCCCGCTCACGCACCAGGTTGTAGAGCGCCGGCAACAGCTTGCGACGGGTCAGATCACCGGCGGCGCCGAAAATCACCAGCACACAGGGCTGCAAACGATCCGCCTGCAGAAAAAGCTCGCCTGAGGCAAAGCGGTGATGTACCGGAAAGTCGGTTTCCATGCTGTTTACCGCCATTGAGGTGGGTTTATCTTGTACTACCCTTTCATGCCTACTCTGCCAGAGCTCGGGGTAAGAAATCCAATCCTTTCCCCGCTCGGCGACCTGAACGTCATTCATCGGAAGGGCGTTGATGATTGCGCAGGGACGGGGCTTGACCCTAAAAACCGCAGTTGACCACTTCACCGCCTGAACAGTCTTTTTCCATCGAAAATGTGTGCTTATTACCGAAATTCAGACATTAATATTATTTCTCAAACCATTGTATAATTCTCATATTGGAGAATAACGAAGCCGCGCATGAATTAATTTTCACCGACAGACGCGGCAAAAACCCGGTCTTACCGGACTCTCTACCTTTAGTCTCTGTTTCTTCTTTAATAATTCAGGAAAAGCACATTGCAACAAGATATCAAAATAGGCGTATTCGTTGACGCGGAAAACGTCCGTTACAACGGTGGTTACCAACTCCGCTATGACATCCTCAGAATGTTTGCAGGACGCTACGGAGGATCTCTGCTCAGACTCAACACCTACATCGCCTATGACCAGGAGCGGGCGAAAGGAGACCCGGAATACCGTCGACGGGCCTTGACCTATCAGCAAATGGTGAGGGACTACGGCTGGAAGGTCATTGTCAAACACGTCCGCCGCTACACGGATGAAGAGGGTAATGTCACCACCAAGGCCAACGCAGACCTGGACATGGCGGTCGATGCCATGCTCCAGTCACAGAACCTCGATCTGTTGCTGCTGGTAACCGGTGACGGGGATTTCCTGCAAGTCGTCACAGCCCTGCAAGATCGCGGATGTCGCGTGGAATTGCTTGGTTTTCGAAATGTCTCTCAGGAACTGCGCAGGCTCGTGGACGACTACTATCCCGGATTCCTGATCCCGGATCTGTTGCCGATCTCCTACGAACCCCGCAATGAATGGGGCGCCCCCAGTTCTTGTGTGCGCGGCGTCTGTTCAAAGTGGTTTCCCGAGAAGGGCTACGGCTTTCTGCGTTTTATCAAGCGTATTGACCCCAATCTCTGGGTCATCGATCCCCGCCAGACGGATTCTCCCTACGAAAGCGTGTTTTGCCATGTCAATGAGTTGGCCGCCGAGGTCACCGATGATGTGATGTTGAATCGGGACTCGATCCTCGAATTCTACATCGAAAAAAGCGATAAGGATGAGGGGTTGGTGGCCAACAATGTGCGGTTGGTGCCGAGCTACGGCAGCAACGGACTCTAGTGTAGTTGTAGTATCCTATATACCTGAAGTTTTACGGTTTTGTGAGCACCGAGGTGCGTAGTGGATATGGGCTAAGGTTATTTTTGATGGGGTTTGCCCGGTTTATAGCAAACCCCCATAAAATTAATTCTGGGCGCAGCCGCTGCTTGCTAAAAAACACTCTGTTTTTCAAAAAGATAGTCCATGCACTTGATATTACCACAAAATCAATAGCGTGAAACTTCAGCTATATACTAGACTAAGCCTTCCGGCGCCGAGTCCAACGTGATGCGGTACCCTTTGGACGCTTCAGCCGTTCGTAGGATGGTGCCGCCGCGAAGCGGAAACTCACCCGCTTCACGGTCGACGAAAAAGAGTCGCAAGGATTCCCGAATCACCGGAAAGGCGATCCTCTCCCAGGGAATCTGCTGTTCTTCAAACAACAGGACTTCGAGACTCTCGTCCCCGGCTGTGAAATCGAGATCGAGCAGGCGACTGCGAAACAGCAGATAGACCTGATTGATATGCGGCAGATTGAAGAGCGTATACAATCCCTCCACCTCCACTCGTGCGCAGGCCTCTTCCAACGTCTCTCGAACCGCCCCCTGCCGGCTGGTCTCCCCGTTTTCCATGAACCCGGCAGGGACTGTCCATAATCCGTAACGCGGCTCGATGGCGCGTCGACACAGCAGCACCTTCCGCTCCCATACAGGAATACAGCCTACAACCATCTTAGGGTTTTGGTAATGGACGGTGCTGCACGTATTACAGACATGCCTTGGCCGGTTGTCCCCTTCGGGAACCCTGATCTCAACCTGAGAACCGCAGTGGCTGCAATACTTCATCATCCGCACCATGATCCTAAAAAGAGCAGTTGACCGCTCCATTCTGATACTAATCACCCTTCGGGTTAGGGGGCGTTCTCAATCATCGTTCGCGGCGTGATTCCGGCCCTTTTCCGCGCCGGCGGCGTTGCGATTCGTTGCAATAGAATGACTATTACGCCTCATCGCGCCTTGCCGGCACGAAAAATGACTCAGAATCACGCTCACTCAGCTAATTGAGAACGCCCCCTAGTAAGTTGCTGTTATGCATGTTACTGACTTCGATTTGTCTGTTCACCTGCCGGGTGAGTCACGCTCCGCCCCGTCCAACTGCTCTTTTTAGGATGATTAGTCGATAACCCCTATTGTCACCGATTGTCGAAAGCGGTGGCAAGGGGCGCATGGCCGCCCGGCATCACTCACTCGGCCATGCGGAATCCGCAACCAAGATGGGTTGATGTATTCCTGATATCATGGCGCTCTATTTTAGGTTAACCAACCATGCAGCAGATCATGCCGGAACAGATTCCAGAAGCGAACCTTGAGGAGGCCATAGCCGCTATCGACATTGGTTCAAACAGCTTTCATTTGATCGTGGCGCGTGTCACAGGAGGACACTTGCAGATCATCGACAAAATGAGAGAAATGGTCCGCCTCGGCGAAGGCCTGACGACGGACAAGCGGTTGGATCCTTTGGTAGCGGAACGTGCATTGAATTGCCTGAAGCGTTTTTCTCAACGTCTGCGTCCGCTACCGGCGGAGAACATCCGGGTCGTCGGCACCAACACCATGCGCCAGATCCATCCGGCGGACAACTTTCACGGTCTTGCGGAGAAGGCCCTACTGCATCCGATCGAGATCATCGCCGGCCGCGAAGAGGCTCGTCTGGTCTATCTCGGCGTGGCCCACGGCCTGGCCGCCGGCGATGAAAAACGGTTAGTGGTCGATATCGGGGGAGGCAGCACTGAGTTGATCCTCGGCCGGGGCTATGAACCCGATGAGCGTGAGAGCCTGCACATGGGATGTGTCAGTATCAGCCGAAGGTTTTTTGCGAACGGCAAGATCACCGCCCAATCGATGCGTAAAGCGGAACTGGCCTGCGCCCTGGAAATCCGCCCTGTGCGATACGAATTTCGGGACGGAGGCTGGAGCCGCGTGATCGGCAGCTCAGGTACGATCAAATCGATCGGCAATCTGGTCATGGAACAGGGCTGGAGTGAATCGGGAATCACTCGTAACTCATTGGAGAGACTTTCCCGGCGCCTGATCGATGCGGGCTCTGTCGATAAGCTCTCTCTCAAAGGGCTGACGGAAGAGCGAAAACCGGTATTTGCCGGTGGTTTGGCAGTCCTGTCGGCTCTCTTCGAACATATCGGCATCGAACGCATGGAGGTCTCGTCAGAGGCCCTACGGGAAGGCCTGATCTACGACATGATCGGACGCAGTCGCCATGAGGATGCCCGTGAACTCACCCTGAAAACCCTGCAAAGGCGCTACAACGTCGACAAGGCCCAGGCAGATCGGGTGGAAACAACGGCTTTGGCGCTGCTGAATCAGGCCGAACGGCCCTGGAACCTGGATAATCCACGCTATTACGCGATGTTGGCCTGGGCCGCCAGGGTCCACGAGATCGGTCTGACCGTGTCACATAGCCAATTTCAAAAACACGGCGCCTATCTCCTCGAAAATTCCGACCTTTCCGGCTTCTCCCGTCAGGAACAACGGGCACTCTCGGCGATGGTCAGGGGTCACCGGCGTAAGTTTCCAAGCACGGTATTCGACAATCTGCCCAGCGATCTGGTGACCTGCACCAAGCGGTTATGCATCCTGCTACGGCTCTCGGTCCTTAACCACCGGGCCAGGTCA
The DNA here is from genome assembly GCA_025656505.1 of Candidatus Thiodiazotropha sp. (ex Epidulcina cf. delphinae). Classification (GTDB taxonomy): domain Bacteria; phylum Pseudomonadota; class Gammaproteobacteria; order Chromatiales; family Chromatiaceae; genus Thiodiazotropha. The sequence goes on along the minus strand of JAHXHR010000043.1, from coordinate 245 downwards.
TCGGCAGCGAGACCGATACCCCGACTGGAGGTGGAAGAGAAGCGCATCTCCCTGGTATGTCCCGAAGGCTGGATCAAACACCACCCCCTGACCCGGGCGGAACTCCAGCAGGAGAGCCAATACCTGGAATCCGCTGGTTATTTGCTCAGATTCTCCTAGGGGGCGTTCTCAATTAAGCCAAATAACAGTGGCTACCAAACTGAGCATGGCTTGATAAGTAATGGCTAAACGCTCATATCGGGTTG
>JAHXHR010000042.1 GCA_025656505.1 Candidatus Thiodiazotropha sp. (ex Epidulcina cf. delphinae) | reverse complement strand
GGAACGCAGCCATCAGCGCGGATCAGAACAGCGATCCGGGCAACGACACCTTAACCGGGGTAACGTCGGTGCGCTGTGCGGCGGATTCTCACGACGATGACGATGACGATGACGATGACGATGACGATGACCATAAACATAACCGGAGGTAGTCCACGCTAGCCGGTGGCGCGCTTGACGCACCGGCCTTTTGTGCGGACGGCAACAGCACCTTGTTTCCATCCGTACAGATGACTGGATGCGCCAAGCGCCACGAAAATGAAATGAACTAAATCAGCACTGGCCGGTTTACAATTTTCCATCTTTACCCGCGTGCCTCCTCACACGCGGGTTTTTTCTGCTGGTTTAGCTGAACCTAAAAACCGCAGATGGACGGGGTGAAATATGCGCTTGCGGGGGTACAGGGCAAGGGTCGCTCCTGCACATCCCTGTGTTTGCGACACTTGTGCGTCCCTGCACGACGAGCAATCGAAGTTAATCGTTTACCTATCAGTAGTTCAGTATCGGAATGGAACGGTCAACTGCGGTTTTCAGGTTCAACATTCTATTTAACTCTGACAATCCGCATCACTGAAGGCAGCGACCGCACATGCCGCAGAATTCTGGCCAGGTGCAGGCGGTTCTTCACTGTAATGACGAACACCAAGGTCGAAGAGAGGCCGTCGCGCTCTTCGGATCCTACGTGTTCGATATTCGACCCCTGTTGGGAGATAGCGGATGCGACAGAGGCCAGCACCCCCCGCTGATTCCCCGACTCGACCCTGATCATGGTGGCGAACTCCCCCTCCACGTCAGACGCCCACTCCGACTCGATCCATTTATGACCATGCTTTTTATAGTCGCCGAGATTATGGCAACCCTGACGATGTATAACGATACCCTTGCCCGGATTGAAGACACCGACAATGGCGTCTCCCGGGATGGGACGGCAGCACTTGGCGAAATTCACCACCATGCCTTCGGTGCCCTTTATCGCCAGCACCCCGGAGGGCAACGCCTCCTGCTGACTCGCATCGGGAGCCGACGGGACCAACTCCTCGCCGGCCAAGCGGCGCGCCATCAGCATCGGCATGTGATTGCCCAGGGCGATGTCGGCTAACAGCATCTCCAGGCTCTCCAGTCGAAGCTCCTTCAGGATATGGGCGATCTGTTCCCGGTCGATCTGCTCAAGCCGCAGGGAGAGCAGGTTCAGTTCGCGCTCCAACAGGCGCTTGCCGAGGTTCACCGCTTCCTGGGCCTGAAGGTTTTTCAAGTAGGCGCGAATATTCGCCCGCGCCTTGCCGGTAACGACGAAATTGAGCCAGGCAGGACTCGGCCCGGCGTTAGCGGCATTGATGATCTCCACTGTCTGGCCGTTGTGCAGTCGGGTGCGCAAGGGCACTAGGCGCCGGTCGACCCGGGCCGCCACGCAGGTGTTGCCGACGTCGGTATGCACGCTGTAGGCGAAATCGACCACCGTGGCCCCTTTCGACAACACCATGATGCGGCCTCGCGGAGTAAACACATAGACCTCATCGGGAAACAGGTCGACCTTGACGTGTTCGAGGAACTCCATCGAATCGCCGACGCCTTGCTGCATCTCCAACAGGTTCTGCAGCCAGTCTGAAGCCCGCGACTTCACCCATTGGCCGCTGGCCTCTCCGGTCTTGTACATCCAGTGAGCGGCGATGCCCGACTCAGCCAGCTTATCCATCTCCTCGGTGCGAATCTGGATCTCGATGGGAATGCCCTGGGGACCGAACAGCACCGTGTGCAATGACTGATAACCGTTTGCCTTAGGGATGGCGATATAGTCTTTGAAACGGCCCGGCATCGGTTTGTAGAGATTATGCACCGCACCCATCACGCGGTAGCAGGTATCGACACTGTCAACGACGATACGGCAGGCGAACACATCCACCACTTCGGCAAAGCTCAGCCTCTTTTCCACCATCTTTTTGTAGATGCTGTAGAGATGCTTCTGACGGCCGAAGACCTGACCATGCAGATCCTCCTGCTGGAGACGGGCGCGAATCGCCGTCTCCACATTTTCCACCAACTCCCGATGATGTCCACGGGCATCCGTCACGGCATTTTTCAAGGCGCGGTAGCGCATCGGCCAGTAGGCGGCGAATCCCAGCTCCTCCAGATCCAGACGAATGCTGTTGATACCCAACCGGTTGGCGATGGGAGCGAAGATTTCCAAGGTCTCCTTGGCGATGCGCCGAGATTTGTCCGGCCTCATCACCCCCAGGGTGCGCATGTTGTGCAGCCGGTCGGAGAGTTTGATGAGAATGACACGAATATCCTTGGTCATCGCCAGTAACATCTTGCGCAGGCTGGCGGCCTGCGCCTCGGCCTGGGAGTTGAAGTCGATTTTTGAGAGTTTACTGACGCCGTCTACCAGTTCGGCGATCTCACTGTCGAAGGTATCCTCCAATTGCTCCTTGGCGGTCGGGGTATCTTCGATGACGTCGTGCAGAATAGCCGCCATAAGACATTTATAATCCATGCGCATGCCGGCCAGGATTCTGGCCACCGCCACCGGGTGGTAGATATAGGGTTCACCGGTCTTGCGATGCTGCCCCACATGGGCCTCGGCGCCGAACAGATAGGCGCGATAGACCTCTCGGATATGGTCAGGGGAGATATACTCTTCAAGACAGGTGCACAGGTCACTGATCAGAAAACGCGGCGTATCCTGCTCTTTTTCCAACATGCCCAAGGGGTTGCTCATTCGGCACTCCAGCGTCGCTCGATATGACGAATTCCGTGCCTAATCAATCTGTTGATGCAAGTTTCGAAGAAATCGTAAAGTGGGGCGTCGGGCAGCCGTAAATGCCGCCATCGATCAAATGCTATTATTTATCGGACTCCATGGGAGTGACATCAATGTTTATCATCACATCATCCACTACTGCAATTTCCTCCGTCACCTCTTCCTCCACATCGCGGTGTGCAATCAGCCCCTCGGCAATTTCACGCAGCGCCATTACGGTAGGCTTGTCATTTTCCCACGGCAGCAAGGGCTCTCCACCGTTTGCCAGTTGGCGGGCTCGCTTGGTGGCAAGCAGCACCAAATCAAAGCGGTTGTCCACATAGTCCATGCAATCTTCAACTGTCACGCGCGCCATCGGCAAATCCCCACAGGAGTCATTAAACAGGCCACTAGGCCTGAAGTAGTATAGGGGAAATAATAAACCATGCGTTCGTTTAAAGCCAACTCCAGCGAGGATTACTCGATCAGCATGGCCGATGGGAGAGGATGGGGCAAGGACAGATTTGAAATAATTAATATTCTCTGCGATCTTAGCCCTACTTAGCACACTTTTGTGCGATATTTTTCTGCACGGATACGCCACCAGGGATTCTCGATCGATAAAGGCTCGAGGCATACAACCCAAGGGATACGGCAGTTTCATGAAGATAAAAGTCAGTGAACTAATCGTCAAATACTTACAATACTTGGGGATCGACACCATTTTCGGCATACCGGGCGCCCACATTCTACCCGTTTACGACGCCTTGTATGACTCAGACATCCAGGCCGTCCTGGCCAAACATGAACAGGGGGCGGCCTTCATGGCCGGGGGATACGCAAAAGCGTCGACAAGGATCTCAGCATGCATCGCCACCGCAGGACCCGGCGCAACCAACCTGATCACCGGTATCGCCAACGCCTATGCAGACAAACAACCGATGTTGGTCATTACCGGTGAAACGCCGACCTATATTTTCGGCAAGGGAGGCCTGCAGGAGAGTTCCGGCGAGGGGGACAGTCTCGACCAGACAGGCCTGTTCAAGCACATCACCCGATACAGCAAAACGGTGGAGAGAACAGACTATCTGCCACAAGTACTGATTCAAGCCACCAAGGCGCTGCTTAACCCCAATCCGGGGCCCGTATTGCTGAGCATCCCATTCAATGTACAGAAGGAACTGGTTGACGAGCATCTGCTTGATGGCTTAGCCATCAGACCCGACCCCATCCCCTCACCACAGAATAGCGGGGTATTGGACAGATTCAGCGAGCTCATTCTCGACGCCAGGCAACCGGTAATCCTGGCCGGATACGGCGCCATTCGTTCCGATGCACGCAAGGTTGTGACTGAACTCAGTACGCTGTTGCACATACCCGTAGCCTCCAGCCTCAAAGGCAAAGGGATTGTCAGCGAGCAGTCCGGTCTATCACTCGGCAGCCTCGGCGTCACCTCCAACGGCACTGCATATCAGTACATCACAGAAAAGTCAGACCTGTTGATCATACTCGGCGCCAGCTTTAACGAACGTACAAGCTATCTGTGGGATCAGTCCCTGTTGGAAGGCAGAAAGATCCTCCAGGTCGATCACGATCCCCATCAGTTGCAAAAGCTGTTCGAGGCTGAACTGACAATCTGTGGTGACATTAAACAGGTGGTCTCTGTGCTACTGAACAAAATTCGCTACCGCCTGGGTGAAGAAAACCATACGGCTGTAGGAAACGATGGAGCCACCCGTCTCACGGCATCATCGAACGCTGAGCATGCGATCTTCAAATCAGGTTTCTCCCTCGCAAAAGCCTTTTTCGACAAGCTCGCCCTGCTTTTCCCGGAAAACGCACGGGTTTTCGACGACAACATCATATTCGCCCAGAATTTCTACCAAGTATCCAGCAGCAACCATTACTATCCCAACTGCGGCATCTCATCCTTGGGCCATGCCATTCCTGCGGCTATCGGCGCGCAGTTCACCCGACAACGGCCAACCTTTGCCATACTCGGTGATGGCGGCTTCCAGATGTGCTGTATGGAGATCATGACCGCGATCAACTACGACAAGCCGATCAATGTCGTGCTGTTCAACAACGGGACCATGGGCTTGATACGCAAAAATCAGCACCTGCTCTATGAGCAGCGGTTCATCAACTGCGATTTCATCAATCCGGATTACAGCCTTCTCGCCCGCTCTTTCGCTATCAACTATAAGCGAGTGACAACCCTCGCTGATCTGGATGAACTGTTTGAACAGTATGATTTAAATCAGGCAATCAACCTTATCGATATCGCTATCGACAAGGACGCATTGCCGGATTACTCATCCAAGCGTTGACCTGACAAATGACAACCCGCCAATCGGAAGCACTCGATGAATTTTTCAATAAGTATGGCGCCCATGAGGATATTCAGCCGCTTGCTGAGTGCCGGCGGCTGATCGAGGCTGGACGGAGGACCGGAGAAGCAGACAAACCACTACTAGAGATTTATCACCAGGCGACCTCGTTTCTCGAAGGGGAGATGCAGAGAGCCGGATGCCTGAACAGCCGACTCGAACTCCACCGGCGGCTATTTCAAGAGATGGAGTCGCATATCTCCCGCAACGAGAAGGATAATCGTTTTGAGTTCATCATCGTTATTCCAGTAGCAGACAGACCGCAACACCTGGAAAACTGCCTCAACAGCCTGCTCGAACTGTGCCGGCGATTCGGATACGGCGGCATCTCGAATCACAAGTATGACAAGATTACCGTTCTGGTTGCAGAAGACAGTAAGGATTCCGGCCATAGCGTGCGCAACAGGGAGATCCTCCACCATTTCGAGAAACGAGGGCTGAAGACCGACTATTTCGGCCTGTCCGAACAGATACAACAACTCAACAGACTGCACCAGGCGGAACGCAGTGCATTGAAACCTATCATCGGTGACAATCCGCCCACCAACTTCTATCACAAGGGCGCATCGATCACCCGCAACATCAGTTACCTGAAACTCAATCGGCTGACGGGGGACAATGACCGCACCCTCATCTGGTTCATCGACAGCGACCAGGCATTCCGGGTCAATACAGAAAGCCGTCCCGGCGGGGTTTATGCAATCAACTATTTTCATCGCCTCAACCGGCTCTTCTCGACCACCGACTCCCTGGTATTGACCGGCAAGGTCGTCGGCGACCCGCCGGTTTCACCGGCAGTGATGGCAGGCAACTTCCTGGAAGACGTAATCGGTTTTTTGGCGGACTTGGCCAAGCTCGATCGACAGCAGGGTTGTCGGTTTCACAGCCGGGAGAAACGGCAGACGGATGACGCCTTCTATCATGATATGGCGGATCTTTTCGGGTTCCAACCAAAAGCCGGATCGTTTCACTACCATTGCACACGCAAGGGTGATCACGATCATGTTGGATGTTTCTCTGATTTTTCAGTAAAACTGAACCGCTTCTTCGATGGCGAACACCCTACCCGTCAAACCTATTACACCCATCAGGCGTTTGCATCCGGCATCAAGCCGGCCAGGACGGTCTATACCGGCAACTATGTTTTCAGGACCAAGGCGCTTGAATACTTCATTCCTTTTGCGACCTTGAAACTGCGCATGGCCGGCCCGGTGCTGGGGCGCATCCTGAAATCCGAGCTGGGGCGCCGGTTCGTTTCCGCCAACCTGCCGATGTTGCATACGCGCACCCTGGATGAGACCGGCCGGTCGGAATTCAGGCCCGGCATCGACCGGAACAAAGATCGAATAAATATGTCGGGGGAGTTCGAACGCCAATTCTTCGGAGACGTTATGCTGTTTACCGTCAACGAGCTGACCGAACTCGGTTACCCGCAACAGCCGCTATCTGAAAAGAGCGTTCACCAAATCCTGTACAGGGTCGAAGCCTCGATGTTGCAGAAGTACACCGTCAAGCATGCACAGATAGTGACCAAACTGGGCAGGCTGAAACGGCTGGCCGACGATCGAAGGAATTGGTGGTGGCATGATCCCGACTGCAGGCATGCGTTGGCAAACGTTCAGCAATTCATCTGCAATATGGACTATAACTTTGGCAAGGACTCACCAGGCTATCGCATGATCAACACAGCGCATCACAGGAAAAAACGGCGGCATGATATTCTTCAAGCCCTTCAGACTTTCTTGCAAGATCGGAGCAACTGGCAGGAAACCCTATCCAAAAGACAATGAACATATTCATCCTCAATGCCGGCAGATGCGGTTCGACCACCTTTATCCAGGCTTGCCGACAGATAACCAACTACACGGCATCACACGAATCCCGGTTACAATACACTGGGGAACAGCGCCTCGCCTACCCCGCCGACCATATCGAGGCGGACAACCGGCTGAGTTGGATACTCGGCCGACTCGACCGCCGATTCGGCGACAATGCCCTCTATGTTCACCTTTCGAGAGCACGAAAGAAGTCGGCGGACAGCCTGGTCAAGCGCTCGGATTTCGGCATCATGAAGGCATACAGAGAAGGTGTCCTGCTGGGCGGACGGCAACCACATGCGGAGGAGATCGCATTTGACTATCTGGATACGGTCGAGTCGAATATCACCCTGTTTCTCAAGGATAAGACACAGCGGATGGATTTCCGCCTGGAGCGCGCCACCAGCGATTTCACCGACTTCTGGCGACAGATCGGCGCAGAGGGTGACCTGGAAAAGGCGCTCGCCGAGTGGCAAATCCGTTACAACGCCTCATCCTGACAACATCGGCTCTCCAGATATTTTGTCAAAAGAAATTCTCGCCAAGATCGCAAAGCCCGCAACGACGCCTCAGACCGTGTTTTCTTGGCGTAGTTTGCGAGCTTGGCGAGCTGTTTGGCTTGATTCGATCATACTGTTCGCACCCATCCCGGTCCTGCGCATGCTCCTATGGACATCTTTGGCAGCGGCACTGAGCGGGTGTGAAAATGATGGGGTCGCTCCGGCTGATGTCGCCATGCTGACGGTCTGGGCCCATGCCGGACAGGAGAGCGAACGCTCCACCCTGCAGGCGCAAGTGAGCCGATTCAACAACGCCCATACCGATCTTGAGATCCAGCTCACCCTGATCCCCGAGGGGAGTTACAACTCACAGGTACAGGCCGCAGCGGTGGCCGGGGAATTGCCGGACATCCTCGAACTGGACGGGCCGTTTCTCTACGCCTATGCCTGGCAGGGGCACTTACGCCCCCTCGATGGTCTGCTTACCGATACGCTGCGCGCTGACCTGCTCCCGTCTATCATTGAACAGGGCCGCTATCGGGGTCATCTATGGTCAGTTGCCGTCTTTGATTCCGGCCTCGGTCTCTATGCCGACCGTTCCAAGCTGTTGCAGGCCGGGATACGCATCCCCACCCTGGAACATCCGTGGAAAGGCAGCGAGTTCGAGGAAATACTCCAGCAACTGGCGCGCCTCGACCCGGACGGACAGGTGCTCGACCTCAAGCTCAACTACGCGGGAGAGTGGTACACTTACGGACTATCGCCGCTGATTCAGTCAGCCGGGGGGGATCTCATCGACCGTCGGGACTACGCCGGCGCTGACGGTGTTCTCAACGGCCCGCAGACAGTGGCGATAATGACGACCCTGCAAAACTGGATTCAGGACAATAGGATCGACCCCAATATCGACGATGCGGCCTTTGTCACCCGCCGCACGGCGTTAGCCGTGGGCGGCCATTGGAACTACCGCCGCTATCATGCCGGCCTGGGCGACGACCTGCTACTGTTGCCCCTGCCCGACTTCGGCCGGGGCAGCAAAACAGGTCAGGGCTCCTGGTGTTGGGCCGTCACGGCCGGCAGCCGTCAACCCGAGGCAGCGTCCGAGTTCCTCGCCTTTCTGCTCAGCAGCGATGAGGTTCTATCCATGACCGGCGCCAACGACGCCGTCCCCGCCACCCGATCCGCCATATCCCGCTCACCTCTCTACCGCCCCGGCGGGCCGCTGCGCCTCTTCGTCGAGCAACTCGAAGGCGGCCATGCCGTGCCGCGTCCGCGCACCCCGGCCTATCCACTGATCACGGCAGAGTTCCAACGGGTCCTGGACCGCATCCGCAGCGGGAGTGATGTGCAGGCGACACTCGATAACGCTGTGCGGGCGATCGACGGAGAGATCAAGGACAACCATGGATATCCCCGGCATGGGAGCGATGCGACCACCCCATGAGTCCTAGCCCGCATTTCTCACCAGACGGACCGTACTAACAGGAAAACTCATGAAAGTTGAACAGGTTAGCATCTCTCACCGTATGGCGTTCATCGGACAGTCCGTCCTATTTGTTTTTTGGAACAACCAGGCCGAGCCTCTTCAACGATCGGGCTTGAACCATAGGCCCGGCTATGCTTCTGCGCCCGATCGTCCAACCTGCTTCGGCCTGGTTGCACCAAAAATCCAAATCCTGGTGAGAAATGCGGGCTAGATTCGGTGACCAGACCTCAACCGCCCTGATGTTGGCCATCCCCGCCTTGCTGGGACTGACCCTTTTTATCCTGTTGCCATTCCTGACCGCCCTAGCGCTGTCCTTCACCAACCTGCGCCTGGGCTCGCCACTGCCGGTGGAGTGGGTCGGTTTGGAACAGTTCCGACGCATCTTCAGCGATGCCGACTTCCTGCGCGCCCTGGCCAACAACCTGCTGTTCGCCGCCGTGGTGGTGCCCCTACAGACAGCCCTTGCCCTGGCGCTGGCCCTGCTGCTGAACCAGGGACTGCGGGGTGCGACGGCGTTTCGCACCCTGTTCTTCATGCCGGTAGTGTTTCCCATGTCCCTGGTAGCGGTGATCTGGACGCTGGTTTATGCACCCGGCCCCAACGGTATGATGAACGCCCTTCTCGAACAGGTGAGTTTCGGCTATTGGGAAGCGCGTGATTTCCTCCGCGACCCCGTCCTGGCCCTGCCGGCGATCATGCTGCTCTCCATTTGGCAGGGGAGCGGATACCAGATGGTGATCCTGCTCGCCGGTCTGCAAAACATCCCACAGGAGCTATATGAAGGAGCGGCCCTGGACGGGGCCGGTCACCGACAACAGTTGCTTCATGTAACCCTACCGCAACTGCGCAATCCGTTGATCTTTGTCATGCTGGTCACCACCATTCTCGCGTTTCGCCTGTTCGATCAAGTGCAGATCATGACCCGCGGCGGCCCTGACAACGCCACCACCACAGTGATGTATGAGACGGTACAGGCGATATTCACCCGCCGGCAGGTGGGGCGGGCCTGCGCCATGGCCGTGGTGTTCTTTCTCCTGGTGCTCACCATCACCTGGCTGCAACGCCGTCTCGTACGCCAGGAACGAGAGGTGGCATGAAGCCCACTGCCCATTTTCTCACTCAGCTATTACGCTATTCGGTGCTTACCACGCTCGCCCTTCTGTTTCTGGCGCCGCTGATTATCATGCTGGTCGGCAGCCTGAAAGCGGATGCACGGGTGCTGGTGGAGGCAGGAACCCTGGCCGCCTTCCTGCCCGACGAGGCATCGCTGGATAACTATGCCGATGTGTTCAGACGTAGCGACTTCCTGCGCTTTTTTTTCAATTCGGTGTTGATTACCAGCGCCATCGTCATCAGCGGCCTGCTGGTCAACTCGTTGGCTGGGTATGCCTTCGCCCGCCTGCAATGGCGCGGGCGCGACCTGCTGTTCAATCTGGTGTTGGCGTTGATGATTCTGCCCTTCGAGGCAATCGCGGTGCCGTTATTCTACGGTGTATCCATGCTCGGTCTGCGCGACACTTATTTTGCGCAAATCGCGCCATTCATCGCCAACGCCTTTTCCATCTACCTCTTCTACAGCTTTTTCATCGGTCTGCCCAAGGAATTCGAGGAGGCGGCGCGTCTCGACGGCGCCGACACCCTGCGGATCTTTTTCACTATCATCGTCCCTAATTCCAAACCGGTGTTCGCCAGTGTGGCTATCCTCTCCTTCCTCACCTGGTGGGGGTCTTACCTTTGGCCGCTGATGGTGACCATCGGTCCGTCCGTACGTCCCCTGCCGGTGGCTATCACCGGTTTCTTCACCCTGCCGCCGTTGTTATGGGGCGACATCCTCGCCTTCGGCGTAATGATGGTGGCGCCCGTACTGGTGGTGTTTATCATCTTCCAGCGCTGGTTCGTGCGCGGCGTGACGGCCTCGGCCATCAAAGGATAGGGCATGGCTTCAATCGTCTTCGATCATGTCAGTAAGACCTACAGCGACGGTGCAGACGTTATCCGACAACTGCACCTGGCGGTCGAGAACGGCGAACTGCTGGTGCTGGTAGGACCTTCCGGGTGTGGCAAGTCAACCGCCCTGCGCATGGTGGCAGGACTTGAGGAGATCAGCGCCGGCGAGATCCGTATTGACGGACGTGTGGTCAACGACATTCCACCACAACGGCGCAACCTAGCGATGGTGTTCCAAAACTATGCGCTCTACCCGCACATGACCGTACGCCGCAATCTGGAGTTCCCGCTACGGATGCGGAAGTTAGCCGGCGCCGAAATCACACGGCGGGCGGAGAAGATCGCGGAAATGCTCGACCTCACCGCCCTGCTTGAACGCAAACCCAAGGCCCTCTCCGGCGGTCAACGTCAACGGGTGGCGATGGGGCGGGCCATTGTGCGCGACGCCGACGCGTTCCTCATGGACGAACCCCTCTCCAACCTCGACGCCAAGCTCCGGGTACAGATCCGCACCGAGATCGCCTCCCTCCAGGCCCGTCTCGACGTCACCACCCTCTATGTCACCCATGACCAGGTAGAGGCCATGACCCTGGGACAACGGGTGGCGGTGATACGGGAGGGGCGGTTGCAGCAAGTAGCCCCACCCTGGGAGATCTACCGACAGCCGGCCAACATCTTCGTTGCCGGGTTTATCGGCAGTCCGGGAATGAACGTGCTGCGTGGGACATTGGAGGCGGTGGACGGCAACCCTGTGATAGACCTTGGACCGACCCGGCTGTCACTGCCGAAACAGACCCTTGTCGATCATCCGGGGCTTCAAGCAGACCTCGGTCAAGCGTTGTTGATCGGCATCCGCCCCGAAGCCATCCACTTGGCCGACAACCTGACGAAAGACGTCCTGCCGGCACAGGCGCACGCCGTCGAGTCGTTGGGGCATGAGACCATCCTGCATGTCACCACCGGCCTGACCACCATCCCCTGCGACACAATCAACCCCGCAGCATCCGCCACTCCTGCCCCACCACTGATCGCAGTATTACCCGGCCGGCATACATTCCGACCAGGCGATAGTTTGCGGCTTGACATTGACGGCAACGGCCTGTGCTTTTTCGATATGAGCGGGAACGCCGTCAGATAACATCTCAGTCTTGTATACCAAAAAATGCGGCGTGCCATATGCCGCGTCTCGGCGGGACTGAAGATCTTTTTTATTTTTCACCAAAACCGATTTTTTCTGCTAGAGTCAAATTTCCGGCATCACATCGTTAAACCTAATGACAAAAACAATCAAAACGCCTGCCCCACTCAACCCCGAACAAAGTGTCAGTGAAGCCTTTAAAGCGATTCTCAGGCACAACTTCAACTATCTGTTGGAATGGGAGCAAACCGCGCGTTCCTGGGATGATATAGAGGGCGTACACCAAACCCGCGTCTCTTTACGGCGCATGCGTTCAGCACTATGGGCCTTCCGTTCCGCGATTCCCCAAAAAATCAGCAAAACCTGGTCTGAAGAGCTTCGGTATCTTGCCAATCAGCTCAGCATGGCGCGCGACCTGGATGTATTCATCGATGAGGGACTTGAGGCCGTGCAGGGAAAACTACCGTTACGAGGAAAAGAAAGCATCGCTGCCATAGCCCATCGGCGCCGTGCGCTTGCCTATCAAAGGGTAAACGCCATGCTCGACAGTGACCGATATACAAGGTTCAAGACAGAATTTTCTGCTTGGCTCGACGAAAAAGGGTGGGAACAGGCAGACTTAAAAATGAAGTATCGGAAAACCTTGTCATCAAACATCGTTCCCTTTTCCCGCAAGCTACTGGATGGTCTGGAACGGCGCGTACTGGAGGCGGGTAGCCACGTCGATAAGGAATCCGCTCAGGCCATGCACCAGTTACGTATCGAATGTAAAAAACTGCGCTATAGCGCTGAATTCTTCATACTCGTTCTCAAAGGCTTGGATGAGTTTATTCATCACGTTAAGAGGCTGCAGGACTTGCTGGGCATCATGAATGACGTCTCCGTCATGCAAAACTTATTGGAAATGATGCTGGAAAACGAGGACAGCCATGAGGTATTTGAATATTCCGGCGGCCTGGTAGGGTGGCGAACCCGCCAGTACTATGAAATCCTCGATACTTTTGATGAACGCTGGGAAGAGCTGATCAACGCTAAACATCCTTGGTGGAGAAAACAGACTGCGGTCGTATGACATAGGAAACGCCGATTCACTCCGATCCGTCAGAACCGGAGTGACCCCTGACAGAGGCCGGTTCCGCAGAAACCGGCTACCCAGTGCGCACCTCAATTTTACGAGGCTGGTATCGTTCGCGTTTGGGGATGCGCAAAATCAACACCCCATCCTTCAAACTGGCGTCGGCCTTCTCGCCGTCCAGTTCACTGCTCAGAGAAAAGCTACGCTGATAGCGCGTGGAACTGACATCGGCGTATAACGCTTCCATGCCTTCGGGCATTGGAATCTCCGCTTTTCCTTCGATGGAGAGGGTGTCGTTATCGAGCCTGATATCGAGCCGGTCTTTCGATACGCCAGGCATATCGGCCTGTACGGTAATGCCCGTGTCGTCTTCAAAGATATCCACCTGCGGCCGGGTCGCCGGTTTTTGTTCCTCTGCCTCTTGTCCAGGCTTGGAAGTCTGTGTCGCCACCTCTTTTCTTTTGCTCATAATCTTTAACCTCCTAACAATCATTTGACCTCAATCCGCCGTGGCTTGACCGATTCACGACGTTTAATGACGATGTGCAACACACCGTCGTGATAGGTTGCGTCCACCTTGTCGGAATCCACGTCGTCAGGCAGGGTGATAACCCGGTGAAAAGCGCCGTCAAAACGCTCCTTTCGGAAATAGTCGGCCCCCTCTTCAGTAATCAAACGGCGTTCACCATCGATCGTAAGCAGGTTCTGCTGTATGGCGATATCCAGGCTCTCCAGATTCACCCCCGCCGCAAACAAATAGACATCGACCTGATCCAGGGTGCTACCCACATTAATAGGCGGATAGGTGCCTCTCGCTACGGCGCGGATACCGCTTGACCAGGGTCTAGCGCCAAACAGATGGTCCACCTCCTGCTCCATACGCCTGAATTCATCGAACAGGCTGCCCTCGAAACCGCTCAGTCTCCCGAACATATCAGTACCTCCTATTGATTTTCATTGACCCGACTTGAAACACTGCTTTTTATATAGGGGTCAGGGCTTTCCTTTTCAAGTACATTGAAACAACGCTTCCATCCTCTCCACCGAGATAGCATAGGGCATTTGTTGCGCTTTACTTTTTTCATTCACTTGAACGGGGAAAGAACCACCTTACTTCAAAAACCGGCATCAGCTTTGCTATATCTACTATGAACCACTCTTTAATCAACTCGCTCATGGTGCGACTATGCCGACACAGACACCGCATTCAGTACGCCTGCATACCTGGATAGATGCAATGGTTCGTCTTGGATATCGAATCGCCTATCGCCTATGGAGGATCTATTTACAAATTGACAGACGAGAAACACACGGCGCCCAGGTAGCGGTTATTCATCAAGGTAGAATTTTAATTACTAAGAGCAGCTATCGTGATAGCTACTCTTTGCCGGGCGGTTATCTTAAAAGTGGAGAAACTTCAGCGGATTGCGCAAAGCGTGAACTTATGGAAGAGGTTGGCCTGGATATTATGTCATGCCTTCTCCGGCCGGCATTCAAGGCTACCAGCCAGTGTAATGGTCATATCGGACAAGACGTAATATTTGAGTACAGGCCCGATATCGAACCGGAAATATGTATCGACAACAGGGAAATTGTTTTTGCCGGCTTTGTTGATATGTTTACGGCATTGCAGCTACCGGTCGATGGCTTGGTTCGTCAATATATCATACGCTATTTCAGTTCCATCAAGACCTGGCCGGACAGTGGCGTTGCATCCTGAGAATCAGTTTGCGAATTCGTTGCCAATATGGGTAAACCACTGCACTAATCATAAACGCATGCCCCCCGAATTCGTCATACCAAGCATGCCGATAATATCTCTAAAAATATAATAACTAATTGTTTTTACTCAATATATTTAATCATCAATCCAGCTTATAAAACTCGCTATCCGTATCTTGGCATCACTGTTGCACTGACGCTGAATGAGCACATGCGATCACAGAGGACGATAATGAAAGACCACCATCAGACTCAGCATCCGGCAATAGCGGAAGATATTTCTAAAATGATGATAGCGCTGCCTGCCGACGAATATTATTCAGCTACTGACGATCACTGGATTCAACGGCCCTTGGACCTTGTAGTTGCCGCTGCTTTATTGGTATTGGCATTGCCGATAATAGTGATGCGTTTAGGCATAAACCGGCTAAACAAGAGAGCAGCCGTAACCAGCCGACAAGTACTCGGACGGTCTGGAGCGCCCTTTCTCCTACTATCCACCAAGACCGGCAATGACTACGATCCACTCATCCAGCTATTCAATGTGTTAGTTGGAGATATGAGCCTTGTCGGACCACGACCGTTATGCAACAACGAGGCAATGCTGGTGCCCGATCAATACCGGTTGAGATTTACCGTACGCCCTGGCGTGTTCTCCCCCTATCAGTTGAAAAAGATCACCGGTATCGATTTTGAAAGCGAGTGGCATACCGACTGTGAAGAGATAAAACAAAAATCGGCTACAAAAAGATTCGGTATGCTTGCCCGATTCTTGCTCACGGGTATTTTCGGCATGAATGCCGATTCTGTCAAACAGGATAACCTGACCTTATTCGGCGTGGACATCACTAATAGCACAATGGATGAGGCGTTAGACTGGATGCTTGACAGAGCACAGGCCGAAAAACCGACAAATGTCGGAATCGTAAATGCCGACACGCTCAACAAGGCCTACCGGAATGAGGACTATCTTTCAACGCTGAACAAGTTTGATCGTGTTCTGGCCGATGGCATTGGTGTTCGAATCGCAGGAAAAATAGCAAGCATTCCATTACGCGGCAATCTAAACGGTACTGATCTATTTCCACGACTTTGCAAGCGGATGGCGGACAAGGGGCTATCAATTTTTCTGCTTGGCGCAAGGCCTGATATCGCAAACTCGGCTGCCGCCAATATAAAGCAACGATATCCCGCATTGCATATAGCAGGGACGCATCACGGATACTTCTCAGCCGGCAAGGAAGAGATGGAAGTGATCAGCAAGATCAATAACTCTAACGCCTCAGTGCTGCTGGTTGCATTTGGGTCTCCCATCCAGGAGCAGTGGATAAGAAACCATGCGGAACGCCTCAGACCTGCGGTTCGCATCGGTGTTGGGGGTCTTTTCGACTTCTACTCCGGACGTATTCCAAGGGCGCCGATCTGGATCCGCGAAATGGGCATGGAATGGGGCTGGCGTTTGATACAGGAGCCTGGTCGGATGTGGCGGCGTTATATTGTCGGCAATCCACTATTCCTGCTTCGCGTTTGGCATGAGCAAAGGTGGGTCCGCAAATGGGGTATAGACAACAATGCCGGACAGCACCGTATATTGGAGCATACCCAAAGGATATATAGCTATGCGCGACTACTCATATTACGCGCTCGACTGAGGCGTTGGGCTTGGTTTGCCGGCATTCATGCCCAACAATCGATCAAACGGACATTTGATATCCTATGTGTCAGTTCGATGCTGGTTATTCTAGCCCCACTCTTGGTATTGGTCGGCGCCGCAATCAAGCTTGACTCTCCCGGGCCGGTGCTATTTTCACAAATCCGAATCGGTAAAGGCGGGAAACCCTTCAGGCTATGGAAGTTCCGTTCCATGCATCAGAATTCCGAGACACGGTTACACAAACTCGAATCGCTGAATGAAATGCCGAACGGGGTACTGTTCAAGATGAAAAACGACCCCCGCACAACACCTGTCGGACGATTTATCAGGAAATACTCAATTGACGAGCTGCCTCAGTTATGGAACGTGCTGATGGGTGATATGTCGCTGGTCGGCCCCCGACCCGCTCTGCCGAAAGAGGTTTCGCAATACTCGCTGCAGGATCTAAAGCGCCTTGAGACAGTGCCTGGCTTAACATGCTATTGGCAGGTCTCAGGAAGATCCATGCTAAGTTTTCAGAAGCAAGTGGAACTGGACACCCAATACCTGTACTCAAGAAGCTTTTCTGAAGATTTAAAGATATTGCTAAGAACTGTGCCTGCTGTGTTGCGTGGAGATGGCGCTTATTAACCCGGCGACATATTAGTGTAGTGTCCTATGCTAGATTGCCGGATCAATACTGACATTTGTCACCACAATTTTTTATATGAGGTTTTTATGATGAGCATACATACGACTATTTTAGCGCACCGGCAGGGCCGGGAATTAAGCCCGTTAACCAACGGAACTTGTGTCGCCATGCTGCCTGTAGCAGGAAAACCCGTCATTGAATATGCCATCGAATCCCTGCATAAGGCCGGCATGAGAAATGCCGCTATCAGCGTCAATGATGTTACCTGCGGGCTGGAGGAGCTAGTGGGAGACGGTTCGCGTTGGGGTATGGAACTGCGCTATAAGATGCAAAGCAGCAACATGCAACGCATTGGCGCCACACCCAACCATGAAGCTCCGGATTCTGCAGAAACACTGCTGATCCATGGCGATATACTATTGAACCTGGATATTCATGAGTTTTTACGCCAAGCGAGAGCAACAGGGCGGAAACGGGTCTATGGCCTCAAGGAAGAGCAGGCCGTCATGATGTGGGAGCCGGGCGCAGCAGGTCACTCCGCGCAATTGGATTTTGATGCCGGAATCATCGCTGAATCAGCCTGTATCGAACTGCAAGCCGCCAATGTCAACATGTTGAATTCTTTCCCTGAATTTCATCAGGCGAATATGGATCTTATCAGCGGCAGGCTGGTATCTCTTTCGCCTCACGGCAGAACGTCCGTTAACGGCCTGATTCACAACCATGGCTCCAAAATCAACGCCGAAAGCCTGAAAAGCGGATTTGCCTACATCGGTAATAATTGCAACGTACACAAAACCGTTCAGTTTGATAGCGGCGTTATCATCAGTGACAGAGTGATCATCGATCGCGGCGCTAAACTAGAGAACAGCGTCGTCTTATCCGATACCTACATCGGAGAGATGGTCACGATAAAGAACGCCATTATCTATGGTAATACGTTGATTCGCATCGACTCAGGGAGCGTCATGCAACTGGAGGATGAACTGCTGTTTGCAAACATCGCGTGAGGGCTCCCGTGCGACTCCCATCATAGGAGTCAACGGACATACCCGGCGGGAACTCATTCCGCCGTCCGTACGGCATCGCGCACCCGTATCAGCCGTTGCCTGACATCCTGCGCAAGTTCCGTCACCGTTGGCTGATTCACCAGTTGCAGGACCGCCACCGGATCCATAAAGGCGACGGTAACGGCGCCGTCCTCCTCTTCTCTCACCAGCACATTGCAGGGAAGCAGCAGACCGATATCGGGTTCAGCATCAATGGCCTGATTGGCCAATGACGGATTACAAGCCCCTAGGATTTTATAGGGACGTCTGTCAACGCCCAACTTGTTCTTCAGCGTCGCCTGAACATCGATCTCCGTCAACACACCGAAACCTTCAGCCTTCAATGCTTCCACGACACGTGCCTCTATCACATCAATTTCGCCCTCGATGCGAATCTGAAAACCGTACATAAACCACCTCCAATCTCTATATCAATCAGCCACTCGACGCCATGATATCTAAGCGTTAATCATCTACTACCCGCAAACATTCTCTGAGGATACTTTGCGTGCTTAGCGAACCATGAACCACCCTTGATCGCGCATCATGCATTCCCAGTGGGAACCACATAAAAGAAGACCGAAAAGAAATGCAGGACACTACCCGCCATGACGAACAGGTGCCATACGGCATGGTGATAGGCAAGGCGCTCCCAGACATAAAAGACCACCCCCAACGAGTAACAGAGTCCACCCAACAGCAGGAGTATCAGACCACCCGTCTCAACCGAATCGATCAGCGGCTTGAGGGCAATAATCACCAGCCAGCCGAGCCCCAGGTAGAGCGTCAGGGAGAGCCATTTGAGGCGCTGTCTGCCAGTCGCCTCCAGCACCACGCCTAAGACGGCGAAGCCCCATACCAATCCGAACAGGGTCCAGCCCCAGCCACCACGCAAATTGACCAAGGTGAAAGGTGTATAGGTGCCTGCAATCAGTAAAAAAACGGCCGCATGATCGATGCGCTGCAGGATGCGCTTGACCCTGGGCGCGGTAATGCCGTGATAGAGCGTGGAGGCAGTGTAGAGCAGGATCAGGGTTGCCCCATATATGCTGCAACCGGTGATATGCCAAACGTCACCATACAGCGAGGCGAAAGACACCAGCAGGGCCAAACCCGCAATACTCAACAAAATCCCGATGCCGTGCGTCACGGCATGGGCTATCTCCTCTCCTAATGTGTATCGACTACCCGCCAATTCGGTCTGCATGGACGGTTCCCCGTATATTTACCAAATACTAACCCGAACGTAGGTTAGTACCTCAAGTTTCGGAGTTCAAAATTTGCAAAAAAGTGCTGCTTTCTAAGCATTTCGCACGGTAACCCGTTATTTGGAGCCATATGCAAGTGTTCGTAAATGTGCCGGGAAACCAACACACAAGCAAAATACCTGCAAATTCATTGTTAACATAAAAACACAGTGCCTTTAGAGGAGAGATCGTAATTATTCATATTTATCATACTGTTAGAGGCGATTCGTATGTAAATATGAACTCCGAAACTTGAGTTAGTACAACGACTATTCCGCCGATTCGGATCATGTGCCATTCTCAATTGATTCGATCTCCTTTTCCTCATTCCGGGAACATGCCGGCAAACTTCTCTATCCACTCCATAGCCGCTTCCTCGCCCGACAAGGAACGCCCTTCGGACTGCTTGACCGTCTGTTTGTAGTGTTCAATATAGCAAAGCTGCTCGACCATACGCACCGCATAGGCAGTTTCCGCTTCGGTAAACTTGACACCTATCAGATACCTGCTCTCCTCTTCGCGGCACCAGACTACCACACCCGTGGCATGGAATTCCGGTGGTGTAATCGGAATGGCGATATGAATCTCCGTTCCCGGAACGATCCTGACTTCCGCTTGGAAACAGAGTCCGCCCTCGCCGTAGTTGGTCAGCATTCTACGGCTGGTGGAGGCGCGCCCCCCCAACTGAAAGTCGATGGGAACGTCTGTGGGATGTCTGATATAGAGGCGCATGTCTCTCTTGTCTCTCCCCCCGCACTGAAATAACCAAGGGATAGCCTTAACAAAAGCAAAAGTCCGGGATATTTGCAAGTTGCGCTCCACACGCCGGTCAGGATTTCGGCACGGAAAACCCCGCCCCCACCCCGAAATGACATCCGCTCACGGAATCGGCCTGGAAGCCTGCTGCGCCCTCAATCGACTCAGGACAGCGATAAGATCAACGGTTCCGGTTGCATGACCACAGAATCCCATTATCCTAGAATCCTCAGTTAAACACCGTGAAGGGTGTGTTTGTGGTGGTGCAGGGCAAGGCGCAACAACGCGGAATAGTTGTTCTATTGCAAGGCGTTGTAACGCAGCCATGCGCCACCGCAAGCGTGCCGCTCACGGTGTTCAACTGAGGATTCTAGGATTATCCTAACCCACCACCAATCAACGGCTCTATCCGGAAATATGTCCACCCCATCCTTTCACGACATGCTACGCAGCCTGATCGGCGCAGCCTCGGTGAGCAGCGTCAATCCCGCCTGGGACATGAGCAACGCCGGCGTCATCGAACTGCTGGAGAGTTGGTTGAGTTCGCTGGGTTTCAAGACCGAAATCCACACCCCACGCGCCCATCCCGGCAAATTGAATCTGATCGCCTCCACAGGCCATGGCGCCGAGGGTTTGGTGCTGTCCGGCCATACCGACACTGTGCCGTTCGATGCCGAAAAGTGGCGCAGCGATCCGCTCAAGCTGCAAGAGCGGAACAATCGCCTCTACGGTATCGGCACAGCGGACATGAAGGGCTTTTTCGCCGTGCTGATAGAGGCGATTCGAGAGCTGCCCCTGGATCGACTCAAACAGCCGCTGGTGATCCTCGCCACGGCCGACGAAGAGAGCAGTATGTGTGGCGTCAAATCGCTTACCGGGCTGCACCGGCGCCTGGGCCGCCACGCCGTGATCGGCGAACCCACCAGCATGAAGCCGATCCGCATGCACAAGGGTATCTCCATGGAATCGGTACGCCTCACCGGCAAGGCGGGCCACTCCAGCAACCCGGCTCTCGGCATCAACGCCCTGGACGGTATGTATCAGGTCATCGGTGAAATCATGCAGTGGCGTGATGATCTGCAACGGCGCTTTCGCAATCCGGCCTTCGAAATCGAGGTGCCGACCATCAACCTGGGACATATCCATGGGGGAGACAATCCCAACCGCATCTGTGGCCAGTGCGAGCTTCAGTTCGACTTGCGCCCATTACCGGGCATGCTGTTGGATGAACTGCGTTCAGAACTCAGGGAGAGGCTCGATAATCGCCTGGCGGATAGCGGCCTAAGCTGGGAAATGGCGCCTTTGTTCGAGGGTATTCCAGCCATGGAGACGCCAAGGGATGCAGCCATCGTGCGAGCGGTGGAGCAACTCAGCGGCGAGCCGGCCGGAGCGGTGGCTTTCGCTACCGAGGGCCCCTATCTTAACGGCATGGGTATGCAGACAGTGGTATGCGGACCCGGAAATATCGACCAGGCCCATCAGCCGGACGAGTATCTGCCCCTTGAGCATATCCAACCCGCGATCAACCTGATACAGTCGCTGATCAGGCAATTCTGTTTATAGACAATGGGTTAACCAGCATGACAAAACCCACAAGCAAGCTCCCCGACGGTTTCGTCGACTGGTTCCGCGGTTCGTCCCCCTATATCCACGCTCATCGCGGACGCACTTTCGTGATCGCCTTCGGCGGCGAGGCGGTAGCCGATGAACGCTTCGCCAACCTGGTGCATGACATCGCCCTGCTGCACGGCCTGGGTATTCGCCTGGCGCTGGTCCACGGCGCACGCCCGCAAATCGAGGAACGCCTGAAGACACGTGGCGTAGAGACGCAGTATATCAACGGCCTGCGGATTACCGACGATGCCGCCCTGAGCTGCGTCAAAGAGGCGGCCGGCTCGGTGCGGGTGGAGATCGAGGCCCTGCTCTCCATGGGTCTTGCCAACTCACCCATGGCCGGGGCACGCATCCGCGCCGCTTCCGGTAATTTCGTCACCGCAAAACCGATCGGCGTACGGGATGGTATCGACTACTGTCATACCGGTGAGGTACGCCGCATCGACGCGATGGGTTTAGAGCAGCGGTTGGCGGCGGGCGCCATCGCCATCATCCCACCACTGGGCTACTCACCCACCGGTGAAGTCTTCAATCTCAGCGCTGCGGACGTGGCCGCTTCGGTAGCCATCGCCCTGGGCGCCGAAAAGCTGATCAGTCTGGTCGAAACCAAGGGCCTGACCGACTCACACAATCGCCTGATCCCCAATATCATGCCGAAAGAGGTCGATGCCCTGCTGAATCGGCGCAAGCAGCTCGCGGCGGATCTGGTCCAGCATCTACAGGCCGCCGTCAGTGCCTGTCGAAGCGGCGTCAGGCGCATCCACCTGATCGATCGCCGGTTGGACGGCGCCTTATTGAAAGAACTCTTTACCCGGGACGGCATCGGCACCTTGATCACCGCCGAGCCCTACGAGGAGACCCGCACCGCCCGTATCGACGACGTGGGCGGCCTGCTGGGGCTGATCGAGCCTCTCGAGGAGCAAGGCGTGCTGGTGCGCCGCTCCCGTGAACTGCTGGAGACTGAAATCGACTGTTTTACCCTGATGGAGCGGGACGGCATGGCCATCGCCTGCGCCGCCCTCTACCCCTATCCACAGGAATCGATGGCCGAACTGGCCTGCATGGCAGTCCACCCCGACTACCGTGGGGATGACCGGGGAAACCGGTTACTGATCCATATGGAGTCGCTGGCGCGGCGGCAGGACATTCACAGGCTCTTCATCCTCACCACCCAGGCCGCTCACTGGTTCCTGGAAAGAGGATTCGTCCAGGCCGAACTGAAAGATCTGCCGATGCGCAAGCGAGAACTCTACAACTACCGGCGCAACGCCAAGGTTTTCATTAAACCGCTTTGATCCATACCGAAGTAACAGAATAATTGCAGAGCAAGCCCTTGAATCACCGACCTAGAAAAAGATTCGGCCAGAATTTCCTCCACGACCCCGGCATCATCCAGCGCATCGTTCACGCCATTGATCCGCAACAAGATGACAATTTGGTGGAGATCGGTCCGGGCCGGGGAGCCATCACCACGGAACTGCTGCCGCTGGCGCACCACATGCATGTGGTCGAATTGGACAGGAATTTAATCGAGCCATTGGCGCATTTATGCGCCTCTCTCGGCGAACTGGAAATACATAACAGGGATGCGCTAAAATTCGATTTCAACCATCTGGCCCTGCCCGGTCACCCCCTCAGGGTGGTGGGCAACCTGCCCTACAATATCTCCACACCATTGCTGTTTCATCTCCTAAACCAGTCCGGACGGATCCTTGATATGCACTTTATGCTGCAAAAAGAGGTGGTGGATCGTATGGCTGCGGCGCCCGGCGGCAAAGTCTACGGCAGACTCTCGGTGATGTTACAGGCCAGGGCCGACGTCACCCCCCTGTTTCACATCGGGTCCGGCGCATTCAATCCGCCACCCAAGGTCGATTCCGCCTTCGTGCGCTTGCAACCCTGTGATCCGCCCCCATATCGGATTGACGACTGGGATATTTTCAGCAAGTTGGTCAGGCAGGCATTCTCGCAAAGGCGTAAAACCCTGCGCAACAGCCTGGGAAAAATCCTATCCACCGAAGCAATAGAGGTCACCGGGATTGACCCGGGAGCCAGGGCGGAACAGCTTTCCGTAGAGGATTTCGCCAACCTGGCCAATCGAGTCCTGTCCGTTAACCGTTTATCGCATGAATAGAAAAGGCATGAGGATGCAGGAAAAAGAGAACAGCCAAGAAGAAGCCGTAGAAGTCATCAGCGGCCAAACACTGGCGCGCACCAGCGAGGTCCTACCAAACCTCATTCACCTGTTGCCTGTCTCCGCGCGACCCTTCTTTCCCGGCCAGGCGGTTCCGTTACTGATGGAACAGGAACATTGGGAGAGCACCATGGAGGCGGTCGCCGACTCCTCGCACAACCTGCTTGGTGTGGTGCTGTCGGATGCTGAATCGTCAGAGAGCGCAACCCCCGATACGTTCAAGCCTATAGGCACTGTCAGCCGGGTCCACCGGGTGCAGCACGCCGAGGGCCGACTGCAAGTCCTGGTGGAATGTATCCAACGCTTCCGCATCGAGAAAGTAGTAAGCACCGAAACACCTTTCACGGCCCGAATCGAATACCTGCCAGAGCCCGCGAGCGACGGCAAGGAGATCAAACCCTATGCGGTCGCAATCATCAACACCATCAAGGAGTTGTTACCGCTCAACCCCCTTTATGCAGAAGAGCTACGGATGTTTCTCGACCGCTTCGGACCCGACGACCCTTCGCACCTGACCGACTTTGCCGCCAGTCTCACCACCTCCGATAAGTTTCAACTTCAGGCGGTCCTGGAAACCGTAGAGTTGCTGCCCCGTATGGAGAAGGTGCTGGAGCTGCTGCATCGTGAACTGGAGGTAGTGAAGGCCCAGGCGTCGATCCGCAAGACCGTGGAGCAGCGCATGGAGAAACAGCAGCGTGAGTTCCTGTTGCGTGAACAACTGAAAGCCATCCAGCAGGAACTGGGCATAGAAAAGGATGATCGCACCGCCGAACTGGACAAGTTCCGTGAGCGACTGGAAAAGCTGACGCTTACTGAACAGGCCCAATCACGGGTCGATGAAGAGATGGATAAGCTGTCAGTGCTGGAGCCCGGCTCCCCCGAATACTCAGTCACCCGCAACTACCTGGATTGGATTACCCTGCTCCCCTGGGGAGTAGACTCAGAGGACAAGCTCGATCTGCAATTTGCCCGTATGACCATGGACAAGGACCACTACGGCCTGGAGGATGTGAAAGAGCGCATCCTGGAGTTCCTCGCCCTGGGCATCATGAAAGGACGAATCGCCGGTTCGATCATCCTGTTGGTCGGCCCTCCCGGCGTCGGCAAGACTTCCATCGGCCACTCGATCGCCGAGGCGCTGGGGCGAAAGTTCTACCGCTTTTCCGTCGGCGGCATTCGTGACGAGGCCGAGATCAAAGGTCACCGCCGCACCTATATCGGCGCCATGCCCGGCAAATTTCTCCAGGCGATGAAAGATGCAGGCACGCAAAACCCGGTGATCATGCTCGACGAGATCGACAAGATCGGAGCCTCCTATCATGGCGACCCCGCCTCAGCCCTGTTGGAGGTTCTCGATCCGGAACAGAACAGCGATTTTCTCGACCACTATCTGGATCTGCGCTTCGATCTCTCGAAGGTGCTGTTCATCTGTACCGCCAACCAGCTCGACACCATTCCAAGACCCCTGCTCGATCGCATGGAGACCATCGCTCTCTCCGGCTATATCGCCAACGAAAAGCTACAGATAGCCCGTAAGTATCTGCTGCCGCGCCAGCTTGAGCGGGCCGGGCTGAAACGTAGCGAGTTCAAACTCAACAGCAACGCTCTGCGCGCCATCATCGAAGGCTATGCCCGGGATGCCGGGGTCCGCCGTCTGGAAAAGCAGATCGGAAAAATCGTCCGCAAGGCCGTGGTGAAGATCCTCGAAGGGGCGAAAAAGCCGATCCAAGTGTCTGTTGAGGATCTCAAACGCTATCTAGGCGGTGCTGTTTTCAAGGATGAGCGCAACCTGAGTGGCGCAGGTGTCGTGACCGGACTTGCCTGGACCGCCATGGGGGGCGCCACGCTGAATATCGAGGCTGTCGCCACCCACGAATTCAATCGCGGTTTCAAGCTCACCGGTCAGTTGGGTGATGTGATGCGCGAATCGGCCGAGATCGCCTACGGCTATATCGTCAGCCGTGCAGAGGCGTTTGGGGCCAATCAGGCGTTCTTCGAAAAGGCCTTCGTCCATCTGCATGTTCCGGCGGGGGCGACCCCAAAGGACGGACCCTCTGCCGGTATCACCATGGCCTCGGCGCTGCTCTCCCTGGCAAGGAAAAAAGCGGTAAGGAATATCGCCATGACGGGTGAGCTGACCCTGACCGGACAGGTCTTCCCGGTCGGCGGTATCCGCGAAAAGGTCATTGCCGCGCGCCGCGCCGGCATTCGTGAATTGATCCTGCCGGAAGACAACCGCACCGACTACGAGGAGGTGCCTCAACATATCCGAAAAGGACTAAAGGTCCACTTTGCATCGGTCTTCGGGGATGTGTCGCCCCTTCTGTTCCGTGGTAAAAAATGACCGGGACTTGGATTTTTGGGCAAAAAGGTTAGGGGGTGTTCTCAATCATCGTTCGCGGCGTGATTCCGGCCCTTTTCCGCGCTGGCGGCGTTGCGATTCGTTGCAATAGAATGACTATTGCGCCTCATCGCGCCTTGCCGGCACGAAAAATGACTCAGAATCACGCTCACTCAGGTAATTGAGAACGCCCCCTAGTTCACCCTAAAAACCGCAGTTGACCGCTCCATTCTGATACTAACCTACTGATAGACAAACTAGTAACTTCGGTTTGCCTATTCACCGGCCGGGTGAAACATCCGGGCTAACACCCATCCCCCTTGATAAACATCAAGGTGAGCGCTGGGTCAGCGAATTAGGATTCATCTAAATGTAATCCTTCGAGAAACCGCATCATGGGATCCATCCCTCTTGTCGAGCCTCCCGCAACACCCATCCCTCCTAAAGGATGGACCCCCTTCGCCTTAGGTTTTCGGCCCTTCTTCGTGTTGGCCGGGTTATCCGGCGCGCTGTTGATGATCCTGTGGATGGTATTCCGGCACATGAATCTGACGGCTTCCGCCTACTTTGGATCCAGCGAATGGCACAGCCATGAAATGCTGTTCGGATTCACTGTCGCTATCATCGCCGGTTTCCTTCTTACTGCGGTGCGTAACTGGACAGGCATGGATACCCCGACCGGGAGGCCGCTGGCGCTACTCGCCCTGCTGTGGCTGGCAGGCCGGCTCCTGCCCCTGATTCCGGCAATCCCGGACTGGCTCATTGCCATCGTGGACCTGTCGTTTATCCCCGCACTCATATTCGCCCTCTATTCCCCTCTGATGAAAGGGGTAAATCATGTCAACCGCCTCTTCCTCCCCCTCCTAGGCGGCATGGCCCTCGCCAACCTGCTCTATCACCTGCAAGGCTTGGGATTCACATCAACCGGAAGGCAAGGCATTGAACTGATGCTCAACCTGATCTTGCTGCTGCTGATCGTGGTGGGGGGCAGGGTACTGCCCTTTTTCACGGAAAAAGCCGTCAGCGGCGCTGAGCCGAGGTTCAGCAAGCGGCGGGAGCAGTGGGTCTACATCACCATCATCCTTTGGATACTGAGCGAATTACTGCTGTCTGAGGCCTGGCTGATGTTCGTTGCATCGCTAAGTGTCGCCATTACCCAGTTCTGGCGTTTCATCGACTGGCATCACCCCGGCGTATGGCAACGCCCTATCCTCTGGGTGCTGTTTACCGGCCTGGGATGGTTAATCATCGGCTTCCTGTTGAAGGCGCTCGCCGTCATGGGTGCATTTCCCCACAACCTCTCGACCCACGCCCTGACTGCCGGCGCCATCGGCGTATTCGCCATGGGGATGATGGCGCGGGTCTCCCTCGGTCATACCGGCAGGGAACTCCAGGTAAGCCGAATGATGACATTCGGTTTTGTCCTGATCAATCTTGCCGTGGCCGTTCGGGTCTTCCTGCCGCTAACCGAAATCCTCACCTACCAGGCATGCGTCTGGCTCTCAGGCTCCCTCTGGGTGGTCTGTTATCTCGCGTTCTGCCTGAGCTACTTCCCGATCCTGATACGGCCACGACCCGACGGACGTCCGGGCTAGCCCTGCCCATTACCCATAAGCCTGAAATATGGGAACAGACATGACATAACCTGTTGTTTTCGTTAGGTTCATATTTTTGTTGGCTGTTAGGGGCATGGTTTGTAACTCGTTGTTTTTAAAGGGTGAAAATATTTGTGGGTAATGGGCAGGGCTAGCCCGCATTTCTCACCAGGCGAGTTGGAAAAACGGATAACATGATAAAATGCAACCGACTCAGCATCGAAAAATGATGGTGGTACATTGACACCCTGTCCTATTTCCATCCTTAGGTCCGTTAACGGTGCATCCCTGCACCACTTCCGGTTTTTGGAGCAATCCGGCTTCGCACCCCAAGGGCACTTCCCGCGGGACGCATCTTGAACGATCAGCCTTCAACCTAAAAACCGCAGTTGACCGCTCCATCCTGATACTAAACTACTGATAGACAAACGATTGACTTCGATTTGCCTATTCACCTGCCGGGTGAACCACGCTACGGCCATGCTGCGGCGGCTAATCGTCCAACCTGCTTCGCCGGCTTGCCCCAAAAATCCAAATCCTGGTGAGAAATGCGGGCTAGTACTGCCCATTACCCATAAGTCTGAAATATGGGAACAGACATGACATAACCTGTTGTTTTCGTTAGGTTCATATTTTTGTTGGCTGTTAGGGGCATGGTTTGTAACTCGTTGTTTTTAAAGGGTGGAAATATTTGTGGGTAATGGGCAGGGCTAGGCTAGGGGGTGTTCTCAATTACCTGAGTGAGCGTGACTCTGAGTCATTTTTCGTGCCGGCAAGGCGCGATGAGGCGTAATAGTCATTCTATT
>JAHXHR010000041.1 GCA_025656505.1 Candidatus Thiodiazotropha sp. (ex Epidulcina cf. delphinae) | reverse complement strand
GCGAATCAACGCAAATCATCCACTACCCACTGTGGGTAGTGGATGAAGGCTAAGTTAACCTGTAACGCGACATATCAGGTTGCCAGGTTAATAAAACCCGCTACAGACCTTTTCGGCAATCATCTTTCCGGCAAGTTGATTGCCCTCGATATTCCAATGCCCCTTACCCAATTCAGTGTTCTCAAACCCATGCAGATAGACCTGATTATCCCGCGCATATTTCCGGAAAGGCTCAACTAAATTCAGAATATCGATGCCTTGTCGGAGTGCGAACGCTGACATCCTTTGTTGTGGATAATTCAAATTCTTTACCCCCAACTTACTTTGAAACTCCCGCCAAACCGACTCATCAGGATGAACCACGGTTCCCTGGGTCAGGGTAACCAGTAAAAAGCCGGCGCCATGACCCGACACCTCCTTGCTCATGAGCGATATTATCCCTTCCGTTACCCGCCACGCATCCTCCCATACTGCATCCTTCGGGGGATAGAAGACGCTGTCATCCAACCCGACCTCCAATGGCGTGTCTTTCTTTTTGACCCGCCCCTGCTCCTGAGTCAGGAAATAGTCTTTCACCAGGACATTTATCCGGTAAAGCACTTGCGCAACTCTTGAGTTGTCAACAATTTTATATCCGACTACTTTTTGCCATGTCTGATGATGTGAGGGGGAATCTCTGAAGTCGGCGTCTAATTCCAATTTTTCATCTTTATACAAAAAGTAGGGAATCCCATCGTTTTTTTCCAATGCCCTTGAGTTGTTACGAACATCGTTATACGGCAGGAAGCCCAATATGACCAAGTCAGGCGAGTATTTCCAGACTTTGTGTCGCAGTACTTGAAGTTCTTGTGCAGTCCCATAGCCCGACATACCGAAGTTAAGCACCTCGACCTTTCGCCCACCCAAAGCGTTACAATTATTATTGATTTCATTCTCTAATATTTCTGTGTACCTCATTTCAACCGGCACAGAGAAAGCATCCGTATAAGAATCCCCAACCACAGCGATTCTTATCGTATTCAGTGGCTTTTGTATTTCCCTTTCCTTATCCCGAAATCCTTCAGGATTTATTTTAATGTGCGCTTCACCTTCATCCTTTTGGATGAATGCAATACCCGGTCTATATGCCGTTCCGACATTGTCATCTCTTTGAACCAGACGAGGGTGAGATATCCCCAAGACCATCAACAGCGCTTCAGTGATGACAACCGTGAGCGCCATAACCACCACAAGCAATAAAATATTTCCAGCAATACTCTTTTTCATGGCTCATTCCCTAATCGGATGGGTAGATCATACCAATCGCAACGATTCGGTTCGCCGATGCAGGACCGGGGCATTGACGGGCCTTCCTGCGAGCGAGACGGTACACTAGCCTGTCATTTGCGGACCCATGACGCTTGCTTGATATTACGTGAAAACAGGTCACGCCTCCATTCGGGCCTACGTCCTATCGAAGGGCATCGCCCGCACGCACCGATTCAGCCACATTCCAGCCCTGTTTTAGCGTTTCCGCAAGCGTGCCATTCGCCCCGTAGCCTGGTTCACCCAACCGGTGGATAGGCAAATCGAAGTCAATAGTTTGCCTATCAGTAGGTTAGTATAGGAATGGAGCGGTCAACTGCGATTTTTAGGTTTAACCCTCGCAGATCCGCCCCTGAGCAACGAGTTCGGCACGATCATCACGTTCCCGGGTGAAACATCCGGGCTAGTGTACTTTGTCATAGATACTGTAGCATTCAGCGGGCCGGGAATGGCCCAGCCCTTGTCAAGAGGCATAACGCCGTGGATGCCCCCTTTCCCGGCGAACCGCGCCTTGTATGCACCCCAAGGGCACTTCCTGTGGGGCGTTCCGGCACATTGGGGGGCTCTGAATGTTATACAATATCTATGACAAGGTAGACTAGGCTAACAATAGCACTAATGAGCCCCATCATAAGAAAACCCATGAGGAACGAAAATGAGGGAACCCGAAGACAGAAAGGCGACTGAAAAGAGGATGCATGACATTGCATTCTCCGGTACGACCGATTATAGAAAAAAACAGGAAATATTCTATTCCAATGATATCCAAGATACGGAATTCGAATATATTTTTGAATTATTCGGCGACCTGCGGGACAAAAAGGCGCTCATTTACGGCGTGGGTGATCAGACCAGCCTGATTAAGGATTTCATCGACAGGGGAGCTTATGTTACCGCAATAGACATTTCCAGCGAAGCCGTCAAGAGAATTAAGGAGAATATAGCGCACAATGACTACAATAATAAGTGTGACGTATTGGAAATGGATTGCGAGAACCTGACCTTCGAAAAAGACTCTTTCGATATCGTATTCGGGAGGGCGATCATTCATCATTTGGATATTGATAAAAGCCTCGAGAAAATATATTACGTTCTAAAATATGGCGGTAAAGTGGCATTTGTCGAACCTCTCGGCACAAATCCTGTGATACAGCTCTATCGAAGATTCACGCCCAAAGACAGAACACCGGACGAGCACCCGCTACTCTCCTCCGATCTTGCGCTGTTTTCCGAATATTTCGATAAGGTTCATTTCAAATACCTTTACGCGCTGGCTTTATTGGCGTTTATTGTACGCATGACCACAAAAAACGATGGGCTATTCATGAAATTCTTTAATTTTCTAAGGAAGATAGATGACATGCTCCTGAGAATCCCCGGATACAGGCTTTTGTGCTGGGATATCATTATCTGCGGAGAAAAACAATCCGGAAAATAAGGTTAATACTAAATCCGGCTTGCTGGTTGGGAAATATCGACCACACCCATCAATCATGCTTTAATATACTTGAATGATTACCGCCATTTTATTTCTGATAATAACTTTCGGGGGTTATATTGGCGCTCTTTTCAGGAACCCGTATTGGGGCCTGATTGTCTATGCGAATATCTATTTTAATGCGCCGGACCCTAAAATAAATTGGTGGGCAAGCTATCTGCCTGACTTAAGGTGGAGCTTGATTACCGCTGCCATTATGGTGATATCGGTAATTATTCATCGCAATAAAATATCCAAACACAAATATCGAACCCTTAAATGGATGTTTGCATTCTATGTTCTAATAGAGGTTGAAGCATACTTTTTTGCCATAAATCCTAAGGAAGCCGAATGGCTTACCCGCACATTTCAAACATACTGCATCACCGCTTTCCTGCTAGTGAAGTCATTAGCGACTTTCGAACAATTACGACTATTCCTGTTAGTGATAATCGCCCTGGCAGGCAGCCTTTCCATAAAAGCCTACACCGAGGGAAAACAGATACACGGCCGTTTGGAGAACATCGGGCCGGGTGACGCATTCAGTTCTAACGAGTTTGGAATTCTCCTGGCGTCAATCATCCCATTAATACTGCCGTATCTGCTCAAGGGTAAGAGATATGAAAGGATAATATCGATAATCGCCCTGGTTTTCATCATGAATGCTTTCATTCTATGCAATAGCCGGGGTGCGTTTGTCTCTTTGATATTTGGAATAATTTATGCGTTTACTTTGGTCGCCAATAAAAAAATAAGGCGCTATATCGTTGTGGCTGCTATCGCTATTTTCCCGGCTTTCATTTATCTGGCGGATGAGAATTTTGTCAATAGGATTTCATCACTCTGGCTTTCCGATACGCAATCGGAAGACGCACTGAATGAGTTAAGCACAGGACGGGTGGCTATCTGGATGTACGGTCTTGAGATGGCGAAAGACCATCCGCTAGGCGTCGGCCCCGAGGGTTTTAGGGAATTATCACGTTTTTATATGCCGGAAGAAAGCTTAACCGTCCATCCAGGCGCGGCATACGGGGTGCGGGCAGCCCATAACTCCTATCTTCAAGTACTGGTCGAGCAGGGTATTTTAGGATTGGTTGTTTATATGGTCATCTGTTTTTACACCCTGTTCCTCTTGATTCGCAGCGCAAAACAAATCAAAAAGGCGGGAATATCCGGGTCTTTCCTTGATTTATTGATCGTGGGATTAAATATTTCTTTTGCTGTCTCCTTGATGGGAGGAATGTTTGGATCTCAAGTTTACTATGAATTCTTTTGGTGGCAGGTCGTCATATCCTTGGTGGCATACTCTATTACGAAACAAATCATTGCGGAAAAGGCCGAAAAACAGACGCTTGAACCTAAAAACCGCGGTTGAAGGGGGTGAAGTGTGCGCTTACTGGGGTGCAGGGCAAGGGTCGCTCCTGTTCTAAAAGATGTTCCACTAGCGCTGTTGCCGCTACCGAGTGTCCCTTTGCCGAGGGATGACCGTCCCAAGGCAACAAGTAGGCAGCGCCAGGGTCTCTGCTATCTCGTAAGCGGCCCAATAGATTGATCGTGGAAATGCCCAGTTTTGTAGCAATATCCACTGCCCACTGCACGCTACCCGAATGCCGTTCACTTCCATTGACGGCATTATGGCCAGGGTAGGTTACAAACGTGAAAGCGACATCGCGCACCCTGAGGAAGTCACGAAGATGCCGCAATTCGTTTTCATACCGCTTCCTGAGGTCGATGCTATCATAGCTATGCGCCGACGCCTCGGCGCCTTCTGTGGCATCTGACGTACTATCTCGCGCAGCTTGGGCCGCTCGTACAGCGCGTAGCTTCCCGGATATTTGCATGGCAAAATTCCAAATAGCCGTATTGCGCACCAGAGGGTATAGCAATGATATGGGAAACCGGGACTTGGCAGCCCGATTGCGCGCCAGGCCTAACCAAAGCGGCGAGTATAAATCTTCTATATCGTTCTCATGAAACACCAGGACTACCAGATCCGGCTCTAGCTCTAACCCCCGTTCAACCAGGCGAGACTCGCCGATAATCGTTCCGCCTAAAAGCCCCGCGTTAATGACTTGCATACCACCGCACCTAGCTTGGAGTAAGCGCTCCAACTGTGCCGGCAAGGTTTCATTCTCTTGTACGAACTCCCCGAATACATAGGAATCCCCCACTAAAAGAATGCGCACGATTCCGTTTGGTTTTTTTAATGGAAAATCGCGTCCTCGATATCCTAAATGGTTAATCCTTACTTTATGCGGTAAATGCCTATTTATTGTTCTGACAATCTCTTGGCCCGGCTCATAGATGCCGGGCACTTCGTTGAATTTTCTCTCGTTAACTGTGTATAAGTCTCCCGTTGGCGTCCCAAGCAAACGAAGAATGCCCTCCGCAGCAAGAACCGAGAACATCAAACCCAAGGTTAGGGCCGTCAGCGAAATAAAAAACCTGCGTACTTTGCTCAACTGTCACTCCTCTGACAAAGGCTCCTCCTGGCCCCATTCGGTGCAAGGCAACTCAGAAAAGTGTGTAAATGAATGGCGCCACAGCCGAGCCTTGAGCAAACACGATTAACCCCCCCAGCAGCAGACTAACGATGATGATCGGCGCAAGCCAGAATTTCTTACGTTCACGCATGAACAGCCATAAGTCTTTTAATAGTTCAGTCATCAGAATGGCCTCTCCATTGTCTCTTTGGCAACCTCGTGGCTAAGTATTCTATATGTCTCGGCCCTATCGTCTAATTTACGCGCCATAGGGTCCCGCTGAAAAAGCCGCATGATCAGGGCCGTGGGCACGAACATTCCAAAGAACAGAATGCCCAGTACCAATGGGGTGGTAATTCGGCTGAGCAGCAAACCGAATTTCATCCACAGGCGGTAGACCGGCCGGAGGGTGGCCGGCGCCGCGAGGGCCCATACTGATAATACCCCTCCCACAACCCAAGGCCATAGCGGGATATCGATCTCTAACAACCAGGGGAAAAATAACCCGAACAGCCCCGCGACAATCGCGCCTGTTACGAGCCCGAATTCCCGCAGGCCCTTTCGGTCAAGCTCTACAATCTCGTGCATGATATATCTCGTCAATCAAGTTCGAATTCATCTTTCCAGCTCTCGTCCTTCTCCTGGACAGGCTGATCCGGCTTCGCCAACACATAGTTTTCAAGCACCAGGTAGTCCATTTCCGTACGCATGAAACAGCGGTAGGCATCCTCCGGGGTACAGACTATCGGCTCGCCGCGCACATTAAAAGAGGTATTGACAAGGACCGGACAGCCGGTGCGCGCTTCAAAATGTTTGAGAAGGTCATAGTAGCGGGGGTTTGTATCATGGCTCACGGTTTGCACGCGCGCGGAATAGTCGACATGCGTTATTGAGGGAATCTGCGAACGCGGCACGTTCAGCTTCTCGATCCCGAACAGTTGCTGTTGCTCATCCGTCATCGGGATGCGAATTTGCTGACTTACCGGGGCCACTAAAAGCATATACGGACTTGGCCTGTCCAACTCAAAATAATCGGAGACTCGCTCGGCAAGCACCGATGGCGCAAATGGGCGAAACGATTCTCGATACTTTATCTTGAGATTCATGACGGATTGCATCGCCTGACTGCGAGGATCGCCGATAATAGATCGTCCGCCAAGCGCTCGCGGGCCGAATTCCATGCGCCCCTGGAACCAACCGACCACTTGCTCCCGCTGAAGAATTTCCGCCAGATGCGGCATCAATTGGGCATCGTCGTAGCGCTGATATCGGGCTCCGACAGAGTCCAGATAGGCCTGGATCTCCTGGTCCGAATACCGCGGCCCCAGATAGGAGCCCCGCATGCTGTCTTTGCCATTGGTCTGCCGGGGTTTCTCCAGATACTCATGCCAGACGGCGAGCGCTGCGCCAACCGCGCCACCCGCATCGCCGGCGGCGGGCTGTATCCAGATATCCTTGTACGGTCCTTCCCGCAGCAACTCCCCATTGGCGACGCAGTTGAGCGCCACACCGCCCGCCAGACACAGGTAATCGACGCCAAGCTCCTGATGCACGGTCTTCCCGAGTCGCAGCACCACCTCTTCCGTGACTGCCTGGATCGAACTGGCAATATCCATCTCCCGCTGGGTAACCGGCGATTCCGGCTTGCGCGCAGGCCCACCGAACAGATCGGCAAACCGGCGGTTGGTCATGGTCAGGCCGCTCGCATAGTTGAAATAGCGCATGTCCATGCGGAAGGTGCCGTCCTCCTTGAGTGACAAGAGCTTGTCCAAAATGAGATCGACATATTTCGGCTCGCCGTAGGGGGCCAACCCCATCAGCTTGTATTCCCCGGAATTGACCCTGAATCCCGTGAAGTAAGTGAAGGCTGAATAGAGTAGCCCCAGTGAGTGGGGAAAATTGATTTCCCACTGGGGGATCAGGCGATTCCCCTCGCCCAGCCACACCGAAGTCGTCGCCCATTCACCCACCCCGTCCATGCAGATCACGGCGGCCTTCTCGTAGGGACTGGGAAAGAAGGCGGATGCCGCATGGGACTGATGGTGGCCGGTAAACAATAACTGGGGAAGCTCCTTGACATCGCACCGGCCTATCGCCGCCAGCTCCTTCTTCAACAGATCTTTAAGAAACAGCTTCTCCTTCAGCCATACCGGCATGGCGGCCAAAAAAGAGCGAAAGCCATCCGGCGCATAGGAGAGATAGGTCTCCAGCAGTCTTTCAAACTTCAGTAACGGCTTGTCATAGAAAACGATGTAATCCAGCTCCTGAAGCTGAATACCGGCTTCGCCGATACAATAGTCGACAGCAAGCTTCGGAAAACGCGCATCATGCTTTTTACGGGAAAAACGCTCTTCCTGAGCGGCGGCTATCAGCTCGCCGTCATCCAGAAGTGCAATTGCGCTATCGTGGTAATAAGCGGATATTCCTAGGATTTTCATCGTAAACTCAATATTGTAGGGTTCTGCAGCATCGCTGATTCCAAAGTAACGCTAATGATTGGCTCACTAAGTACTCCTTCAACATGATAATGACGGGTTCAGCGCTCCTGTCGTGTTTCGCGGTAAGGCGCAGTGCGCAGGCAATGGCCTGAGTCCTTGTTAAGCACTGCAACGCCGCCGCGGGACACCACAGGAGCGCCCGAAGGGTTGGTCTGTCAGCGTCCATGACCGCGTTGCGCCTATTTAAAGGACTCAGGCCATTCACGGCGAGGCGCGCCTTGTCCTGAACGCTGACAGACCAACTGAACCCGTCATTATCATGTTGAAGGAGTACTAGGGGGTGTTCTCAATCATCGTTCGCGGCGTGATTCCGGTCCTTTTCCGTGCCGGCGGCGTTGCGATTCGTTGCAATAGAATGACTATTACGCCTCATCGCGCCTTGCCGGCACGAAAAATGACTCAGAATCACGCTCACTCAGGTAATTGAGAACACCCCCTAGGCCTCCATCCAAAGGTGGGGCATATGTTCAATACTCCGCCCAACTTTTTATTTCCAATGCCTGGTTCTGTTTTCTGCAAACCACATTGGCAATGCGCTGGGCCAGCTGAATATTGGTCACTAATGGAATTCCATGATCCACTGCGGCTCGCCGTATAGCATAGTCATTTTCAAGCTCTTCGTCACTAGCATCCTTGGGAATATTGATCACCAGGTCCACGCCCCCGTCTCTAATAAGCTCCAAGGCATTGGGTGATTTCTCCTCCAACGGCCGATGGACCAGATTGACAGGCAGACCATTCTCTCGCATGAACAGCGCCGTGCCTTCGGTGGCGTGGAAAGCGACGCCGGCCTTGTGAAGCAAGCTGGCGCTCTTCATGAAAATCGCCTTGTTCGCCACAGGACCGGCACTCAGCAACACCTGCTTGACAGGAAACCGATAGCCCACCGAGATCAGCGATTTCATGAAGGCGTCGTCGAAATCTTCTCCGATACAGGCGACCTCACCGGTTGACGCCATCTCCACCCCGAGAATGGGATCGGCCTTGTCCAGACGGGTAAAGGAAAATTGCGGCGCTTTCACGCCCACGTAATCGAGTTCGAAAACGGACATGTCCACTTTTTGCACGGGGCGGTCCATAATGATGCGTGCGGCAATATCGATAAAATTCACCTTGAAGATCTTCGAAACGAACGGGAACGACCGGGATGCCCTGAGATTGCATTCGATCACCATGATATCGTTATCACGCGCCATGAACTGGATGTTGAACGGCCCGTTGATGCGCAACCCCCGCGCCACCTTTGCTGCGATCCGTTTCGCCCGCCTGGTGGTCTCGAGGTAGGTGCGTTGCGGCGGGAGGACCAGGGTGGCGTCACCTGAATGAACTCCGGCGTTTTCCACATGCTCTGAAATCGCGTAGACAATGAGTGCTCCGTCGCGCGCCACTGCATCGATCTCGATCTCTTTGGCGCCGGTGATGAATTTTGTCACGACGGTAGGGAAGTTTGATGAGACCTCGGCGGCGCGTTCAATAACCTCGCGGAGTCTTTCCTCATTCTCGGCCACTGCCATGGCGGCCCCGGAGAGGACATAGGAAGGACGCACCAGCACTGGATAACCCACATCGGCGGCAAAGGCTGTCGCGGCATCGGCGCTCGTCACCTCAGTCCAGCTCGGCTGATCGATCTCCAGCGTATCACACAGGGCGGAAAATTTGTGCCGATCCTCCGCTCTGTCGATATCTGAGGGATGGGTGCCCAGAATACGGATACCGGCCCGATCCAGAAGGGGGGCGAGACTGTTCGGTGTTTGACCGCCGACGCTGACGATTACGCCGTGGGCCTGTTCCAGTTCGTAAATCTCCCGCACGGTCTCGAAGGTGATCTCGTCAAAATAGAGTCGGTCGCACTCGTCATAATCCGTGCTCACCGTCTCCGGGTTACAGTTGAGCATCAAGGTCTTGTACCCGAGCTCCCGCAAGGTGCGCACCGTATTGACGCAACACCAGTCAAACTCCACGGAACTGCCGATGCGGTAGGCGCCGGACCCCAGCACCAGCACCGGCGAATCCTCTGTATAGGATATATCGTGCTCAACGCCGTTGTAGGTAAGATAGAGATAGTTGGTTTTGGCGGGATATTCAGCGGCAAGCGTATCGATCTGCTTTACTACCGGGCGCAAACCGCATTCCAGCCGCCGCCGGCGGATATCCTCTTCCGTCTCCCCGCGGAACCGACCGATCTGATTGTCGGAGAACCCGGAGCACTTTGCCTCTTTAAGCAGTTCGGCAGACAGGGCATCGCCCCGGCTCTGTTTCAGCCGTTTCGCCAATCGGGTCAGCCCGCGAATCCGTTGCAGAAACCAGGGATCGATATTGGAAAGAGCATGCACCTCATCCACCTCCATACCCTCATCGAAGGCGCAGGCCAATGCGAAGGCGCGTCGGTCGGTGGGCGCACTCAACTCCGTGCGGAGATCATCGAAAACGATGCCGTCACCCGGAATGGCGCCCTCGGCGCCGATATCGAGCATGCGCAACGCCTTCTGGAACGCCTCCTCGAAGGTACGGCCGATGGCCATCACCTCACCCACCGACTTCATCCCTGAGCCGATCCGGGTAGACACCATGCGAAATTTTTTCAGATCCCAACGGGGTATCTTCACCACGATGTAGTCGAGGGCCGGTTCAAAACAGGCCCGTGTTACGCCGGTCACCTTGTTCGGTATATCGACCAGGGAACGCCCGAGCGCCAACTTTGCCGCGACGAAGGCCAGCGGGTAGCCGGTGGCCTTGGACGCAAGCGCCGAACTGCGTGAGAGGCGCGCGTTCACTTCGATGATTCGATAGTCGTCCGATTGCGTATCGAGGGCATACTGGATGTTGCATTCGCCTACCACGCCGAGGTGACGGATCACCCGGATAGCCACATCACGCAGCTTGTGATATTCGTGATTCGTCAGTGTCTGGCTTGGCGCGACAACGATCGATTCTCCGGTGTGAATACCCATTGGATCGAGGTTTTCCATATTGCATACGGTGACGCAGTTGTCGTAGCGATCACGAACGACTTCGTATTCAACCTCCTTCCAGCCGGCAAGCCACTCCTCAATAAGAATCTGGCTTGTATGAGAGAAAGCCCCCGTCGCTCTTTGCCGGAGTTGTTGCGGATCCACGCATTGACCCGACCCCAGTCCCCCCAGCGCATAAGCGATGCGCAACATAACGGGATAGCCGATTGTTTCGGCCGCTTGCAACGCCTCATCCACGCTATTGACAGCACGGCTTCTCGGGTATTTCACACCGATCTCTTTCAGTCGGGCATTAAACAGCCCGCGATCTTCCGTTTCCGTAATGGTCTGAACCGACGTACCCAGGACCTGGACGGCGTATTTTTCGAAGACCCCTGCCTTATCCAAGGCCACACCGCAATTGAGTGCGGTCTGTCCGCCGAATCCTAACAGGATGCCGTCCGGGCGCTCCTTGAGAATAACCTGCTCCACATAGTGCGGGGTGACGGGAAGAAAATAGATGCCATCAGCCAAGTGCTCTGACGTCTGAATGGTGGCAATATTGGGATTGACCAGGATCGTATGAATACCCTCTTCCTTCAATGCCTTGATGGCCTGGGAACCCGAGTAGTCGAATTCGCCGGCTTCACCGATCTTGAGGGCGGAACTGCCGAGAATGAGGACTCTTTCAGGAAGCGACAGTTGCTCGCTCCACGGCTGCAGATTCATCGGATCATCTCCAGGAAGCGCTTGAACAACCCGACCGTATCCACCGGGCCGGGCGTAGCCTCCGGATGAAACTGGACGCTGCGCATCGGTTTCCACTCATGCCGAATCCCCTCATTGGATCCGTCATTGGCATTGGTGAACCATTCCCGCCAGCCTTCAGGAAGGGTCGTTCCGTTGACCGCATAACCGTGATTCTGCGAGGTAATGTAGCATCGAGGTGTACCGACCTCCAGACAAGGCTGGTTCTGGCCACGGTGACCGAACTTGAGCTTATAGGTGTCGGCCCCGGCAGCCAATGCCAGCAACTGGTTTCCCAAACAGATTCCGAATATGGGTATATTCCCATCGTCAACGGCTCGTTTCACGTTTCGCACGGTGACGTCAGCCATCTTGGGATCTCCCGGACCATTGCAGAGAAAGAGACCATCGAAATCCTCCGTGAAAAAATCGTAGTCCCAGGGTACGCGTAACACACGAGCGCCTGCCTGCACCAGGCTGCGAATGATATTTGCCTTTGCCCCGGTATCGACCAGGATGACACGCGGGCCGCTATTTCCCTTTCCATACCATTTGGGCTCCCGGATGCTCACCCTGGCTGCCAGATTGGTCAGGTTAGGGTCGATAAATCCGATGTCTTCGCCGACGGGAACCAGTTTTCCCAACATCGCCCCTTTATCACGAATACGCTTGGCCAATGCACGCGTATCCACACCCTGAATGCCGGGTATGCCCGAATCCTTCATCCATTCATGAAGCGAATGTTGCGCCGTCCAGTGTGAAGTATCTGATGCCAGCGTCGAAATGACAAACCCGGAAACCTGGATCGTTTCCGATTCAAAACCCACCGGCAGGTCGTTCTCATCCCGGGTATTTCCCGGTACGCCATAGTTTCCCACCAGCGGATAGGTGGCCACGACGATCTGACCGGCGAATGAGGGGTCGGTGAGATATTCAGGATAACCGACCATGCCGGTATTGAACACGACCTCACCGGCTACGGCCTTTTCGGCGCCGAAAAGGGTGCCGGGGAACGCTGTACCGTCTTCGAGAATAAGGTGGCCTTGGATTGTCATGTTTGTTGATATGCTCCCAGCCAAGCTAGTACTCCTTCAAGGTTATATTGACGGAGTACTAGGGGGTGTTCTCAATCATCGTTCGCGGCGTGATTCCGGCCCTTTTCCGCGCCGGCGGCGTTGCGATTCGTTGCAATAGAATGACTATTGCGCCTCATCGCGCCTTGCCGGCACGAAAAATGACTCAGAATCACGCTCACTCAGGTAATTGAGAACGCCCCCTAGTGTAGTGTCCTAAATAGATCGTATATTATAAAGCTGCTCATTTGCTGGAACATCAACTGCAATAGGCATTATGTATTTATAGAAATCCTTATAATTCACTGATAATAGCAGGGTTAATCATCATTCCAGATAATATAGGAATAGTTTAGGACACTACACTAGTACTGGTCACTAACAACCCACTTAGCGGGTGGCAAGAGAAAAGTCCCCGGAAAGAGGCTGTGAGTTTTTGTTACTCGTCGAGATCAGGAGTTCTCTCTCGGTCCGTGTCCTTCTGGTTTCTCAGCCATGCCGAATCTCTAATGAGTGCCGCCAATAGACCCCATTCATGGTTTTTGGCGCCCACCGGCGCTCAACACACTTCCTTGAATATAGTATATGATTCGTCATTACTGAACCACTTACTAACCCGAGCGTAGGTTAGTAGGATGAAAGGCCTTGATCAGGATCAGGAGGGATCAGTCAAACAGCGTATCGAAAAGCTGACTCTCCCCGGTCTCCTCCAGCTCATTGAAGAAGGTCTTGGTGCGTTGCTGAAGCTCAGACAGATTTGATTGCCTTATCAACGCTCTGGTTTCAAGCAACGCACTGGGCTGCATGCTCAACTCACGTAACCCCATGCCGATCAACAATCGTGTATAACGCGGCTCACCTGCCATCTCACCGCACATGCTGACCGGGATACCCGCTCTGCCTGCGGCATTGATGGTGCGCTGAATCAGATAGAGTACGGCGGGATGCAGGGGATCGAACAGGAAATTCACCTCTTCATCCATGCGATCCACGGCCAGGGTGTACTGGATCAGATCATTGGTGCCGATGGAGAGAAAATCGAGATGACGCGCAAAACTATCGGCGGCAAGGGCTGCCGCAGGCACTTCGATCATGCCGCCGACAGGTATCTCAGAATCGAAGGGCACTCCCTGCTCGGACAGCTCATCTTTGGTCCTGTCGATCATCCGAATCACTTGCTTCAGCTCCTGGATCCCGGACAACATCGGTATCATCAACCTGACCGGACCTTCAGCAGAGGCGCGCAGGATGGCTCTGAGTTGCGGAATGAACAGCTCAGGCTCCTTCAGACAGAGACGTATCGCACGTAACCCCAAGGCTGGATTGATGGCGGACATGCAACCCGACTCGGAGATGCTCCCGGTGGTCTTGTCCACCCCCAGGTCGAGTGTACGAATCGTGATAGGTATGCCGTTGAGTCCCCTGACTGCGGAGAGATAGGCCTCCAACTGCTCCTCTTCGGTCGGTGGCGTGGAACGGTTCATATACAGAAACTCGGTGCGAAACAGACCCACGCCATCGGCCCGATTATTGAGCGTTATGCCGATATCCTCAGGCAGTTCGATATTCGCATGCAGATAGATCTGTTCCCCGTCGGTGGTCATTGCCGGTAGATCGACATGGCGGCGCAACTCCTCCTCTCTGGAACGCCTGGCCTCGATGCGTTGCCGATAGTGCTCCAGAATCCGCATTGTAGGATTGGCCAAAACCACGCCCTGAGCGCCATCCACGACCAGGAGTTCTCCTTGACGAAACAGTGAGGTCGCCTGATGAATACCGATGATCGCCGGAATTCCCAAACTGCGGGCGAGTATCGCGGTATGCGACAGGGGGCCGCCGAACTCGGTGACGAAAGCGGTGACTCCCTGGTTTTTCATCATGATGGTCTCGGCCGGGGTCAGATCCCTGGCCACCACCACCCGTCCATGCAGGTCGCCCCGCTGTTCCGGCTGACCGCCCGCAAGGACGAACTGCACCTGGCCGACGACGTGGTCCACATCATCCTTGCGGGTGCGCAGATAGGGGTCATCCATCTCATCGAACACCCGCGCCAGTTCGTCCCTGCGCACCTGCAAGGCCCACTCGGCGCTGTACAGGTTATCCCTGATGAGATTGATGGTGGCTTGACTGATGGCATAATCTTCCAACATCAGCAGATGGGTATCGATGAATTCACTGATATCCGAAGCCGTGTCGGCGGGAATCTGTTCACGCACCGAGCGTAGATGGCTGGTGGTGACGTGCAGGGCGTTTTCGAAGCGTTCGATTTCGACCTGAATCAAATCCTCAGTGATTTCACGATGATTCACTTCAGGGATGCCTTGCTGCAACAGGTAGGCGTCACCGATGGCCACCTCTCGGGAGGTATTAATCCCTATCCCTTGACAGGAAAGGGTCATTGCTCTTCTCCGAACCGGTCATTAATGAGTAAGATCAGGGCTTCCAAGGCATCCTGCTCATCACTACCGTCGATTTCGAGTGTCAAAATCGAACCTCGATTGGCGGCAAGCATCATTACGCCCATGATACTCTTGCCGTTCACCCGTTGACCGTTGCGGTGCAGATAGACATTGCTGCTGAAACTGCCGGCACAGCTCACCAACTTGGCCGCCGCACGGGCGTGCAGGCCGAGTTTATTAATGATTTCCACCTCTTTATCCAGCATGATCAATGCTCATTTGTGGCAAGATTCGCAGCAGA
The DNA here is from genome assembly GCA_025656505.1 of Candidatus Thiodiazotropha sp. (ex Epidulcina cf. delphinae). Classification (GTDB taxonomy): domain Bacteria; phylum Pseudomonadota; class Gammaproteobacteria; order Chromatiales; family Chromatiaceae; genus Thiodiazotropha. The sequence continues at coordinate 13,800 of JAHXHR010000041.1, read as the reverse complement.
GAATACCCTCCTTGCCGCCGCTGACCGCCTTTTCGGTCAGGGAGATCAAGTCAAGGGCCTGATAATTCAGCGTACGGATCAGCATCGGCAGATTGACCCCCGAGATAACGTTCACCCTCCCTCTCTCCGCCAATCCATAGGCGATGTTGCTTGGGGTGGAGCCATACATATCGGTGAAGACCAGAACCCCATCACCTTGATCGAGTCTCGAAACCATCTCCGCGGCCAGCTCGCGCAGTTGGTCCGGGTTGCTATCGATGCTCACCGACAGGGTTTCGGCGGGTAGTGACGCCCCCTCAAGCATCTTGCCGGCGGTCTCCAGCAGCGCGTCTCCGATTCTGCTGTGGGTAATGAGCAGCAGACCGATGGTCATGACAGTTCCCGATGCCGGCTCATGACATGCAGGCCGACCTCTGCAAAGTGTTTCGCCAACCGATCCGCCAGATAGACGGAGCGGTGCTGACCGCCCGTGCAGCCGACGGCAATGGTGAGATAGCTGCGTCCATCGGCTTCAAACGCGGGTATCCACCGGCCCAGAAAACCGATCAGGTCCGCCAGCATGTCGGTAGCCTCATTGAGGGACGACAGAAATTCCGCGACCGGTTTCTCCAACCCGGTGTAGGGCCGAAGCTCCGCCTGCCAGTACGGATTCGGCAAGCAGCGGGCGTCAAAAACGAAATCCACATCTCTCGGCAAACCATGCTTAAAACCGAACGATTCAAACAGTATCGATAACTTCCCACCCTCTCCACCGATACGGTTGCGGATCAGATCGCGCAATTCGTGGAGGTTGGTATGGGTGGTGTCGATACGCAGATCGGCAGTTGCGCTCAAGGGTTCCAACAACTCGCGTTCAAGCCGGATGGCCTCAGCGAGGGATCGCTGATTATCCGTTAAAGGATGCCTCCGCCGGGTCTCACTGAAACGCTTGATCAGCGTATCGGCTTGGGCGTCAAGAAACAATATGTTGCAGTCGAGACCATGTTGGCGGATGTTGTCCACCATTACCGGCAGATCGGAAATTTGACTGGGTTGGCTGCGGGCATCTATACCCACCGCGGTCTTGTTGAATATGGCTTCCGGCTCGCCGGTCAGATGATCGGCGACGGAAATCAACAGAGAGACAGGCAGATTGTCGATGCAATAATATCCCATGTCCTCCAAGGTATGCAGGGCTATGGTCTTGCCGGACCCGGACAATCCGGTGACGATCTGCAGTTTGATTCCCGTTGCCATGGGCTATTCCTGATCGATATAGATCTGCTGTCGATCAATAAAGTCGTTCGTCGCGTTATAACCGTCGAGCATCAGCATGTGCTGCCGCACCGCCGTTTCGACCAGTATCCCCAGGTTTCTACCCGCAGCGACCGGGAGACTCGTCTGCGGCACTTTGACGCCGAGCAGCGTGCGGTGCGAGTGACAACCCTCGAGACGGTCCATGCCGTGTAGTTTCTTATCGTTGAAGCGGAGTAAATCGATGATTAAGTGTAACCGCTTATTCGGTTTGATGGCGCCGTTTCCAAACATCGCGCGAATATTGATCAACCCCAACCCCCGAACTTCCAGGAAATCCTGCAGCACCCCGGGACAACGGCCATTCACGGTGTTGTTGCCGGTCTTGTAGAGTTCAGTGGCATCATCGGCGATCAGCCGGTGACCACGGGAGATCAGGTCCAAGGCAAGCTCGCTTTTACCGATCGCTGGATTGCCGCTGAGCAGCACTCCCATGCCCAAGACCTCCATGTAGACCCCATGCACCAGCAGCTTCTCCCCCACCGGCCGACTGAAGCGCTCCAGCAAACAGTTAATGACCTGATTGTCCGGCTGTTGTGTATAGATGAGGGCTGTGTCATTTTTCATAGCCCAGTCATGGCACTCTGGCATGGGCTCCAGGTCGTCAGTGAAAATAAGGGCGGCCGGCGATGCATTGAACAGTTTCTTCAGACGGTCGTGATAGTTATCCGCCTTCTCGCTCAGCAGGTGATCCCTCTCCGGCGGCCCGATCACCTGTATCCGGCTGGGACGTATCAAATTGAGGGGTCCGGCGGGCTGCTTTCCTCCCTGCATGCCCGGATCGAAGTAGACGCGGGCGTTCCCCCCTTTGCCATCCCATTTCAGCGAAAGCTCAGTGACCAACTCCTCGTAGAGACCCCGGATGGTATAGAAGGACTTCATTAAGCTGAGATTGCGGCTTCTCGCTGCTGGATCAACAGAAACAGGTCATGCGCCGTTTCCGCCTCGCGCAAAGCGGCGCAGAAATCACCGTCATCAAACATCCTGGCCAATGTGGCAAGTAACTGCAAGTGTTCATCGGTGGCTTCTTCGGGAACCAGCATGGCGAAAGCGAGATCCACCGGCTGATTGTCGATGGCGTCGAAATCTATGCCTTGGGGTAGCTGAACAAAGGCGGCCAGCGCCTGGGATATCTGGCGCATGCGGGCATGCGGCAGGGCAATCCCTTTACCCAGCCCCGTACTGCCGAGCCGTTCTCGCTCCAGGAGGGCATCGAATACCTGGTCTTGGGTGAGATTCGGAACAGACTCGGCCAACCGCCGGCCGAGTTGTTCCAACACGCGTTTCTTACTGGCTGCCTCCACGCCGCAGCCGATCCGTTCTTCAAGAAGATATCCTTCGGGAAACATGGAGACCTCGCCGGTTCTATCGTCCGCTGTTATTCGGTCGCGTACTTCGCGCCACTGCCGGCACGGTGACTTTTCATCTTCTCTTTGTGCTTGAGCACCTGCCGGTCCAGTTTATCGGTGAGCACGTCAATGGCTGCATACATATCTTCCTGTACGGAATCGGCGAAAACGCTGGCGCCGTTCACTTGCATGGTGGCCTCTGCCTTTTGTCTCATTTTCTCCACGCTCAAGATAACATGCACATTGATCACATTATCGAAATGGCGCTCAAGACGCTCGAACTTATTGTCAACATAGCTCTTTAAGGCATCAGATACATCCACATGATGACCGGTCACGCTTATTTGCATAATTTTCTCCTTTATTTAGATGAGGTTACTCATCACCCTGCCTGACATATGAAAACAGCACCCGGGGGATATGCCACCCTCAGCACAGGTTGTCTCAAGGCCCGGCTTTGCCTCATGCAATACTGCATCTGCAAACGGGTTGACGGTTGACAACCTATCGCTCTGAATTGCCATTGTTTCCTATATCAGACGCTTACGCTCATTCGATGGCGGAACGCCCATCGACTCACGGTATTTCGCCACTGTCCGGCGGGCCACTTTGATACCCTGATCAGACAATATAGCGGCAATCTTGTTGTCACTGAGAGGCTTGTCAGGCTTCTCGGCGGCAATTAATTTCTTTATCAATGCGCGGATGGCGGTTGAGGAACACTCACCCCCCGCGCTGGTGTTTACATGGCTGGAGAAAAAATACTTGAACTCCAGCGTGCCCCGCGGGGTATGCATATACTTCTGTGTGGTGACCCGCGATATGGTCGATTCGTGCATCTCCAGCGCCTCGGCGATATCCCGCAACACCAAAGGTTTCATCGCCTCCTCCCCATGCTCGAAAAAACCGCGTTGATATTCGACGATTTTACTCGCCACCCGCAAAATAGTCTCGTTTCTGCTCATCAGGCTTTTGATGAACCAACGCGCCTCCTGCAAGTGATTCTTCAGAAAGGTGTTGTCTTCGCTCTGATCCGCCCGGCGGATCAGGCTTGCATAGTCATTATTGACCCTCAGCTTGGGGGTGACTTCGCCGTTCAGTTCCACCAGCCAGCGGCCCTTGCGTTTGCTGACGAACACATCCGGGGTGACATATTCGGGCTCGCTGTTGGCGACCAGGGTTCCGGGGTGGGGATTGAGGGTGCGAATCAGCCGCATTACAGCCACGAGTTCCGCTTCGTCGATCTTCAAACGACGCATGATCTGATGCTGATCTTGCCTGACCAAGAGGCTGAAATGGTCTCTACAGAGTCTGATCGCCATTTCAACATCGGGCGTTGTCTTCGGTAGTTGGCGAAGCTGGATAAGCAGGCAATCCTGCGGACCCTGAGCGCCCACGCCGGGAGGATCGAAGGCTTGGATCCGATGCAACACAGCCTCTACCTCCTCCAGGATCACTTCCTCTTCATCCAGGGACAGGAAGATCTCCTCCAGATTGCCGGTGAAATATCCATCCTCGTTGACGCTATCGATCAGGGTGGTGGCGATGAGCCTATCCAAGGGTGAAAAAGGCGTCAGATTCATTTGCCAAATCAGGTGCTCTTGCAGGGTAAGCGAACCGCCGCGATGCAGCAGATAGTCGTTGTCACCCGCTTCGCCGCCACCGCCGGGACCGGGCTGGTAGCTATCATAGATATCGGTCCATTCACTGTCGACGGGCAATTCCTCCGGTAATTGCGGGGCATCGGTCTGAACCTCACGTTCGTTATTGATATCGTTCGCCTTGGCATCATCCCCTGGCGTCTGCTCCGATGTCGCGCGCTCGTGAGACTCAGCTTCTGTCGCTGAGCCCCGCTGGGTGAAATCCTCCTCACCCTCCAGCATCGGATTGGTCTCAAGCACCTCCTGCACCTCCTGGCTGAGATCAAGCGCGGAGAGCTGCAGCAGGCGTATCGCCTGCTGTAGCTGCGGGGTCATAGTGAGATGTTGTCCGAGTCGGAGTTGCAGCGCCTGCTTCATTGCAGAGATATCTTTGGACCTGGTATGTTATTTGTATGCGTTTAACTTCATTTTAGCTAAAAAAACCAGCGACGTTATTTTTTTCTTCGTTTGCGGACAGCCGCAATAAAACGCTACATGGAGAAATTCTCGCCAAGATAGACGGTGCGAACCTCTCTGTTGGCCAGGATCTCACCGGTGTCGCCCTCGGCCAATACCCGGCCGTTGCTGATGATGTAGGCCCGGTCGCAAATATCGAGCGTCTCCCTGACATTGTGATCGGTAATCAATACGCCTATCCCTAACACTCTGATATACTGAATTATTTTCTTGATTTCGATGACCGCGATCGGGTCCACGCCGGCAAAGGGTTCGTCCAGCAGAATGAAGCGGGGCTGCATGGAGAGGGCGCGGGCTATCTCCAACCGTCGGCGTTCACCACCTGAGAGACTCATCGCCGGATTTTCCCGCAAGTGAACGATGCCGAACTCCGTCAATAGCTGATCGCACCTCTCCCGGCGACCGGCGCCGTCCAGATCCCGGCGGGTTTCCAGAACAGCCAGAAGATTCTGCTCCACACTCAAACGCCTGAAAACCGAGGGCTCCTGGGCCAGATAACCGATGCCCAAGCGGGCTCGTTTATGCATCGCCAGATCCGTCAGTTCCTCTCCATCGAAGAATATCCGCCCATGATCCACTTGGATCAGCCCCACGATCATATAAAAACTGGTGGTCTTACCTGCGCCATTCGGACCCAACAACCCCACTACCTCACCGCTGTCAACGACAAGCGAGACGCCGTCCACCACCTTCCGCTTGCGATACCGCTTTTGCAGCGCATCGGCTTGCAGCCGGCTCATGGGGCTGTTTTCCGCTCAGGCTCGATGACCACCTGAACCCGCTGCTTGCCTTGCGCGCCGGCGCCGGCCCTGACCAAGGCGCTGGTGCGATTGTAGATAATCCGGTCGCTTCTGAACCGGTTGCCTCCTTGCTCAAGGACGGCCTCGTCACTCAGCAGCATTTCGTCACGATCAACATACAGCTCCAACCGTCGCGCCTCGCCCCGCATCTCTTCTCCATCATCGTCCGGCAAGCGGCGGAAGCGGGCAGGGGCTCCCTCACAGACAATCTTTTCCGTCTTGCCTTGGCGGCGATGAATCCACAACCGGTCAGCCCACAACTTCAAGCTGCCCTGAGAGATTTCCACGTTTCCTTCGTAGAGAATGACCCCCGTCGTCTCATCGATGGAGAGACTGTCCGCTTCCAACTGCATCGGCTGATCGCTATCACTGCCCGACGCCAAGATTCGCGGTGACCCGCAAGACAGCAACAACAGCATGATCAAGTTAATGATTTTTCTATTTAAAATCATGGTATCCCCGTACTTGGCGCAGCAGCTTCAAGCGCATCGGTTGATTCAGCCATGCCTCCATACCCACCGCCGTCACCCACTGGCCGTCGCTTTCGATCCGAACCGCTTGTGTGGTGGAAGCGAATTCGGTGCGCAACGCCAAGGTCAGATCCCGGGTGAGGAAGCGGTAAGAGGACAGCTCGGCATCACCGGGACGCTCTAGGGTAACGCTACCGGGGAAAAACAGCGTCTCATCACGACTCCTTGCGATCCCCTCCTCCGCCTGCATCTCCCAGGGCGGTGACCCCGGATTGAATTGCATCAGAAGCGGGCGTTGCAACTCAGTGATCCCTGTCGGTTCAAAATACCGCATCCCCGGCGCCACCATTTTTCGCTTCAACAGACCGCTCACGTCATAGGTCCACACAACCAAACCTTCAGCATAGGCGTCAGGTGAAGTCTCTGTAGCGCTCGGCTTTTTTTCCGGAGACCGGCCCAATTCATTCATCCACCAGCCCAGGCTCAACAACGCAGCAAACATCAACAGGATACCGAGTAATCGATGCTTCAAAGATAACTTTCCAGCTCGACCTGAAGGTTCCCTTGAGCCTCCAGCACCATTTCACAGACATCCCGGCCGGCCCCACGACCACCGGCGTGCGGCGTCTGCCAGTGGGCATGTTGCACGACAAAGGGGTGGGCGTCGTTCACCGCGATCGCCAGACCTACCCGACACATGATCGGCAGGTCCACCACATCGTCTCCCACATAGGCCACCTGACCATCCTCCAACCCCAGTTTGTCACGCAATTCCTCGTAGGCCGGTAGTTTATCCTGCTTGCCCTGATAGACATGCTCGATGCCCAGGCTCTCCATGCGGATGCGCACCACTTCCGAGGTGCGGCCGGTGATGATGCCGATCAGGACACCCGATTTCTGCAGCATCTTCATGCCATGGCCGTCCCTGGAGTTGAAGGCCTTATACTCCTGGCCGTCATCGCCCAGAAACAGGCTGCCATCGGTGAGCACCCCGTCGACATCGAAGATCACCAGTTTGACAGCGCTGGCTTTGGTATGAATATCCTGCACCTGAACCCCCTACATGACCCCGGCTCTCAATAGATCGTGCATGTTGAACGCCCCGATCAGCCGGCGCTCACCATCCACCACCAACAGGCCGTTTATCTTTTTCTCATCCATCAGTTGCAGGGCCTCCGCGGCAAGCATCTCGGGCAGTACGGTCATGCAGTTCTCAGTCATGACTTCACTCACCCGAACATGGTGAATATCGATCGGTTTATTGAGGGTGCGCCGCAGGTCGCCGTCTGTATAGACACCGGCAGCCCTGCCCTCACGGTCGACGATGGCGGTCATTCCCAGCCCTTTGCCTGACATCACTTCCAGGGCTTGATGAAGCGTCGCATCAAGACCCACCCACGGCAATGTCTCCCCCGCATGCATAATATCACCGACATGCAACAGCAGGCGCCTGCCCAGCGCGCCGCCCGGATGCGACAAGGCAAAATCCTGCGCAGTGAAGCCGCGGGCCTGGAGCAGCGCCACGGCCAAGGCGTCACCCATCACCAACGCCGCAGTGGTGCTGGAGGTAGGCGCCAACCCCAGGGGACAGGCCTCTTTCTCGACGCTGACATCGATATGGACTTCAGACTCCCTCGCCAGGGTCGATTGTGGTTTGCCGGTCATGGCGATCAGGGGTGCGCCCAGGCGTTTGAGCAACGGCAGAATGACCAGCAACTCACCGGTCTCTCCTGAGTTGGACAAGGCAAGCACCACATCCTGTGGGGTGATCATGCCCAGATCGCCATGACCGGCCTCTCCCGGATGAACGAAAAAGGCCGGACTGCCGGTGCTCGCCAGGGTAGCGGCGATCTTATTGCCGATGTGCCCCGATTTACCCATCCCGGTCACTACAATCCGCCCCTGACAGTGGAGCAGATAGCGGCAGGCTTGGGCGAACGCCCTGTCCAGGCGGGGTACGAGGGCGGAAACGGCAACCGCTTCAGTCTCGATCACCGCCCGACCCAGCTCTATCATCTGGGCCATCTCCTTTTTCGGTGGGGTAACGGGTTTAGTCATTCACCATGCTTCCCGATTGTTGTCGGCCCACCTTGTGCGGGCTTCCAATACGCCGGTACATCAGGCGCTTACCAGAGTGAAGAATAACAGAGACTGATAGCCGACGAAGGCCGCCAACAGGGCCAATCCTTCCAACCGGTTGATTCGCCCCTGTTTTCCAAAGCCATACCCCATCAGAAACAGGAACAGGGTCAATCCCAGCATAACCGGCAGATCACGGGTGAGGATCTCGGGGGAAAAGGGTCCGGGGGTGACGAATGCCGGAATCGTCAAAACAGCCAACATATTATAGAGGTTGGAGCCGATGACATTGCCGATGGCGATATCGTCCTCGCCTTTCATTGCGCTGGTGATACTGGCGGCCAGTTCGGGCAGGCTGGTGCCGATGGCCACGATGGTCAAACCGATGATCAGGTCACTGACACCCAGGGCCGCAGCCACATTGACCGCCCCCCATACCAACAGGCGGGAACTGATCAGCAGGAATATCAGCCCGACCAGCAACTGCGTGACCGCCTTGCGGGTCGGCGTGTCGTGGGGGATCTCCGCGTCGAACTCCCCCGCAATGGGATCGGCGGCGCCGGTCTTGGCGGTATGGATCATCCAGCCGAGGACGGCGATCAGGGTGAAGGCCAGCGCCATGCCGTCAAGGCGCCCCAGTTCGCCGTTCCACATCAACAACAGACAGATGCCGCTGACCGAGAGCAGTAGTGGATATTCCCTCTTGAGCACACTTGAATGCACCGACAAGGGAATCACCAGCGCCGTGAAACCGAGAATCAGGCCGATATTGGCGATATTGGAACCGATAGCATTACCGATCGCCAAACCGGGATTGCCGTTTATCGCCGCCATGGTGGAAACCAGCACCTCCGGCACCGAGGTGCCGAAACCGACGACGGTGAGACCGATCAGCATCGGAGAGACACCCAGATTATCGGCCAGCGCCGCAGCGCCGCTGATGAAGCGATCGGCGCTCCAGACGAGAATCACAAGCCCGGCGAATATGGCGAAACTATGGAGAATCATTAAATAAATTCAATATCATCAATGAGCTATCCACTGACAGCGCAGACAGTCCGAACCCCGCTGAATGTTACAGTATCTATAGACGGGGTACACTAGCCCAAGTGAAACATCCAGGCTAAGGTAAAGGGCAGAGATAATAGCAGAAAGCTGTCAGAAACGGGTTGACATGCATTTCGTTATATTAGATTATGGAAACATAATAATAAAATGTCGTATCAGTACTCTTGACTCCATTTTGATTTGGTGGTGAATTAACCGGCGCGGCAGTGAATGCCGCGTTTTTTTGTCCCTCGCGCCGGTTAGGTAACCTGCAACCCCATCGAACTCAAACCCCAATCGGCGAGTTCAGGTCCAATCTCGGGAATAGGTCTTGTGTCGATTTCACGGACCATGTACTATTCGCCGTCTTTTTCGAGGCAAAATAGTTCTCCATCGGAGCAACATTCGGATGACTACTCTAAGCGCAAAGCCGGCTGAGGTACGCCGCAACTGGTATCTCGTGGACGCCACGGACAAGACCTTAGGTCGACTGTCCAGTGAAATTGCCTGCCGCCTGCGCGGCAAGCATAAACCGGAATATACCCCTCACGTCGATACCGGCGACTACATCGTCGTCGTCAATGCCGAAAAGGTCCGCGTCACCGGCAACAAACTGACTGACAAGATGTACCATCATCATACCGGATACATCGGCAACATGAAGTCCGTCAGCCTGGACAAGCTGCTGCAGAAGGCGCCGGAGCGGGCCATTCAGCACGCGGTCAAGGGTATGATGCCGAAAAATCCGCTGGGCCGGGCAATGTTTAAGAAACTGCGTGTCTTCTCCGGTCCGGCACACACCCATCAGGCCCAGCAGCCCCAGCCGCTGGACATCTGATTAAAATATCCGGAGTTAAGAACATGGCAGATATGCACATCACCACCGGGCGTCGTAAAAGCTCCACTGCTCGCGTCTTCCTGACCTCCGGCAGCGGAAGCATCGTCGTCAACGACCGTCCTCTCGATGAGTACTTCGGCCGCGAGACCGCCAGAATGGTGGTCCGCCAGCCGCTGGATGCGACAGAGACCGGCAACAAAGTCGACATCAAAGTCACCGTCAGCGGCGGCGGCACCACGGGACAGGCAGGCGCCATTCGCCACGGCATCTCCCGTGCCCTCGACGCTTATGACGAGTCCCTGCACGGCGCCCTGCGCAAGGCCGGCTTCCTGACCCGGGACGCGCGCGCCGTGGAACGGAAAAAAGTGGGACTGCACAAGGCCCGCAAGCGGCCACAGTTCTCCAAACGTTAAGTCCGGCTCTCGCCCATCGCCGGCAGACTACTGCCGGCGTGGAGCCTGCCACTGGGGATTCGTCTAACGGCAGGACAACGGACTCTGACTCCGTATGTGGAGGTTCGAATCCTCCATCCCCAGCCAACATATCAAAGAACCCGCTTGATGCGGGTTTTTTGATGGCCGTCAAAATCCTCCGCAGATGGAGGATGAAGAAGCCCCACCGAGGTCCGATGACAGCGCGAAGCGATGACCCCGAAGGGGTGGCCCTACGAATCGCTACGCTTTTACCTTACTCTGTGACAAACGCCGGAGCCGGCTGTCAGGGGATAGATTATGTCAACCCCGCTTGGTCGGAATGCAATTCTTGAGAATAGAGACGACTCCATCAATCACCATCCTGCTGACAGCGGTATTTCTGCTGCTGACCGGCAATCTGACGTTTTTTTCAAATTTCGTCGAGGCCTATCCGCTGGATTTCAAGAATGGCCTCTACATGCTCTCTGTAGCCATCCTCTCCGGCTGCATAAACGTGGTGCTGCTGTCGCTGCTCTGCTACAGATATACGACCAAGGTCATACTCATCGCTCTTCTGCTGATCTCCGCAGCGACAGCCTATTTCATGGATACCTATCACGTCATTTTCGACGGGACGATGATCGACAATGTCGTCAGGACCGACGTCGCCGAGTCCATCGCTCTGCTCAGCTTCAAGCTGCTGCTGCTCGGCGTACTACCGTCTGCACTCATCTTCAAAGACGGAAATCATGCGCTTGACTCCCAGACAAGCGATCATCTCCAGATTGAAACTCATGGGTATTGCAATCGCCCTGGCGATGACGACGATTCTCACATTCGGCAGTTTCTATGCATCCTTCGCCCGTGAGCACAAGAGCCTTCGATATTTTGCCAACCCCTCATACTATCTCTACTCGGCGGGCAAATACATCGGCAAATCATTTCAGAGCGAATCAAAGGAGTTCGCAGCGATCGCCCTTGACGCCAAGATACCGGAAACCGACCTTGACCGAGAGCTGGTGGTGCTGGTGGTCGGCGAGACGGCCAGGACGGACCATTTCTCCCTGAACGGATATGCCAGGAAAACCAATCCTCTGTTGGAACAGGAGCGCGTGGCCAGCTTCAGAAATACCTGGGCCTGCGGCACAACCACGGCGGTTTCCGTACCCTGTATGTTTTCCATCTACGACCGTTCCGATTACAGCAAGGAGAAGGCGTCGCAAACAGAGAACATCCTTGATGTCCTGCAGCGTGCAGGCGTCAGCGTACTTTGGCTCGACAACAACTCAGACTCCAAGGGCGTGGCGCTCAGAGTGCCCTACGCGAGTTACAGGACACCGGACAGAAACCCAGTCTGCGACACCGAATGTCGGGACGAGGGTATGCTGGCGAATCTGCAAAGCCATATCGACCAACGCCCGAACGAGGATCTCCTAATTGTCCTGCACCAGATGGGTAACCATGGGCCGGCCTATTTCAAGCGTTACCCGCCGGGCTTCGAAAAATTCACCCCGGTATGCCGGAGCAATCAGCTTGAACAGTGCAGCCGGAAGGAGATTGACAACACCTATGACAATGCCATTCTTTACACAGATTCTTTTCTCTCCAAGCTCATCGGCCTGCTGAAACAGAATGGCGACAAATTCGAGGCGGCCCTGTTCTATATCAGCGATCATGGTGAGTCACTGGGTGAGAACAATCTCTATCTGCATGGATTGCCCTATATGCTGGCACCCGATACGCAAAAGCAGGTACCGATGATTTTCTGGTTCAACGACAATTTTGCGGAAGATGGCGTTACCGTGAAATCGTTGTTACCGAAGCTCGATGACAAATTCTCTCATGACAACATCTTTCACACCCTGCCGGGCCTGTTCGAGGTGGAAACGACGCTGTACGATCAAAGCAAGGATCTGATCCATGATTCCAAAGGAGGCTGATTCGCTGATTATCCCCCAGAGTAGTGGTCAATCTGTATAGTATAACCTGGCGACCTAATATGCTGCATTCAGCCGATGCGGCCTGCCTACAGCAAGGCATCAAAACGCCGCTATAGCACTCCTACTGCCAGGATGACCCCATAAGCAAGGCTCTTAATATTTATTTTGCGTATTTAGCGTTTCTCCGTTTCAAACAACGACGCCTGTCCGTTTTTCTTTTTGTTTCGTACCGATTCGCAAGTCCACAAACCTACTTGCACCCTTTTCTTGTGAGCATCTTCGGTAAAGAGAGTATTTAGACTCTCACGATAATCGTTGAGAATCCCACGCTCTTGGTGAATCCTGTCAAACCTATTAACGATATCATCAGTTGGGCCAATCTCCACACCTATCCATCGTCGGTTCTTCAGCTCCGCTGCCATGTAGGTGGTCCCAGATCCACCAAACGGGTCAAACACAAGATCCCCTTCGTCGGTAGTCAGCTCCACGATCCGGTCTAACAGCTTCAGCGAAAGCTCGTTTGCTCCGTTCCGACGCTTGTACTTTGCGTGGCGGACAGGAGGAATATCGAGCCAAATATCTGATAGGTTGATACCCCTTGGGTTCATTTTGTCTTTATAACCTCCATAGTCCTTGAGATCCCCATAGCAGTGTGGACAGATCTGCATCGGCAACCGATCCGGATGGAATACTCTTGGACGTTCTCCTTTCGTATAGTACAAGAGCGAGTAATGAGAGGGGTACAAGCGGCCCTGGATCGGCAGACTGTACTTAATATCCACAGAGATCCAGTTCAGAAAATTAAGCCGTCCCTCCAGGAAGTTCGCAAGTGCCGCATTCCATTTCGGCAGATTCCATATGAATAGTGAACCGCCATGCTTGAGGATACGAATACACTCAGATAACCACTCCTGACACCAATTGATATAGTGTTCCGTCTTCAAATTGTCGTTGATTTTGGAAGGATACAATTTGTTCAAATTGAACGGTGGGTCCGCAAAGACAAGGTCAACTGTGTCACTCTCTATCTCCCTCATGAGCGAGATACAATCACCCTCGTAGAGCTTTCCGAGAGAGGTTTCAAAAACCTGCATTACGGGATGGTACGGCGTTCGTTCTGCATCATGGTCCTTGATGATCGCTCTGATTTCACCCGCGTAATCCCGGATCGCTTCCAGCACATTCCTGTTCAGCCGCCCCATGCGGAGCATGAGGTCAATTTCAGTAATACTGGAGGCACGCAAAACCCTGTCCAGGTCGCCACCAGTCGGAACAATATTCTTGTCGTTGTAGTAACGAAGACGCGCAACCAGCATACCACACTTCCTCGCAAACTTTGCGATATCGCTACGGTTGTCGAGATTAATTAATCTCAGGTAAACCCCCGGCTATGCCGGGGGGACTCGCATAGGTTTGACCGAGGCATCGGTCTGAATAACCTTCGAATTTCGACC
>JAHXHR010000040.1:28320-29063 GCA_025656505.1 Candidatus Thiodiazotropha sp. (ex Epidulcina cf. delphinae) | reverse complement strand
CAATGTATGGAACACCGACCTGGCGCGACAGCAGAATGTGCTCGCGGGTCTGCGGCATCGGACCGTCCGCCGCTGATACCACCAGGATCGCGCCGTCCATCTGCGCCGCTCCCGTGATCATGTTCTTCACATAGTCGGCATGCCCAGGGCAGTCCACGTGCGCGTAATGGCGCTCCTCTGATTCGTACTCCACGTGCGAGGTGGCGATGGTGATGCCGCGCTCCCGCTCTTCCGGAGCGTTGTCGATTTGATCAAATGCACGCTGCTCGCCGCCGAACTTGGCCGCTTGGACCGTGGTGATGGCCGCCGTCAGCGTGGTCTTGCCATGGTCTACGTGACCGATCGTGCCCACATTGACATGCGGCTTTGTGCGTTCGAATTTTTCCTTGGACATGAGTGCTCTCCAGGTTCTCCATTTGTATACTAAGGTAAATTCGCGCGCTTCCGCACGCCTTTCTGAAACTTGGAGCCCAGAAGCAGATTTGAACTGCCGACCTCACCCTTACCAAGGGTGTGCTCTACCAACTGAGCTATCTGGGCAAATCTCCCATTCAACCAACGCCCAAACGGCGCCCGACCGACCACCCTTGCCGGGATCACAACAAACGGCGGCGCTGCTGACACAGCACTCGCCCCGGACTGATCAATCCGGGAAATATGGAGCGGGTGATGGGAATCGAACCCACGTATTCAGCTTGGAAGGCTGAAGTTCTACCATTGAACTACACCCGCGCAGCCAAGCG
>JAHXHR010000040.1:0-28310 GCA_025656505.1 Candidatus Thiodiazotropha sp. (ex Epidulcina cf. delphinae) | reverse complement strand
CTCCGAAGGCGGAGCCGTCAGATTTACAGTCTGATCCCTTTGGCCACTCGGGAACCCCTCCTAGCGAGAGCCGGGCATTCTGACGCCTAGGCCAGTCAAAGTCAACACAACAATTCAAAGATTTTCTTGATCTATCGCATAACACACACCTGAAGGTGATGAAGCCTTGGAGCGGGCGCGCGAATTCGGCGAGGATCTATTAACCCGGCGAACTAAATTAATAAATATAAATCAGGACTTGCAGAGTGTGGCGTTTACCTTTTTACTACTACTCCTATGCGCATTAACCCATTATTGAAATATGGCTTGGTCATATTCCCGCTGCTGCTCTCCGCATGCGCGAGTACGCCGCCAAGCATGACTCGCCCGCCCCAACCGCCTGACGAGAATACCAGCCAGCCCCCTCTGGATCTGCACACCGATGACCTTTCGGCGGAGATCATCTACAACATCCTGACCGGAGAGATCGCCGCACAACGCGGCAAGAACCGCTTGGCATTCGAACATGCCTACCAGGCCGCCCTGGAATCGAGGGATGAAAGCGCCGCAGAGCGCGCCACCGGCCTTGGACTGCAGGCGAATCTGCCAGACGCTGCCCTCAGCGCCGCCAAGCTGTGGATCGAAATCTCGCCGAACTCGCTCAAGGCACATCAGATCGCCGCCGTAATGAACATTCGCATGAAGCGCGTTAACGAGGCGATAACGCAGTTGCGGCAAGTGGTGGCGATCGCAAACATCAAGGGACAATCAGGCTACCTTCAGGCCGCCGCGATTGCGGAAAAGTCCGCAACACCCGGCCAGGCGCTGGACATTATGCAACAACTGGTGCCCGGGGAGAGCCAAGACCCCAAAGCACTCTATGCCCTGGCCCTGACCGCCAACCGCGCCGAACAGCGAAAACTCGCGCTGGGCTATATCGACCAATCGCTGGCGTATGATCCCGAATCCGCTCAGAGTCTGGTGCTCAAAACCCATACCTTGATCGCCATGGGCAATAAGGACGATGGCCTGGCCTTCCTGAAACAAGCCGCGGAACGCTCCCCGAACAACATTCAATTAGGTAAGGCCTATGCCAGAATGCTGCTGGAGTTTACACAACCCGAAGCGGCGCTCGAACAGTTCAAAAGGCTGAATCGACTCGACACTGACGATAGCGAGGTGGTTTTCTCCCTCGGCGTCATCTCCCTGCAACTCGAACGGTTTGATGCGGCAAAGGGCTATCTGAAACAACTTGCGGACAATCGACAAAAACGCAACGAAGCCCATTACTATCTCGGCCTCATTGCTGAGGAGGAGAATGATTCCGATGGCGCGATTGGCAGGTATAGCCGTGTCGAAGGTAAACATCTGCCGGACGCGCAGGTGCGCATCGCCAAAATACTGGCCGACCGAGGGGATCTGAACCAGGCGCGCGAAACCCTCCAGCGACTGAGAATCAACCAGCCTCGTCGGCAAGTGACATTCTACATGGTTGAAGCCGAGTTGTTGCGCGAGGCGTTACAGTTTCAAACCGCACATGAGGTCTACAGCAATGCCCTGGAATTATTCAAAGACAACACTGATCTCTTGTATGCCAGAGGACTCAATGCAGCCGACCTGAGACGGGTGGACCTGCTGGAACAGGATCTGAGAAAGATCCTTGCCGCCAACCCGCAACACGCCGATGCGCTCAACGCCCTGGGATACACGCTGGCCGACCAGACCGATCGCCTGGTTGAAGCCAAACAGTTCATTCAACAGGCGCTCTCGTTGAAGCCGGACAACCCGGCCATCCTTGACAGCATGGGTTGGGTTGAATATCGCATGGGAAATCTACAATCCGCTTTGGAATACCTGAACAAGGCCGCTGATCTCAGCCCCGATGCCGAAATCGCCTCGCACCTGGGTGAGGTGTTGTGGAAAATGGGCCGGCGTCAACACGCCCTCGAGGTGTGGCGGGCCGCCAACCAGCGTGACCCTGACAATCGATTCATCAAACCGGTGATGGGCCGCCTGGGTGTCGACGACTGAATTCATCCATGCGGAGCGGCGCCCAATCTCACTTGTCCGTTGCCTATCCGGCGCCGGCCAAGTTGAACCTCATGCTGCGCATCGTCGGCAGACGCGCCGACGGTTATCACGAACTTCAGACGGTCTTTCAATTTCTCGACCGGCACGACCAACTCCGCTTCCAGCTACGGGATGACGGCGAGATTCTGCTGCGCAACGAACTCTCTCAGTTACCCTGGGAAAAAAATCTCTGTTACCGGGCGGCAAACACGCTTCAGCGACTGAGCGGCACCTCCCGCGGCATCGAAATCGAACTCGAAAAGCGGCTCCCTATGGGGGGTGGTCTTGGCGGCGGCAGTTCGGATGCGGCAACGACGCTGGTCGTCTTGAATCAGCTTTGGAAGCTATCACTCAGCCAATCCGAGCTAGGAAAAATCGGCCTCACCCTGGGTGCGGATGTACCGATTTTTATCCATGGACACGCCTCCTGGGCTGAAGGTATAGGTGAGGATCTGACCAGCATCGAACTCCCACGGCGTTGGTATCTGGTATTAACCCCCTCCTGTCACGTCTCAACTGCGGAAATATTCAACCAAACCGATTTGACACACCACTCACCCCGGATCAGAATACGCGCCTTTCTGCAAGGTAACTGCCGCAATGACTGCTTGCCCATTGTGCGAAGACGCCATCCCGAGGTGGCGGAAACATTGGACTGGCTGAACCAATACGCCGATGCCCGGCTTACCGGAACCGGTGCCTGTGTGTTCGCCTCCTTTGCCGACCGACAACAAGCCTGCGCGGTTTATGACGAGTTGCCGGCCGGTCTTAACGGTTTTGTTGCGCGGGGGTTAAACCGCTCCCCGCTGCTGGAGTTGCTTAGCACGAACGAGAATTAATTGGGGCGTCGCCAAGCGGTAAGGCACTGGGTTTTGATCCCAGCATTCGTAGGTTCGAATCCTGCCGCCCCAGCCATTTCACACTAAACCGATGTTCGATATGGGGATTAAAACCGTGCCCTCCAATGCCATGATGGTCTTTTCCGGCAACGCCAATCTGCAACTTACCGCTGAAATTGCCGCCCACCTCAGCCTCCCACTCGGTAAAATGCAGGTCGGCCGCTTCAGTGACGGCGAAGTCATGGCGGAGATCCATGAGAATGTCCGGGGACGCGATGTCTTCATCGTGCAACCCACTTCAACCCCTACCAATGAAAATCTCATGGAGTTGCTGGTGATGATCGACGCCATGCATTGGGCGTCGGCCAAACGCATCACTGCGGTCATCCCCTATTTCGGCTATGCCCGCCAGGATCGGCGTCCCCGCTCCGCCCGGGTGCCGATCACCGCTCGCCTAGCGGCTAAAATGATTGGCGCCGCCGGCGCAGACCGGGTGTTGACGGTCGACCTGCATGCTGATCAGATCCAGGGTTTTTTCGATATCCCGGTCGATAACGTCTACGCTTCACCGATATTGTTGGGCGACGTTTGGCGTCAGAAGCATCCGGATATCGTGGTTGTCTCCCCCGACGTGGGTGGCGTCGTACGGGCTCGCGCCCTGGCGAAGCGCCTGGATGACTCGGAGTTGGCCATTATCGACAAACGCAGGCCCCGCCCCAACGAAGCCAAGGTGATGAACATTATCGGTAAGGTGGAGGGTCGTAGCTGCATCCTCATCGATGACCTGGTAGACACCGCCGGCACCCTGTGCCAGGCGGCCCATGCGCTAAAAGAGCACGGAGCCGCCAAAGTCGTGGCCTACTGCACCCATCCGGTTCTCTCTGGACCGGCTGTAGCGAACCTGAGCGGTTCCAGGCTCGACGAACTGGTGGTCACCAACACCATTCCTCTTTCCAAAGAGGCTAAGCCGTGCAACTGCATACGTCAGGTCAGTATCGCCGAACTGCTCGCGGAAACCATGCGCCGTATCTCCAATGAGGAATCGGTCAGCTCTCTGTTCATCGACTAGTACGCCTTCAACATGATCATGTTGAAGGCGTACTGGGACTGGAAAAAAAAACCAATCCTGTTAAAATCGCGCGTCCGCTGTCAGAACAGCGATACGCCGCCGCTTTGGTCGCGGAGCGGTGGATCCCTTAAGAACTGAACCACTCAGATACGGAGATAGCCATGTCTGCCAATTATGAAGTCAACGCTCAAATGCGGGGCGATACGGGAAAGGGTGCGAGCCGCCGCCTGCGTCGCTCCGGCCTGATTCCGGGCATCCTCTACGGCGCCCGTAAGGAATCCATGCCGATCAGTGTGCAACACCACGAACTGGTCCACTCGCTTGATACTGAAGGTTTCTACTCCAGCCTATTGACATTGAAAATCGACGGCAAGGCAGAGACCGTGGTGTTGAAAGACCTTCAGCGCCATCCCGCCAAGCCCTTCCTTCTGCATGTGGATTTTCAGCGTGTACAGGCTGATGAGAAGATTCGCCTGCATGTCCCGATCCATTTCATCAACGAAGCGACCTGCCCCGGCATCAAGTCCGGCGGCCAAGCCAGCCACGTCATGACCGGCATGGAGATCAGCTGTCTGCCGAAGGATCTGCCGGAATCCATCGAAGTCGACATGTCCAACCTGGAGTTGGGTGCGATTTTGCACACATCCGAGGTGCAATTGCCCGCAGGCGTCGAACTGATCACCCATGAAGGCAACGAAGATCCCATCGTTGTCACCATCCACACAACGCACATCAGCGCCGATGAGGCTCACGAAGGCGAATCCGCAGAAGAAGGCGAGGAGGACGTCGGATAACGTCCATCGCGGGGAGACAAACACCTTCCCGCTTCTTTGTATTAACCCGACACCATAATTAGGTTGCGTTCAGCCGCAGCCTGTCTTAAGAAAATTAAAATGTTAGGGGCTTGAAGCCCTGAACACAACCTATTATGGTACCGGGTTAATAATATGTCTTGCCAACCCATCAAACTCATCATCGGCCTGGGCAATCCTGGACCCGACTATGAAGAGAGCCGCCACAACGCAGGGTTCTGGCTTGTTGACAGGCTGGCAAAGCAACATCAGCAAATCTTCAAGAGCGAATCCCGCCATCACGGCCTGGTATGCAAATTGATCGTCCAAGGACGGGAAGTGCGCCTCCTGAAACCCGCAACCTACATGAACCGAAGCGGACAGGCCGCCTCGAGCCTGGCAAACTATTTTCGTATTACGCCTGCAGAGATCCTCGTAGCCCATGATGAACTGGATCTGCTCCCCGGCCAGGCGCGCCTTAAAACCGGCGGCGGACACGCGGGACACAATGGCTTGAGGGACATCATGAGTGCCCTGGGTAGTCGTGATTTTCACCGTTTGCGCATCGGCATTGACCATCCCAGCGAGCGAGGCGCCATGGTCAACTATGTGCTCGGGCGACCATCCAAGGCTGATCGGGAGGCGATGGATTCGGCCATTGAAAAGGTCGTCGATTGCTTGAATGAGATAGTAAACGGTGAACTGCAAAAGGCCATGAACCGTCTTCACAGCAGCCGTTGATCTCATCATATATCGTATTCCCCGCCATGCGCCGGAATAATCAGCGTTGTTGTCTGCGGATGGGTATTATTAACCCGGCGACATATTAGGTCGCCGGGTTAATAGTATGAAACACCACACTAGGGCCTGTTAACACTAATCGGATTGTCACTGCCAGCGGCCATTTTTTACCCAGCAAGGCAGAACGAATGATAACGCCGCTGGGTGAAAAACGGCCCCTGGCCCTTCGGGCTTCACCTTTGCGAGAGACATTGTCTGGTTTCTGGATGGATGCTAGCCCGGGTGAAACATCCGAGCTAGCTATATATCATGAAATGCTTATAATCAAAAGCATCGATGCTGTGTTTCCTGACCTCAGAGTGAGTTTTTCTATGGCACTGTTTACAAAGGCAATCTGGCTTCTGATGTTATTCAGCGCAGGATCCATGGCGATGGGAAGCGAGCAGGAAGCAATCGATTTATTGAAAAAAACCGAAGTGTTGATGCGCTCCTCGGGCACGGTTGCGGAGTATCAGGTCGATATCATCCGTCCCGACTGGCAACGCACCATGACCTTCCGCAGCCATGACGACAGGCTCAACAACCGCTTCCGTATGGAGATCCTCTCGCCTCGCAAGACGAAAGGCACGGTATTTCTCAGGATCGACAACGTCCTTTCCATGTACTTGCCAAAGCTGCGTCGACAGATAAATATCTCCCCAGCGATGATGCAAGATCCTTGGATGGGCTCTGATTTCAACAATCAGGATCTGCTGGAGACGGACTCGCTGATCGATGACTACAGCCACCGAATCATCCAGCGTGAAAAGGGGCCGGACCAGGACGTGATCACCATCGAATCCACACCCTCCCCCGCCGCCAGGGTCATATGGAAGAAGTTGATTCAACGCATCCGAGCCGACGGCATACCCCTGGAACTGGAGTATCAGTGCGAAAAGCGTGCCGGCCGCCGGATGACACTCGACCTGATCCGCGAGATGGGGGGACGCCTCATTCCAACCCGGTGGACCATGAAACCCCTGGATGGCGAGGGTAAAAGCACCACCATCAACCTGAAATCGATCGACTTCAACATCCGCTTGAATGGCGCGCTGTTCACCCCTGCCGAGCGAAAATGACGCCCCCTAGTGTACCGAATTGCTACACTCTCAAGCGTATCTTGAGTCTTTTTTCCTACTCCCCGTACCCAGCCGATGACCCGATCGACCTCCACACTCAATTCCATCGTACTGACTGTGGCATTGCGTAATCTGCTCGGTCATCTCCGCCGCACCCTATTGACCGTCGGCGCCATCGCAGTGGGACTCGCCGCGCTGATCTTCCTCTGGGGATTCAACGAAGGCCTGCATCGCAATATGCTGGGCAACTTCCAGAACGCCATCATCGGCGCCGTGCAGATCCATCACCAGGGCTTTTTCCAACATCCTGAACTCTCCCGGGCTATCCGCAACCCCGAGCGGATCGTCACCGGCCTGGAAAAGGCCGGCGTCGCACGCTACAGCCGTCGGCTGGAAACCTTCGGTCTGGCCGTCTCCGACACCACCACCCAAGGTGTGATGCTGATCGGCATGGACCCGACTCAGGAGCAACTTGTCACCGAACTCGCCAAACGGATAGGCATCGGCCGTTTTCTCCAGCCGGGAGACGATTACAAGCTGATCCTCGGGGCCACCACCGCCAACAACCTGCAGGCCAAGCTGGGGGATGAAGTAATCATCATCGGTTATGACCGATATGGCGCGATGGTGGCGGAGTCTTTCACCCTGGCGGGCATCATCACCAGCGGTGAGATGGGACTGGACAGCGGTATGGCCATTACCAGCCTCTCCACGCTACAAGAGATGGTGGATTTGCCGGAGCAAGTCACAACCTTCGTAATCAACGTCGAGGAAAAACGCATTCCCTCCCTGGTCGACGAACTAGACCATGCCCTGCGGGGAGAGTCATTGGAGATCATGCCCTGGTACAGCATGTTCCCGGTGATGAAGGAGTGGATAATCCTGCATAACGGCTTCCTCTATCTGTTTATCGGTGTGGTGATTTTCATTGTCCTGGCCGGCGAACTCAACACCATGCTGCTTTCCATGCTGGAGAGAACCCGAGAGTTCGGCGTATTGATGGCCATCGGCACCTCTCGCCGGCAAGTGGCGATGATGATGCTTGCAGAGGCCGTGTTAATCGGCATCATCGGTATTGCGTCGGGCATTCTGCTGGGTTACGTGATTATCCTGGTTACCGCTGAGATCGGCATCGATCTCTCGATCCTGCTTGGCTCGACCTCCCGTTTCTATGTCGATCCACTGATCTATCCCCACCTCAAACTGGATCATCTCGGCCTCACTATCGGCGCCATTCTCCTCGCCTCGATATTGGCGGGCATCTATCCCGCCTGGCGGGCCAGCTTGTTGCAACCTGCGGAGGCCGTTCGAAATGGCTGAAACCGGGCATCTCGGACTACTCACCTACCTAGCGCTGGCGACACGGAATCTGTCGAGAAACCACCGCCGCACCCTAATCACCCTGTTGACGATGATTTTCGGCATCTCCACACTAACCCTGCTGAGTGCGCTCAACGACGGCTGGCTGAACCAGATGAAGACCAATTTCATCCTCAGTTATACCGGCCATCTGCAGATCCACGCCAAAGGATTCGAGGCCTCGCAAAACCTGCGTGACAGGATCACTGAACCGGGAGAGGTCTCCCGGCTGATGCAGAGTTATCCCGAAATCATCGGCTGGACCCAGCGTATCCGCACCTCGGGCCTGGCCTCCGCAGGCGCCGGCAGCGCCGGCATCCAGATCATGGCGACTGACCCGGAACAGGAGACCTGGGTCACCTCGATGAATCAGCGCGTCAAGGAGGGTGGCTGGCTGAGGCCCGGTATGACCCGCGATCTGTTACTCGGCCGCATCGTGGCGCAGAACCTCGGCGCCGAGTTGGGCGACCGTGTCATTCTCATGGCGCAGCGCCTGAATGGGGAGATGGTCTCTGAAGTCTTCCATCTGCATGGGATACTCGAGACAGGCGCACCGCAAATAGACCGTACTCTGGCACTGATCACCCTGAATAGCGCGCAACACTGGCTGCAAATGGGGCAGACCGTCACCGACATCGTCATCCGCGCGGACATCCATGACAATACCGATGTGCTCTACCGCCTGTTCACCCAGCAGTTATCGGGCCTGAAATATGAAATCATGCCTTGGCAGGAGCTGGACCCGATGGTCAAACAATGGCTGGAATTCAGCGACGCCTACGGTCTGGTGATCCTGTTCGTGGTGATCATCCTGGTGCTCGCGGAGATACTCAATACCATGCTCATATCACTGCATGAGCGACAAAAGGAGCTGGGGGTAATCGTTGCGATCGGCACCAAGCGTAAGCAGATTTTTCTCATGCTTCTGCTCGAGGCCGTGATGCTGATATTCCTGGGCGCCATACTAGGCTATCTGGCGGGCAGCCTGTTGGTCTATTCCCTGGCGGATTCCGGGATAGATCTGACACGCTTCGCCAATGCCTTTGAGTTCTTTTACATGGACCCGGTGATTCACCCGCAACTGACTCGGAACTCGGCCATGAAAATCCTCGGGGCGACACTGGCGGCGGCCCTGCTGGCAGGCATCTATCCGGCCTGGAAGGCCACACGCCTATCGCTCAGTCAGGCACTCCGCATCCAATAGGTGGTGGCCCATGCCCGATCAAACGCCAACGAGCATCATAAAGGCCCGCGACCTGCACAAGTGCTATTGGGTCGGAACCATGCCCTTTCCCGCTCTGCACGGCATCAACCTGGATATCGAGCCGGGAGAATTCACCGTCCTGGCAGGACGCTCGGGTTCAGGTAAAAGCACTCTGCTGAATCTGATCGGCGCACTCGAATCCGCTGACAACGGCTCGGTTGAGGTGCTCGGTGAGAATATCCTTGCCATGGGCCGGGACCAGCGCACCCGCTTCCGATTGCAAAATATCGGTTTTGTGTTTCAGGCCTACAACTTGATTCGCGTATTCAGCGCCCGTGAAAACGTCGCCTATGTCTGCCAACTCCAGGGCAAGGGCAGAAAAAAGAGTATGGAGATCGCCGACCACTGGCTGCATGAAGTCGAGATCGGCCATCTCGGTTACCGTCGGCCGGACCAGCTCTCCGGCGGCCAGCAGCAGCGGGTGGCGGTTGCCCGGGCGCTCGCATCCGAACCCAAGATCATCCTGGCTGACGAACCCACGGCAAATCTGGACAGCATGACAGGACGCCGCCTGATACATTTGATGCAGGATCTGAACCGGCGACTCGGCACGACGTTTCTCATTTCATCACACGACCCGGACGTCAAACAGGCAGCCGGCCGCCTCATCAAACTGGCCGACGGCCAGATCGTGGATGCGTGGGACAACATACCGAAACCGCCTATCGCCCCGGCAAGCGCCTGTCCGGTGGAGAATCTGCCGCTGACAAAGCGCCTACGCAACTATCTCAGGGAAGCGCGAAAAAAAGCACTAAACAAAAGAGGACATAAAATGAATGAGGATCAGCATTGAGTTGGTGAACCGAGCCGTTGTAATTTGTATGACTTGCCCACCTGATCAGAGGAAGCCCCTGACCTTATACAAGCCCTTTGTCTATAAGCCGAAAGAAGGCATCGACCACATCGGGGTCGAAATGTTTTCCCCTTTCATTGCGGATTAGACCCAGAACTTCTTCATCAGGCCATGCCTCTTTATAAGGTCTTTTATTCGATAGTGCATCGTAAACGTCCGCAAGCGCAGTAATCCGACCACAGAGAGGAATGTCTTTCCCTGACAGTCCCTCGGGATAGCCGGAGCCATCATAATGTTCATGGTGTGTTCTTGCTATATGACCAGCCAATTCGAATTGGCCATGACCGGCGAGGATCTTTTCGCCGTTTACGGTATGTAATTTTATGGCTTCGAATTCATCCGGCGTCAGCTTACCCGGCTTCTGTAACACACTGTCCGGCACCGATAACTTACCAATATCGTGCAATGTGGAAGATTGGCCCAGGCGGATCGCTTCATCCTTCTCCATGCCGAGCTCCTCGGCAATCAATCGGGTAAAGCTCTCGATCCTCCTGACATGCTTGCCGGTATCCTCGTCTTTGTACTCAGAGGCTACCGCGAGAAGATTAATCGTCTCTTGATGCTCCCGTGAGATCACTTCAAACAAATCAATATTCTTAAATGCCAAACTTGCCTGCATGGACAGAATACTTAACAATCTTTTCCCATGGTCACTGATTTCACCGAGATTCTCCAGCAATATCGCAGTAACAATCTCGTTTTTGTCTTTAATCGGGATGGCGAAACTACCCTCCTCAATATTGAAAACACCCTGTATGCTGTCGAGTTGCAGGTGGAGTCTGTGCAGCATGACGGCAATCTTTTCCTCATCCTCTTCCCATTGTCCCTGATTATTAACCCCGTGGCAAATCTTATACTCGCACTCCCCGGTTATTGGATAGGCGATAAATCCCGCGATGGTTTCCACCTTGCTGCGCCCTTCGGAAATACCCAAAAGATCGATAGTGGCGTTTAGGATCGAGCGGAAAAAAGCTTCCAATGTGGTGATTTTAAAAATCGCAGCCGCTGCCTGGACGATATATTCCAGCGACCTTTTCTGACTGTTCAGGATAGTGATGTACTCGTAAGACTTGAGTCCCATGCGAATAGAGATGTAAAGCTTATCCTGGGAGAGTTCCGTCTTTTCCTTGTAGTCGTTGATGTCGTAGTGATCGATCACATATCGTTTCGGAGCGCATCCGGGCTGCCCGGTTCGCAATATAATGCGAATATGGCTGTCACCCAATGTCTCACGGATATACTCGACAACGGCCAATCCGGCATTCTCCGTCTCCATCACCACATCGAGGAGAATGATGGCGATATCATGTTCCTTACGTATCAACTCCATCGCATCCCGACTGGAATAAGCCGAAATAAAGTTCAGCTTCCGCCCTTTATAGTCAAAGTGCTTCAGCGCCAGTTTCGTAACCTGGTGGACACTCTCTTCATCATCGACAATTAAGATTTTCCATCCTATTTCTCTATGCCTGTTCTGTGTTGTCTTTTCCGTAAAAAAAAGTTTAGCCATTATTTTACCATCCCGGTACTGTTACAATTTAAAGTAATAAAGAACCTGCTTCCGGTTCCTTTTCGACTTTCAAGTTTTATCCGACCACCGGATCGCTGAGTAACCAAACTAGTATAGACAATATTCAGTCCAAGACCACTGCCACCCTTATCCCGACCTGTAGTAACAAAAGGCTGAAATGCCCGCTCTTTAATCCCTTCTTCCATTCCCTAGAGAGTAATGATAAGCAAAAGGCGTTATACCTACCCTGGTTTTCCATCCTGCCACTGTGTAGTGGTTGCCCGTTTGAAACCGGGATAATACCCAAAGCGTGCCGCTCCGGCACGATGACAAACAACGGAGGTAGGGTGGAGGTGCGTCTAAAATTCGGCACAACGCCTTAAATAGGATTGTTATTCCTATGCAGCGACGATTTGTGCCGCTCGGTTTGAAAAAACGGCAGAGCGGCTATCGGGAGAGACATCCGGGCTAAACAAAAGAGGACATAAAATGAATGCGGATCAGTGTTGAATCGGCGAACCGAGCCGTTGTAATTTGTATGACTTGCCCACCTGATCAGAGGAAGCCCCTGACTTTATACAAGCCCTTTGTCTATAAGCCGAAAGAAGGCGTCAACCACATCCGGATCGAACTGTTTTCCCCTTTCCTTGCGGATTAGACCCAGAACTTCTTCTTCAGGCCATGCCTCTTTATAAGGTCTTTCACTCGATAGCGCATCGTAAACATCCGCAAGCGCAGTAATCCGACCACAGAGAGGAATCTCTTCACCTGACAGTCCCTCGGGATAGCCGGAGCCATCATAATGTTCATGGTGCGTTCTTGCGATATCACTGGCCAATTCGAATTGACCATGACCGGCGAGGATCTTTTCGCCGTTTACGGTATGTAATTTTATGGCTTCGAATTCATCCGGCGTCAGCTTACCCGGCTTCTGCAACACACTGTCCTGCACCGATAACTTACCAATATCGTGCAATGTGGAAGATTGGCCCAGGCGGACCGCCTCAGCCTTGCTCATGCCGAGTTCCTCGGCGATCAACCGGGTAAATCTCTCGATCCTCCTGACATGCTCGCCGGTATCCTCGTCTTTGTACTCAGAGGCTACCGCGAGAAGATTAATCGTCTCTTGATGCTCACGGGAGATCAGTTCAAACAAATCAATATTCTTAAATGCTGAACTTGCCTGCATGGACAGAATATTTAACAACTTTTTTCCATGCTCACTGATTTCACCGAGATTCTCCAACAATATCGCAGTGACAATCTCATTTTTGTCTTTAATCGGAATGGCGAAACTACCCTCCTCAATGTTGAAAACACCCTGTATGCTGTCGAGTTGCGGGTGGAGTCTGTGCAGCATGACGGCAATCTTCTCCTCATCCTCTTCCCATTGTCCCTGATTATTAATCCCGTAGCAGATCTTATACTCGCACTCTTCGGTTATTGGATAGGCGATAAACCCCGTGATGGTTTCCACCTTGCTGTGGCCTTCGGAAATACCCAAAAGATCGATAGTGGCGTTTAGGATCGAGCGGAAAAAATCCTCCAATGTGGTGATTTTAAAAATCGCAGCCGCTGCCTGGACGATATATTCCAGCGACCTTTTCTGACTGTTCAGGACAGTGATGTACTCGTAAGACTTGAGTCCCATGCGGATAGTGGTGTAAAGCTTCTCCCGTGTGAGTTCCGTCTTCTCCTTGTAGTCGTTGATATCGTAGTGATCGATCACATAGCGTTCCGGCGCATATCCGGGCTGCCCGGTTCGCAATATAATGCGAATATGGCTGTCACCCAATGTCTCACGGATATACTCGACAACTGCAAACCCGGCGCTCTCCGTCTCCATCACCACATCGAGAAGAACGATGGCGATATCATGTTCCTTGCGCATCAATTCCATCGCATCCTGACTGGAATAAGCCGAAATAAAGTTCAGCTTCCGCCCTTTATAGTCAAAATGCTTCAGCGCCAGCTTCGTAACCTGGTGGATGCTCTCTTCATCATCGACAATTAAGATTTTCCATCCTATTTCGCTGGGCTTGTTCTTTGTTGTCTTTTTCGTAAAAAACAGCTTAGCCATTATGTTACTATCCCGGCACCATTACCACCAAGGTAATGAAAAACCTACTGCCGGCTCCTTTTTGACTTTCAAGTTTTATCTGGCCACCGAATCGCTGAGTAACTAAATTATAGACAATATTCAGTCCAAGACCACTGCCGCCCTTATCCCGACCTGTAGTCACAAAGGGTTGAAACGCCCGCTCTTTAATCCCTTCTTCCATCCCCTTGCCTTCATCCGCAAAAAGCAAATGCAATTGATCGTTTTCAAGATCGACCCGGATCAATACTTTACCCTGCTGACCCGGACTATAGGCGTAGTTGATCACATTGGCTAAAAGATTATTCAATATCTGCGCCAATGACCCGGGATAGGTCTTTACCATCATTCCCTGACGACATTCGATATCGATCTGAATCTTGGTCTTCTTTAACTGGCTGCGAAAGGTGCGGATGATATCGCTAAGATATTCGCAAACATCGAATTGTCTTATGTCATCGATATTCTGATCGACTGAAATCTGCTTGAAACTACGGATCAATCTCACCGCCTGATCAAGGCTTTCCCGGACAAGCCGTACAGACTCATCCGCGGTCTCGAGAAACATCTCCAGATCATTCTCAGACAAATCTTCAGCTCGATATAGTTTTTTCAGATGCCTTATCGCTTCATTGCAGGTGGAAATCGATGTAATGGCCACCCCGATAGGGGTATTGACCTCGTGAGCGACACCGGCTACCAATAGACCAAGCGCAGCCATCTTTTCCTTCTCTACAAGCTCTTGTTGCATCCTTTTCAACGTGTCGAAATCCTTTTCGATCCTTTGATTACTCTTCTTTAACGCGAGATCCTTCTCCTTGAGTACAGCAAGGGCGTCCTGGTAGCGTTTGCGGACGAGATTACTTTGCCGGGAAGTATCTTGCAGAATCGCAATCTGCTGCTCCAGCTCAATAATCCTTTTTTCTGCGTCAGTAGCCATTTAGTTCGACAGATGTGGATAGGCAATATCTGTGCCGCAGGTAACGGATTCGAGGTAGCTGAGTGCTGCAGGGACGTTTTCGGAATCTATTATCGAACCATGCTGAGGCAAAATCGCATTGATTTGATACTGACGGATCTTTTCCACAAACCCTCTGCACGCAATGTTGGAGGCCATATAATCCAGATGAAACAGGTCCAGCACAGACTGATGCGCTTCAAAATCAGCTACTATCAAACACCATTCCATCTGAATAGCGGCCCAGATATCACCCGATAATAAAAACCCGCTCGTTTCGTCATAACTGGTAAAGGCGCCTGCGAAATGCAGAAAAGGCGCTTCAACAAAGCGGATACCTTTACCATTACTAAAGGTGAAGACAGGTTCTTCCACCACATCATACCAGCGGTAACCCTCCGCACCATAGTACGGCAAGAGCACCTGGGTGCGTGGCGATGTCAGCACTTGCAGTTTCGGATTGATGCGTAACCAATCGGTCATCGAGGCCGCAACATCCGGATCCTGATGGCAGATAATGAGGCCGCACACCTGATCCGGATCCATAACCTGCGCCACCCGACCACGAGTCTTCTCAAAATAGGCTTGATGGCCGGGATCGACAATAAGCGCCTCCTCGCCGGACTTGATCAGATAGATATTGCTTCGAAAAGCTGCGTGCTCCGGAATGCCCAGCCAATAGATCTCATGCCCATCATGGCTATACAGGAGCACTGGATTTTGCGTATCCGGGTTTGTATCACGGTACTCGGCGATATGATTTCCTGCCATTCAAAGCCCCATTTATCATGAAGATACGCTTAGAACACTAAGTAATAGTAGTCTATAGAGAAACAGATACTCGACCGATGAGATTATTATACGCATATCTCCTTGGCTCCAACAGCCGGCATCATACAAATTCCAGGCTATCACCCTTAACCGACTGATTTCCTATTGGTTTTCACCGATTGCAATTTTCGCTGCCGGGATGTTGAAACATGGGTCTAGCGCACTTTCACCACCTCGCTCAGGTAGCAGATACCACCCGCCCTGACAACGGCGACCAGCGGCCCATCCACCCACGCCCGTCTCTCCATCCTTGACCAGGAATCGCCCACCGAATCTGAGGCAATCGGGAGACTGTGATCAAGGGCCGTTTCAGACGCCATGACATGTGTTCAATACAACGGGACTTACCGCATCCCGTAGATCCTTCCATGAAGTATCGGTAACTGGTTGCGATAGGCGGCTTCAAACACTTCGACCTCATCACAGCACACAGAACGGCTTCAGGAATCCTGTATGCAGAAGCTAACCGGATATCTGCTGACCCGAACCGGTATCCCCTAGAAACGTAGGTATTTAGTTCCTGATAAAACCTTGAAGAGTGTTAATCGGTCAGCAAAAATATGCTTCACGGCCTACCTCAGTCACTGCCTCGGCAGGTAAGAGAGTACATTGGAAACATATTCTGCTTATACTTTCATCAGGATCAGAGGCGATATCCACTACATTTCAGTACAATGTCGGTACGATGTTCTATGGAAATCGCTTATCCAAGCATGGCTTCCACAACAAGGGTTGGTAAATGCTTATCAACAATTTTTATATCGATATAGATACATCAGGGAAAGTTGATGCCAGGACAACTACGGATTCTCGTAATCGAAGACTCCGAAAGTGAACACGTACTACTTTGCCGAGCCCTCCGCCGCGGAGGGCTTGAGGTGTCCAGTCAACGCATCGACACCAGGAAAGCTATGCGAGAGGCCATCAGCAGCGGCAACTGGGATCTGATTCTCTCGGATACGGATATTCCTGGTATTACCCCCCTCGAAAGTCTTGAGCTACTACAGAACCATCATCTGGATATTCCGTTCATTCTGATATCCGACCATATCGGAGAAGAGAGGGTCGTATCCCTGCTCAAGGCTGGGGCCAATGATTTCGTTAATTTCAATAACCTCTCCCGCCTTGTGCCGGCGGTGAAACGCGAACTCAAAGAGGCTGCCGTTCGCCGTGAGGCGGAAAAGACCAAGATCGCCCTTCGTCGCAGTGAAAATCGTTACCGTCAACTGGTTGACGATTCACCCATTCCGGTTCTGCTGTTGCAAGAAGATAAGATTGTTTTTCTCAATGAGGCCGCCAAACAGACATTGGCGGTGTCAATCCAACAGCCGTTGATCAACAAACAGGCCGGCATTCTGTTTCACGAAGCTTCGCCACAGCTCCTGGAAGCACAGATGAAATCCCTGCGCAACCACAACAGCCAACCCTATGAGGCCGCCCTCAAGCGTGCGGACGGCACCATCATACAGGTGGAAGCCCTGGTCAGCCCGGTGGAGCATGAAGGGGCTCCCGCCACTCAGTTTGTGTTCAGCGATGTCACCCAACGCAAGGAATCGGACGCAAAACTGCAACAAGCGGTGCAAATCATCGAGCACACCATGGAAGGTGTGCTGATCACGGATCAGCAAGGCAACATTAACTCCGTCAACCCTGCCTTTACCGAAATCACGGGCTACTCCGAGCAGGAGATCATTAAACGACATCCGCGGATACTGATATCGGACAGACACCCACCAGAGTTCTTTGACGAACTCTGGAGCAACGTCCGTAATAGCGGATCCTGGCGTGGCGAGATATGGAATCAACGCAAGAACGGTGAAGTCTATCCGGTATGGATGGCCATCAGTTGCGTGCGTGACGAGCATGAAGGAGCGGTACATTATGTAGCGGTCTTCTCCGACATCACCAGCATTAAACACACCCAGTCACAGCTCGAGCATCTGGCGCATCACGACTCCCTGACCAATCTACCTAACCGCCTGCTGTTCGAGGACCGACTGGAACATGCAATCGCCCAGGCGAAACGCCAGAAATGCCAACTGGCGGTGCTCTTCCTCGACCTTGACCGCTTCAAGAACATCAACGACAGTTTGGGGCACGCGATGGGCGACGAACTCCTGAAAGAGGTCGCTAAGCGCCTGCAGAATATCCTGCGTGACGACGATACGGCGGCGCGGCTCGGGGGAGACGAATTCACGGTCCTGGTGGAAAATGTCGACGACCCCAGCCAGGCGGCCGTGGTGGCCTCGAAAATCCAGGAGAAGTTCAAGGCGCCCTTCAAGATCGCCGGCCGTGAACTGCATGTCACCACCAGCATCGGTATCAGCATCTTCCCCGATGACGGCAAGGACGTAGCCGATCTGACCAAGAATGCGGACGCCGCCATGTATCAGGCCAAGGAGCAGGGACGCAACAACTACCGTTATTACACATCGGAACTGACGCGCACCGCCTTTGAACGCCTACTGCTGGAGACCGAACTGCGTAGCGCCCTGGAACAGCATCAACTGTTACTCTACTATCAGCCGCAAATATCCCTCAGGAACGGCGAGCTGACCGGCGCCGAAGCCGTGTTGCGCTGGCACCACCCGCGTCTCGGCATCATCCCCCCGGCACGCTTCATCCCACTGGCGGAGGAGTCCGGACTGATACATGACATCGGCCATTGGGTCTTGCAGGAGGCCTGTGAACAGACCCGTTATCTGAGCAAACAGCGGCTGTTCCAGGGACGCATGGCCATCAACCTCTCCGTCAGGCAGATCATGCAGACCGACCTGATCCTGCGATTCGAACAAATCATTGCCGATTCCGGCTGCCCACCGAACATGCTCCAACTGGAGGTCACCGAGGGCATCTTCATGGGGCAGATGAAGCATTCGGTGCCGGTTCTCGATGTATTCAAAAAGCTTGGCGTCTCCATCGCCATCGACGACTTCGGAACAGGATATTCCTCTCTCTCCTATCTGAAGCAATTGCCGATCGATAAGCTTAAGATCGACAGGTCATTTATTCGTGACATGCCCCACGACAGTGATGCGGTGGCCATCACTCAGGCCATTGTCTCACTGGGTAAGAACCTGGGATTGTGGATCACGGCGGAAGGGATCGAGACCATGGCCCAGCAGTCACTGCTGCAGAAAATGGGCTGTCAGGAGGGCCAGGGCTACCTCTACAGCCCACCCGTACCCGCGGAGACCTTTGAAGAGATGCTGTTGGAGGGGACAAGGACTTTTTACCACCACTTCTCCAATTTCGGAAGGTAAGCAACAGCGTTTTGAGTGTTGAATTGCGGTGTTCGCTTCGCTCACGGTTTGGTTTTCACATTGGATCTAGCCCGCATTTCTCACCAGACGGATCGTACTAACAGGAAAACTTATGAAAGTTGAACAGGTTAGCATCTCTCACCGTATGGCATTCATCGGCCTGGGTGCCCCAAAAATCCAAATCCTGGTGAGAAATGCGGGCTAGGCGTAGTTGAGCGGGAGGGATAAAGATTGTGGAAGAACGGCTGAGGAATGTTCTTTTTCAGATACGCGTGCGCAACGCGCACTCAACACTCAAAGCTTTCCCCCTTCCCCTGTCCGTTTATTAGAAATAACTAATAATCCATAATCCCTCTCTATCAACTCATTTGAAAATTCGATGGACTATTCCCGGCTGGGATATAGAAGGCGTGCAAGAAGACGAGTAAGGTAACGAATCTGGAATCCTGGGTGCATGTGCGCACCCATGGTAATGAAATAACCACATCAGCAAATCAACAATAGCACGCTGCAGGTTATCCATTAATTCTATAAAGCCATTCCGCAACGGAGGACAATCCATGACGGAAGTAATCGCAACCAATGAGACTATCCTCGTGGTCGGTGGCGGCATCAGCGGCATGACCGCCGCACTGGAGGCTGCCGAAACGGGAAAACAGGTCGTCCTGGTTGAAAAGCGCCCCTATGTCGGCGGTCGCGTCACCCAACTCTACCAATACTTCCCCAAGCTCTGCTTTCCCACCTGCGGGTTGGAGATCAACCAGCGCCGGGCGAAGATGAACCCCAACCTCAACATCATCACCATGGCCGAGGTCACTGACATCAAGGGCGAGGCGGGCAATTACACCGCCACGGTCAAGATCAGTCCCCGTTACGTAAATGAACGCTGTACCGCCTGTGGTGACTGCGCCAAGGCCGTCGAGAGTGAGTTCAACGATGAATTCAACTACGACATGGGCAAGCGCAAGGGCGCCTACCTGCCCCACCGCATGGCCCATCCGCAGCGCTATATCCTCGATCCCGCCATCATCGGCACCGATGATGCGCAGAAGGCGAAGGATGCCTGCCAGGTCAACGCCGTTGATCTCGATATGCGGGAAGAGGTCATCGAATTCAATGCCGGTGCAGTCATCTGGGCCACCGGCTGGAAACCCTACGATGCCAACAAGATCCAGCCCTACGGCTATGATCGCATCGCTAATGTCATCACCAGCGTTGAGTTTGAGCGGATGGCCGATCCCAACGGCCCGACCGGCGGCAAACTGACGCGCCCATCGGATGGCAAAGAGGTCAAATCGGTCGCCTTTATCCAATGCGCCGGCTCCCGTGACAAGAATCACCTGCTGCACTGTTCTCGCATCTGCTGCATGGCTTCGCTGAAGCAGGCCACCTATCCGGCTGACGATGTGGCGATCTCTATCTACTACATCGATATCCGCGCCATCGATCGTTTCGAGGACTTTTACCAGAAGGTGAAGGCGAAAGAGAACGTCAAGTTCATCAAGTCCAAGGTCGCCTCCATCGTCGAGAACAAGGAGAACAGCAATCCGACCCTGCACGGTGTCGATACCGAGGGTTACAACCGCTACGCCGATGAGCACGACCTGGTGGTCCTGGCGGTCGGTATGGAGCCCAGCGTCGACAAGGCCGGTTTCCCGGTGGAGATCACCATTAACGAAGAGGGTTTTATCGAGCCTGCACCCGAAAACGGCGGTGTCTTCGCTGCTGGATGCTCATCCGATGCACTGGATGTCAACCGAGCCGTTCAACACGCCACGGGCGCCGCGTTGCGGGCCATCCAAGTGGTCAATCGCGTAGCAGCGACGGAGGGTTAAGAGCGTGGCTGACGAAAAGAAATTTACTGGATATGTCTGCACCGGCTGCGGTCTGGGCGAACGCCTGGATGCCGGTCAACTGGAGACCACCGCCACCCGTGACGGTAAGATGCAGCGCTGCAAACAGCATGAGATGCTCTGCTCCGCCGAAGGGGTGCAGATGATCAAAGATGACATCGCCAACGAGGCTGTCACCCATGTCATGATCGCCGCCTGCTCCCGCCGCGCCAAGATGGAGGCGTTCAATTTCACCGATGTAGCCTTAACCCGCGCCAATCTGCGTGAGGGGGTGATCTGGGTCCGTCCCGACACCAACGAGAACAGAGAGACCACCCAGGAGATGGCGGACGACTACATCCGCATGGCCTGCGCCGAACTGAAATCGATGACCAAGCCTGCCGCATCCGGTGAGCAATCACTGAATAAAAATATCCTGGTAGTCGGCGGCGGCATCACCGGCATGACGGCAGCCATTGAGGCTGCAGCCGCAGGATACCCCGTACACCTGGTGGAAAAGAGCGGCGTCTTGGGCGGCGCAGTCGGCGGCTACTATAAAGTCATCCCGGCCCGCTCGCCCTACGATGCGCCGGCAGAGAATCCTGTACCGGGAATGATCGAAACCATCGAGAATCATGATCTGATAACGGTTCACCTCAACAGCACCCTAGCCAAGACCGAAGGTGCTCCGGGTCGATTCAGCGTGGATGTCGCCACGGAATCAGGCGTCAGCGAGACCCTCTCCATCGGCGCTATCGTCCAGGCATCCGGTTGGAAGCCTTACGACGCCGACAAATTGCCTGAGTTCGCCTATGGCAAGAGCCGGGATGTGGTCACCAACCACGAGTTGGAGGCCTTGGCTGTCGCGGCTGACGGCGGCCCGATCAAGCGCCCCTCCGACAGCAAAGCGGTCGAATCGGTCTGCTTCATCCAGAATGCCGGCCAATGCTCGGGCAAGGAAGGACATCTCTCCTACTTCGCCGGCGTCACCGACCTGGTCTCCATCAAGCAGGCTATGTACTTCAAGGAGTTGAACGGCGATTGCGACACCACCATCCTGTTCGACAACCTGCGCACACCCGGCGCAGGCGGTGAAGACTTCTATCGCGCCGGGCAGAATGCGATGGTCACCTTCGCCAAAGGTATCGCATCGGAGATTGTCCCCGGCGACAGCCTCACCGTCAAATTCGAGGACAAGATCCTCAATGAAGAGACGGAGATGGCCTGCGACTTGGTCGTGCTGGCCACCGGCATGGAGCCAAACTCCGGCCCGGATCCCTATGCACAACTGATGATGGACGAGGCCGAAGACGAGGAAGAGAAGGCAAAGGCCCAGGCCGTACTGGAAAACGCGCCTCCGTCGATCCTCAATCTGCAGTATCGCCAGGGTACCGATCTGCCTCTTCTGAAGCATGGCTTTACCGATTCCCACTTTATCTGCTTTCCTTACGAGACCCGTCGCACCGGTATCTACTCCGCCGGCCCTGTGCGTCGCCCGATGGACGTACAACAGGCCCGTGACGACGCAACCGGCGCCGCCCTGAAGGCCATTCAGGCCGCTGAGAATGCCGGCCTCGGCCGTGCCGCGCATCCGCGTTCAGGCGACCTCTCCTTCCCCAGTTTCCGTAAGGAAGGCTGCACCCAATGTAAGCGCTGTACGGTTGAGTGCCCCTTCGGCGCCATCAATGAGGACGAGGAAGGCTACCCGACGTACAACGAGTCACGCTGCCGCCGTTGCGGCACCTGCATGGGCGCTTGTCCGGTGCGCGTCATCTCGTTCGAGAACTATTCGGTTGAGACCGTCAACCAGCAGATCAAGAACTGCGACATCCCGGAAGAGTTCGACGAGAAACCACGCATCCTGGTACTGGCATGTGAAAACGATGCCTATCCGGCACTCGATCAAGCCGCCCAGGCCGGTGTGGAGATCAACCCCTGGGTCCGGGTGATTCCGGTGCGCTGTTTGGGCTCAGTAAGTCTGTCCTGGGTAACCGACGCACTGAATAACGGCTTTGATGGGATCGTGATGATGGGCTGCCGTCGTGATGACGACTACCAGTGCCACTTCGTACGCGGCTCGGCGATGGCCGCCGAACGCATGAGCAAAGTGGGCGACACCCTCGATACCCTGAATCTGGAACCGGAGCGTGTCATTCTGCACGAGGTTGCCATCACCGATGTTGAGCGCGCGCCTCGGCTGATCAATGACATGGCGGAGACCGTGGAGAAGATCGGCCTGAGCCCATTCAAGTTCTGACGGATAACATTTCGGGGCCTGCCAACCCAGGCCCGTTGCTGGAAGAACGGCCTGAACAACTTTGACTTTTTGTAGGGTGGAAGAGGTGGAAGGGACCAACCACCCTTGAACGCCCTACAAAAGGGGAATGAAAATGAGTGACTTAAACACCGCAATGATAGAAAAATATCGCAGCAGCTTCCTCAAGGAGGTTGAAGCGAATGTGGAAGAGGGCGAATGGGTCAAGATGTGCATGCAGTGCGGCGTGTGCTCCGGCTCCTGCCCGCTGGGTAAACACTGGGAGCATCCGCCCCAGGAGATCTTCATGATGATCCGCGCCGGCAAGCGCGAAGACGTCCTCTCTTCCGACGCAATGTGGATGTGCACCTCCTGCTACAACTGTATCGCACGCTGCCCGCGCGGCCTGCCCATCACCCACATCATGCACGGCCTGGCGGTCTACTCCAAGCGCCTCGGCCTGACTCCGAAGAAACAACCGACCGCCGAGTTTTCACAGATCTTCTGGGACAACCTGATGAAAAAGGGCCGGGTCAACGAGCTGAAACTCGGCCTCTCCATCTATTTCAAGGACGGCTTTGGCCAGGGTGTCAAGAACGCCATGGCCAACCGGAAACTGGGGCAGAACATGATGAAGGCCAAGCGCATGAACGCCATGGAGATGTTTAGCGGACACCGCATAAAAGATCTCACCGGCTTTCAAAAGATCATCAACAAAGCCCAGGAGATCGAAACAGGCAACATCAAGGATTTCAAGTGAGGACAAAACGACATGGCTAAGATAGAACTCTCATTCTACCCGGGTTGCTCCTCACAGAAAGGCGCAACCTCTTCCAACTATTTAGTCTCCGCGCAGACCATGTGCGAAGAGCTGGACATACGACTCAACGAGATCCCCGACTGGAACTGCTGCGGCGCCTCCATCGGCTATGGCGGCGGCGGCGAATTACCGCGATTGACCCTCTCCGCGCGCAACATCGCGCTCTCAGAAGAGCACAATGCCGGTCAGGAAATCGTCGCCACCTGCGCCGCCTGCTGGCTCTCCACCCGAGAGGCGAAAGAGCGCCTGCATGAAGACGAGCGGATGTTCAAGGATGCCAATGCCGCACTTGCCGAGGCAGGCCTCAAGTACAAAGGGGAGTCCAATGTCCGCCATATGGTGGAAGTGTTGGTTGAGGATATCGGTTTCGACACCATCAAATCGAAGGTAAAGAAGCCCCTGGAAGGTCTCAAGATAGCCGGTTACGTAGGCTGCCAGACCAACCGTCCGTTCGGCATTGCCGGCGAGTCATTCGAGAACCCTCAATACCTCGACAGGCTAATCGAGAGTGTCGGCGCCGAATCGATTCCCGGCTATGAGAAAAAGGTGCAGTGCTGTGGCGGCGCCCTGGCCTTCTCCGAACCCGAGAAGTCTCAGGAGATGATCAAGGGCATCATCGAGGCGGCCTACGACAACGGCGCCGACATGATCGTCACCCCCTGCCCCCTGTGTCAGGCCAACGTGGAGATCTATCAGGACAACATCAACGAGACCTACGGCACCAAGTTCAGCATACCGGTGGTCTACTACTCCACCTTGATGAGCGTCGCCTTCGGCCGCAGCGCCAAGGAAGCCGCCCTGGATGGACAGGTGATCCCCGCCAAGCAACTGCAAGAGATTGCCGATAAATAATTCGGATATAGGCCACTACGAAGCTCGTAGAACATGGGAACAAGATGAACGCCCGAAACTTGAGATAAAAAAAGCCGGCGTTTAAGCCGGCTCGAGTCGATGCTGAATCAGCGATTCAGATCAATCCACTGTTTTAGTTTTTATATTCGCCAAACACGAATCTCGGCTTCAACCAGGCCACCAGCATCGGCAGAATGCTCAATGCCGTGACCACATCGATCAACAGCGCCTGACTGATATAGACTCCCAACCCCCATGTATTCGCAAGATCGGTGTTCAACAACGGAATAAAACAGCCGAGCAGGACGATCACCGAAATGATTACCGCCGATCCGGTGGTATTCAAGGTATTGATCAAAGACTCTTGCCAATTTCCCGCAGTTGCCTGCATCTCTTCCTTGAGCCGCGACATCATGTAGATGCCGTAATCGATACCCAGACCCATCGCAATACTCAGCGCCACTTGCAGATGGAAGGCCAGATTGCCGGACCAGTTCTGAATAGTGGTCATATAGCCGCCGAGTCCATACTGGGCATAGAGGGTGATGAACAACAACACCATCAGGATGATCGAGACCACTAACGAGCGAAAGATCAGGGCTGCAATCACAAATACCGCAAAGGCCGTCAGCAATGGTCCTGACAGCCAGTTGTCCACCGCCACCTCGCGAGTGGCCTCAGTCGCGCCGAGGAACCCGCCGAGGGCGGGCCTGACATATCCCGGACCATCGACGGACAGCTCATCGGCATCCCCGGAAAGATCCGACACCGGCCCGGAGCGGAGACCGAAGTTGACCTTGCTGAAACCCGGATCATGCTTGTGGTCCTCGATATATTGCTGGATATCCATGGTGACCTGATGGGTCTCCTTCGGATCCATGGTGTTGATGAAGCCCATCACCACCCCTTCGTTCCAGTTCTTCATTACAAAGGAGTCCATGTCTCCCTCTTCGGTCATGGTCTCCAACAGGCCGTTGTAGAGCTGAACGATGTCGTCACCGTCCCTGTCATCGTCGGGATCGAGGGAGCGCAGTTTTTCCGATGTCGGTATATGGAGATCCTTGATATCAGGCTGCACTCCCGGCTCAGCCGTCAGCAGCATATTCACCAGGCGGATATATTGGGCATAAGAGCCGGTGAAGCCGATAAACTCATGGGCGCGCATCCACTCCTCCAGCCCCTCGATGTCGGCCAACACATCGGCCTGATTGAAAATACCCTGGGCACCGCAGGGATCGGCATCCCAACAGCCCAGCTCCGCCTTGTATTTCTCGCACTGGGCGGCCTTTTCCGTCAAATCCTCGATGTCGTATAGCGCCTCTGGAAAGAGGGTATCCACACATTCGTCGACCACCGCCTCCTTGCCGCGAATCGGAATCGACACTGAAATCACCCCCGGCATGATTTCGTTCAACCGTTCGATGTGCTGGATGGTAATCGACTTCTCCTTGAAGGCGGCCCGTGAGTAGTTGATGCCCTTCTCGACACCTGGCATCAGATCATCGGCGGTGCCGTTGAGAATGTCGGTTTGATAGGTTGACCAGCCGAAAATCACAACGACGATGCCGATGGGGATCAGCTTTCCCGGCCCTGTCAGCAAACCGGATATGAATCCACCCACCTTTGTCTCCCAGGCGTGCCCATCCCCTTCACCGACTTCGGCATGGCGGCTGGGAAAGGTCATCATCAACAGCGGGATCAATGTGGTGGTGGTGAACAGCAGCGTCAGCATGCCGAACATGCCGAAATAGGCGTAGGCCTTGTAGAAGGAGATATCCACCGTCGCCAGGGTGGCGAATCCGACCATATCGGTAATGATCGACAGCGTGGCCGGCACGATGGTATGGGAGATAGCGACCCTGGCGGCCGATTGACAATCCCCTGAAGCAGCCTGTTCCTGCATGAACCGCCGGGTGACCTGCACCGAGTGGCCGATGCCGATCGCCAGCAGCAGCATCGGGGTCAATACCATCATGGTGGTCAGCTTGAAGGCTGAGAAACCCATCACCCCCAAGGTCAGTATGATCGTGGCGCTGACCCCGAGAATCGGGAAAAGGGAACCGCGCCAGTTACGGAATTCAAACCAAAGCGCGGCGATGACGATGGCGAATGAGATCACGAACAACCACCACTTGTTGACCAGGTCGGCCAACATCCAGGCTAGGAAGTAGGGTTCGCCCGCGACCAGCACTTCGAAGCGGTCATCCTGCC
Organism: Candidatus Thiodiazotropha sp. (ex Epidulcina cf. delphinae); assembly: GCA_025656505.1. GTDB lineage: Bacteria > Pseudomonadota > Gammaproteobacteria > Chromatiales > Chromatiaceae > Thiodiazotropha. The sequence goes on along the minus strand of JAHXHR010000040.1, from coordinate 1,598 downwards.
CGTATTCATCCATCATCGCCCGCACTTCGCGCACCCAGGGGAGATAGATCTCCTTCACCTCATCGGTGTAGTCGCCGATGATATAGAGTGACTTGGCGGTGCAGTTTTTCTCGTCCTTCTCCTGAAACTCACACTTTTTCCCCTCGGCATCTTCAAACCCGATCAGCATCGGCCCCATGACCGGATTACCCTCGATGCCCTCCTTGAGGAATGCGAGTTGCTTCTCCGCAGTATCGGGATCGGCGCTGATACCTTCGGTAGGAATGAGACGCTTGAATACCAGTCCATTCTCATCGGTGCCCATGAACTTGATCTTCTTTGCGGCGATGTCGATGAAATTGGATTCACGGGCGGTCTCCAAGGAGACCAGCCGACCATGTATCTCCTGAACCTTGTTGACGAACCAGCCCTTGTAGACATCGCCCTCGTCGATGCGAAGCGCGAAGACCATCAGGTTGCCCATGCCGAAGTTGTGTTCGGCATAGAGATTGGTCGCCACATAGCGGTTACTCGGGGGCAGCAGGGTATCCGGATCGTTACGCATATCCAGATTCTTGATCTGCAGGGCGGCAATGATGGTGGCCACCAGCAGGATCAACATCAACGGCCGGCGAAACTTGATCACAAAATCCGCATAACGCTCAGCCCACTGATTGCCGGATGAGTTGTTTGACGCAGAACCACTCATGGATCATTCCCCGTTGAAAACGCAGTTTGAAAACAGGCGCCCGCGCCTGTTTCGATTACTGAACAAGATCCGCTTCAAGGATCATTCGAAAATCCATTTCAGGCCGACTTGAAAGTTTGAGGATTCATTGAACTGACCGAAGGTCGTATCTTCTTCGCCCCAGTAGTTGTTCCACTCCACGGAGCCGAGCACCGTGTCGGTGAAGCTGTACTCCACGTCGAAGCGGTTCCACTTACCGCCGCCCTCTTCATAGATGAAGATGTTGTTCCAGCGATGCTCCTGAGAATCGCCGAAGGGTTTGGAGAAGAAGATCGAATAGAACTCTTTGTCCTCGTAACCCCTTTTCAGGCCGTTGGAGAGGTTCATGGTCGGGAAATCGGCAGTATAGCGACTGCAATCAAGGGTTGCGCCGGTTTGAGTGATGCACGTATCCGGCTCATTGACAAAGTCGAGATTACGGAACTGGATGAACTGCCCGCTGACCAACAAGTTGGTGACCACGGTGATATCGGCGCCAAGGACATACTTGAAGTAGTCCGCATCTTCCATCTTCAGCGCATTGGTCAGATCACCGATCGAGAGCAGGAACTTATCTATGATCGGTTGTTTTTCACCCTCGTCGTAGAGAAATTCACCCCTGAGCACCAGTGGGACATCGCCCAATTCGAGTGCATAGTCGAAAGAGGTTCCCAGGCTGTTGACCCGGTGCAGGGTCTCGGTGAAGCGTAGCGTGGGAGCACCGGCACCCATGGCGGGCGATTCATTGAAAGGATTGCCGTCGGCCAGTCCCGGCAGTACGGCGCTCGGATCCAAGGCGCCATAATAGGTGGAGCCCGTTCCGTCGTGAACCAGGATGGTGGTGGCGTTGCCCATGTCCCAGTTGGCCCGCGCCTGATCCCTGCTCAAGTCG
>JAHXHR010000039.1:28763-29341 GCA_025656505.1 Candidatus Thiodiazotropha sp. (ex Epidulcina cf. delphinae) | reverse complement strand
TCAACGTCTTGCCCAGTTCCAGTTTGGAGATATTCATCACCCGAATCTTCAACATTTCGTCCGTTTCGGTATTGTTCACCAGATGATGCAGTCCGCGCCAGCTTCCTTCGAGCTTCTGGAAGTCTTCATGGTGCAGGATCAGGTTGACCTGCTCGGTCAGCTTCCTGTCGATCTCGGCAATGATGCCTTCGATGGTCTCCACCGCATCATCAGAGATAGTGCTTGTCTCCTTCAGGACCAGTTCCGCCAAGGTCTGCACCGCACTGACCACGGCCTCCCGAGTGCGCTCGGTCTTCGGCTTAAACTCCTGCTGCAACAGTGCTGAAAATTCGTCGGGCGCTACGCCGAGGGCCGATTCACCGCCCCGGGTTTGTTGGGTATCTGTTTCAGCCATGCTTTACTCCTCTTCTGAGGTGGATGCCTCAGATGATGCATCGTCAGGGTTGGGGGAGGAGGCGAGGGACTGGAGCAATGTCGAATCGTTCAACGCCTTGGCGATCAGCTCTTCCGCTCCTGATTTACCGTCCATATAGGTCAGCAGGTTCGCCAATTGGGTGCGGGCATCGAGCAGTTGACGC
>JAHXHR010000039.1:0-28753 GCA_025656505.1 Candidatus Thiodiazotropha sp. (ex Epidulcina cf. delphinae) | reverse complement strand
GGCCCCCACCTTTTTGGCGACCGCCGCCGGTGAAAAGTCATCCATGTTCTCGAAGGTGATATCGACGTTGATGTTGCCTTCGCCGGTCAGTGTGTTGGGCACCCTGAAGGCCGAACGCGGTTTCATCGCCTTCAGTCTTTCGTCGAAATTGTCAACATCGATCTCCAGCATTTTCCGCTCAGTGACGGGAGCCAATGCCTCTTCCGGCTTGCCGGAGAGATCCGCCATCACCCCCATGATGAAAGGTAGCTGGATCTGCTTTTCAGCCCCATAGAGCTCCACGTCATATTCGATCTGGACCCTGGGTGCTCGGTTGCGGGCTACGAACTTTTGGCTGCTCTCTTTTGCCACGATCTACCTCTCTGTTTTGTCTCGATACCTTTCGGTATGGTTTTCAATCAAATCGGATGCCTTCGGCATCAACCTTGACCCATCTATCTGTCTTCCTGTTTCCACAGGAAATCGAAATGGGATGCGCCGCCGGGGGCAAGATCCTGAACGATCTTGTGAAAGTCCATTTTCACCAGTCGTCTCGCCCGCTCGAGTAGCAGCGGAATCGGACTGGAGGGTTCGTTCTGCTCATAGTATCGGCTGATTCGCTCCAAGGCGCGAATGACATCGTCACGGCTGTTGATGGTCCCCGGCGCCGCGCCTGCGGCCTGTCCTGCCGGTGTCGATGCGTCTATATTCTCCGATGCGTCGGATAGGGATTCGACCCCGGCCCTTTTCGCCACCTCTTTTTCCATCTGCCTGAGCAACTCTCCCAGTGCTTGAAGACCGGGAGATTGATCGATACCGACCAGTTCATTGAGCTTGTCCTCGATCGTATCGATGGACTCGGCGGCATGTCGTATCTGTGACAGGGTTTCCTCGACCTGCTCGCCCGGGCACTCACGAAAGGCCGCATCGATCTGCTCGGAGGAGTGCTCCTGGTTGTCGCTATCGGTCGTACTCAGTAAGCCGGCCGCGATCTGGATATCCCGGTAGCTGAATTCACCCATCACCGTCGAGGCAACCACGGGAACCTTGCCGACAGCGGCCAGGAAGGTGATCGGGTCGCAGAGATTGAGCAGGGTATTGATCCTGATCGTCGGGTCGTTATCGTCATCCGGATCGAGCTGCGGGTAGAACGAGTCCCAATAGTCGTCAAGATAACCTTTGATCAGTGACAGGCCCTCGGAGAGTCCGGCGAAGCCATCGGTATGCACCAGCGCTCTGACGAGGTGGATGACGGCGCGCAGATCCTTGCTTCGGGCCAGAACCTGAAGCGACTTCTGTTTGAGTTCGCGCCAGTCGGGATCTTCCGCGGGGATGATGGTGTCGCCGAACTGCTGCTCCTCCTTGCCTTCAGCGGCGCGCTCCATTTCGCCGAACAGCGGATCGTATTCCAGGTCGGCGCCGGTGGGCGCTTCCTCTGAAATCGCGTTGCGAAGTTGTTCAAGATCAATGCTTGCCATTAATCCCGAGTCCCCCGTCGAGTGGTAATGAACGACAATTCAGGTCTTGTGATGGGGTTGATCTCTATTGTCCCGCTCCAGCAGCTTTATTCTATTGTGATTTTTGAGCATTCCCGGACGCCAGCCATCGTTCGGGCGGTAAGTCGGTTTTTTTACCGATCCCCGTTTATGATTATGTTTAGCACAAAATCATTGTACTTGATACTACATGAAAAGAGCTTCAGATGAAGTGAAATATTACCGGACGGGTGGGGGAATTTCAGCTTATCACCTATCCGCGCATAGGAGGTGCTCATCCTCCCTGAGAAAACTGATTGCAGCGCATTTCGAGCGAGGGTTCCATCGGTGTTATTCGAAGGAGTGGCTGCCGATCGGCGCCAGGGTTTGATGCCAGGGCAACTGAATGCAATTCATGTTTCCGCTACCCAGCACCGGGATAAGCCCGAGATCAAGCAGCAGACGGGCCTGACGCTCTTCCAACAGGACTTCCGTGCAGGGTTGCAAATAGCGTTCTCCGTCTCTTTCGAAGGAGTAGGCCGGTAAGTCGCTGATTACAGTGTCCCCGGATCCATGCTCGTTCAGCCGCTGCCTTATCCGCAGGATCGCCTGCGCATAGGCAGGATTTCCCCACAGCAGGTGTTTGATCTCCCAGTTGCTGTCCAGCTCTTCGAATGAGAAGGCATCAATGGGATCGGTATCGGTTCCATAGGGTAATCTCAACAGGATTCGCGGCAGCAGCAGGGAAATCCGGCTCGCCGCCGGGGTTTCCCTGAAGGCATGCCAGGCATCCGCAGATGACTCGTCCGTTGCGTGGTGTTGTAAAAAAACCCGTTCCGCAGCAGCGATCAAGCTGCCGCCTAAAGATGCTGCTATGCGGCCAAGGCCATCAAGCAACGCTATGTCCTGCCGTCGGGGAGCGAATGAGAAGTCAGCGATTAGCATAATATCGGTTTCCGATGAAGCGTGATCCGTCGTCACCTGCTGTTGAATCAAGCGAAAAAGCGACGAGTCTGCCGGATCCCCGCTCGCAGCCAATGCCGTTTCCAAGGCGTGGCGAGTGGTATCCAGGAGATGGAACCGGATATCCTCATCCGCTTCTGTGCTTCTGAGAAGCCAGTCAACGGAACGCCAGTGGGCTTCCAATGCCTGGAAGGATGCATTTCGGAGCAGCCGCCTCAACAGGGTGGCGGATTGGATGGGATGGGCCTGATGCGCCATCCCCATTGCGGATTCGGATGCCTCATCAGGCGGCAACGAACCTTGTGCAAGGCGACGGACGGCTGATCGGATCAGGGACTGCTTGGTGTCGGCAACCGCTGCTGCACGATGCTGACGTTGCTCGACTTGCAAGGGTTGTTTACCGAGGAGTCGCGCCAGGGTCTGCTGTGCCGATTCGGCTTGCGCAGACGTCTGTTCCATTTGCCCGGCTTGCTGCCCGGCATCATCCTGCGGTATCGCCGAGGACTCGTCATCGGCGGTTAAGGGGAGGAGTCCCTCCATTCGGCTGAGCAGCCGATCGGGATGGAAGTCATCCATAGCATCGAAGCGGAGAGAGAGTGATTGATCCGCGCCATCCCATGGAATAGCCAGTTTCGGTTGCAAGCGGCCAACGAGGGTGTCCAAGGTATCGATATCGACCTTGTGTATTGCGGGGTGCACGCCGGCGCCACTGAACTCTCCCAGGATGACGCATGACAGGGGGCCGGAACCTTCGCTACTTCTCCGGCGAGAATGCCTCCCCAGCTTGACCGAGAACTTCAATCGCTCTGACATATCACTTTATCCTATTTGTCGGAGAATCCTTGGAGAACTTACCGCTTGGATATTTGCTTGTACATTCATTTCTTTCCACCTGCGGAAACATTGGACGGTGTTCATTCAGGGCGTAGGCCTGGGCCACATGGCCGATGCGATCGGAGAGGGTGTAGTCATACAGAAAACCGCAACGGTTGGTGGCCGAACCGTCCGCCATGGATGTGCTGACGCTGTCGAACAGCCCCATGAAGCGGATGGTGAAGGGTCGGCCGTACTCGGGGGCGTCAAACGCCCCATCGGCCTGCATCCGCAGGATGACATTGGCGAACTCGCGGCGTTGATGCTCGTCGTAGTCGTAACGGCGCTCGCCGATCTTTTTCGGGCTGCCTGAGGCGTTGTAGGCATAGTCTTGGGTAGCGCCGTTGCGCTGACTGAGCAGCCGGTTGCCCTTTCCCGGAGCGGGGTAGACGTTTTCCTGAACGGCGGTGTTGCCTGCCTGGCCGGTGGCCGCTCCTGCGCCTGCGGCCTTTGTGCATCCCGGTGCATCGTGCTGTCTTCTGAAGTTTCCGTTTGCTATTTATTTCAATTGGTTAGCAATGGAAATTATAACAAATGCGGCACGCCGATACAACTATAACTTATTGTTTTTATGAGGAAAAATCGTTTTTTACCTCTGTTGACGGTATGGTTATAATTGAGTCGTTCTACCGGACACAAAAAAACGCGCATAGCGCACGTAAAAAAACCGGGGTCCATTATAGTACTCGGAAAAACCGTGAAACTTTAGTTAAAAAGCACCATCAGGATTTGATTGACCGGAGACCTTCTGACACACATACTCTGGCGTACCCCATTACCCGTTATCTCGCTGCTTTGCGGTTTGGAATGGAAGGCACGGGCTAGAAAGGGGGATTTTCTTTGCTATGCTTACCTGATCGGGCAGGAGTCTTGGATGGCGTTCACACAGAGTAACCGGCAGTTACAGATAAAAACCCCGTTGGGGCCTGATGTACTCTTGATTCTTCGTATGGAGGCAAGGGAGGAGTTGGGGCGTCTGTTCGAGTTCACCGTCGACCTGCTGAGCGATGACGAAGCCATCGCACCGGATGACCTCCTCGGCAAGCAGATGACCGTCGAGATGGATATGGTCGAGGGCAGTAAACGTTACTTCGACGGCTATGTCAGTCAGTTCACCCAAATCGGCCATATCGCCTATTTCGCTCACTATCGCGCCACCCTGCGTCCCTGGTTGTGGTTTCTTACCCGCACCTCCGATTGCCGTATCTTTCAAAACAAAGCGGTGCCGGATATCGTCAAAGAGGTGTTCCGCGACAATGGCTTTACCGAATTCGAGGACAAACTGACCGGTTCCTACCGCGACTGGGAATATTGCGTCCAATACCGGGAGACAGACTTCAATTTCGTCAGCCGTCTCATGGAACAAGAGGGCATCTACTACCACTTCACTCACGTTGCCGGTAAGCATACCCTGATACTGTGCGACGACTACAGCTCCCACAGCGTGCTCGAGGCCTATGCCGAGATACCCTACGTGCCGCCGAGCGAGCAGGGATCCACCCGTTGGAAAGACTACATTCATGCCTGGAAATTTACCAAGTCCGTGCAGCCCGGCAGCTATGCGCACACGGATTACGACTTCAAGAAACCCAAGTCGGATCTCTTTTCCAATGCGCCCCTGCCGAGAAGCCACCCCCATGCCGAGTATGAGATCTTCGACTATCCCGGTGAGTATGAGAAGACACCAGATGGCGATAGCTATGCCAGAAATCGTATCGAAGAGATTCAGTCCGGCCACGAAGTGCTTGAAGGTGAAGCCAATGCCCGGGGGGTCTGTGTAGGCGGGCTGTTCACCCTCACAGAACATCCCAGGGGGGATCAAAATCGGGAATATCTGCTATCCCGCGCAACCTATTCACTCCAGTCGGATGCCTTCGAGTCCGTTCCCGATATCGCCGGGGGACCGGTCTTCATCTGTGAATTCTCCTGCATGGACAGCAAGGAGAACTTCCGGCCTGCGCGGACCACGCCCAAACCCATGGTCCAGGGACCGCAAACGGCCGTGGTGGTCGGCAAGTCGGGCGAGGAGATCTATACCGACGAGTATGGCAGGGTGAAGCTGCAATTCCATTGGGACCGTTACGGCGGTAGTGATGAAAACAGCTCCTGCTGGGTGCGCGTCGCCCAGGTATGGGCGGGTAAGAACTGGGGCGCCATGCATATCCCGCGTATCGGGCAGGAAGTCATTGTCGACTTTCTCGAAGGCGACCCTGACCGTCCGATCATCACCGGTCGTGTCTACAACGCCGATCAGATGCCGCCCTATGCGCTCCCTGCGAACATGACCCAGAGCGGCCTTAAAAGCCGTAGCAGCAAAGGGGGTTCGGGAGAGAACTTCAACGAGATCCGCTTTGAAGACAAGAAGGGCAGCGAGCAGGTCTACGTTCATGCTGAAAAGAACCAGGACAATCTGGTCGAAAACAATGAGACGACCCGTGTCGGTAACGACCGAACCGAGACGGTCGGGCATGACGAGAAGATCAGCATCGGTAACGACCGGACGGAATTTGTCGGCAACAACGAAGATATCACCGTTGCGGCTAACCGGACTGAAAAAGTGGGCGTTAACGAGACCGTTTCCATCGGTAGCAACCGATCCGTCGATATCGGCAGCAATAAGACAGAGAACATCGGTGTCAACAAGGCCGAAACCATCGGTGCGGCCAAGGAACTTACCATCGGCGCCGGTTATCAGGTAACCGTCGGCGCCGGGATGAACGAGACGGTCGGCGCCTCTAAGACGATGCAGGTCGCTTCCGGTCTGACCGAAAGCATCGGCAAAGATCGCTCCCTCTCCATCGGCAAGACGCAATCCACAACCGTCGGAGAGAACGACGCCCTGACGGTGGGCAAGAACCTTGTCATCGAAGCGGGGGATTCGGTGGTGATCAAGACCGGCAAGGCATCGATTGCGATGAAAAAAGACGGCACCATAACGATTCAAGGCAAGGATATCACCGTCAAGGGATCTGGTGGGATCAATGTCAAGGCCGGTAAGAATGTCATCATGAAGGGAAAGAAAATTATGCAGAACTGATCGTTAACGTCTGATTCGACAACAGCGACTCATTTGTCACTCAGGAATAGCGGAGGGAATTGGCGTGTCACAACTTATTACAGAAGCCTTGCCACAAAAGCAGTCGGATCAATCCAAAACTCGGTTGGATGGTGTCGTGATTGGTGTGCTCGTGGGTTTGAACGATAACCATAAACCCTTGGTGGCATTTCCCGGCAACCCGAAACCAGACTGTGTCGTCGCTCAGACAACCATCCGATTCAGCGAACAAGATATTGGTCGGGAAGTAGCCTTGCTGTTCGAGAATGGGGATCCACTTCATCCGCTCATCATCGGCCGGATTCAGCATCCGGAAAAGCAAGGTTTGGAAAAGACTCCCATGACAGCGGATCTGGACGGTGAGCGGATAGAATTTTCTGCCAAGAAAGAGATCGTTCTCAAGTGCGGCAAGGCGAGTATAACCCTGACCCGGACCGGTAAGATCATCCTTCGAGGCAATTATCTCTTGAGTCGTTCATCAGGAGTGAATCGCGTCAAGGGCGGATCGGTACAGATCAACTAGCATGGAATTGCTCAATGCGACTCCAATGCAGGCCGGTTACACCATGGGCATGCAGCCCGATGGGCGGGAGTTGCTGGTGGTGGCTGTAAAAGGCACTTTCACGATACCTAAAAGGAGTGACAACCCAGTCCTGGCCGAAGTCCAGAAACCCTTGATAGAGGCAGATACCTTTACCGGCGAGCCTGGATTTTCTGCACCAATTTATGAAGTGGATTACGCACCGGTTAAGCAACGGTGCGACGTATTGCTGATCGGCAGCGCCTATGCACCTGGAGGTCAAGCTGCATCTCGTGTCGAGGTGAGTTTACGTGTCGGTTCAGCTTTCAAGTCTTTTATCGTTACCGGAGATCGTTTTTGGGAATCGGGCAATGTAGCAATCAGCCCCGGTTATTCAGACCAGTTCACGGTAAAACCGATTACCTACGATCACGCATTTGGCGGCCTGGATAATTTTCATGAGAATGAGAAGAAACACAGTGCCTTTATGCAGAATCCAGTGGGTAAAGGCTTTCATCAACAATTGAGTCGTTCACTGGTGGACGGCGCCCCCATGCCTAATACCGAAGAGTTGAAGCGTGCCGTGACCATGCCGAATACGATCTATCGTCCGATGGCGTTCTCCCCCTTGGGCAGAGGTTGGGAGCCGCGTTACAAATTGGCCGGCACCTATGATCAGGACTGGATCGACAATACCTTTCCCTTCCTGCCTGCGGATTTCGATGACCATTATTATCAGGCTGCACCTGAAGATCAGCAGATACCTTATCCGCAAGGTGGTGAAGGCATTTTTCTACAGAATCTAACACCGGGCGGCCAGATCAGCTTTCAACTGCCTCAAGTGAAGATGCCAGTGGTGTTCTTTCGCAAGGATGGTGGCAAAGAAGAGCAGCAGGGGGTCATCGATACCATTGTTCTTGAGCCCGATGAGGGGTTGTTCACGATGACTTGGCGTGTCGCCATTCCTCTGAAACGCAACATCTTCGAGATTTCACAAGTGCTGGTGGGTGAGAAATCCAAGGCCTGGTGGCGAGCAAGGGAACTTGACAAAACCTACTATCCCTCACTGGATCATCTGATACGCGAAAAGCAGGCCGAAGCCGTGGAGGAGGATTGATGGGCTTGCCGCTGGCGATAACCGGTGCGGGCATGGTCACCGGCGTAGGGCTGGGCGCGTCTGCCAGTTGCGCCGCCATCCGCTGTGCCATCGACAACTTCCAGGAGACCCGTTTCATGGACAGTGGCGGTGAATGGATCATCGGCTGCGAGGCGCCGCTGGATCAACCCTGGCGGGGAAGAGCCAAGCTGATTAAGATGGCAATGGCGGCCATCAGAGAGTGTCTGGAAGAGGTTGGTGATATTGAACCGGCAAATACACCGCTGCTGCTCTGTCTGGCTGAACAGACCCGGCCCGGCCGTACCATCGATGACGACAATCAGCTTTTTCTCGATCTCCAGGATGAGTTGGAGATGGAGTTCCATACCGCATCCCGTGTGATCGCAACCGGCCATGTCGCCGTCGCCATTGCGATCAAACACGCGCGTACACTGATCCATCAACAGGGCGTCAAGCAGGTGATCATAGCGGCCACCGATACCCTCCTGGTCGGACCGACCCTAGCCTACTATGAAGAGATGGGTCGGTTGTTCACCAGCAACAACTCCAACGGCTTCATCCCCGGTGAAGCCGGCGCGGCACTGGTGGTCGAGTCACCATTCGATAAAGGAAGTGAGGTGCTATGTTGCCAAGGTTTGGGATTCGGTGTTGAGATGGCGCATGTGGAGAGCGAAGAACCGCTCCGGGCCGAAGGATTGACGGCCGCCATCAAGGAGTCGCTCCAGGATGCCGGTTGCGAAATGGGCGATCTCGATTTCCGCATTACCGATCTCTCCGGTGAGCAGTACTATTTCAAGGAGGCTAGCCTGGCGCTCAGCCGCACCTTGCGCAAACGCAAGGAGGAGTTCGATATCTGGCATCCGGCCGACTGCATTGGCGAAGTCGGGTCGGCGCAGGGCGTGGTCATGCTTGCGATACTGAAAGCAGCTTGTGAGAAAGGCTATACGAAAGGTCGGCGCATGTTCGCACACATGGGCAATGACGACGGCAAGCGCGCCTCGTTGGTGATGGAATGGTTATAGGAGTGAGTGAACATGGCCAATGATGTCTTCGCGAACGGCCGTGAGATTTCTTGTAAAAAAGCGGACGGAAAGTCGATCTGCGCCTTTCCCGATGTCTGCATGACGCCACCGGAGAATCCTGCCACGCCACCGGGAGTGCCAATTCCATACCCAAATACAGGGATGGCGAAAGATACGGCAAAGGGAAGCAAGAAGGTTAAGATCTCCGGCAAGGAAGCTATGTTAAAAAATAAGTCCCACTTTAAAAAGTCATATGGTGATGAGGCAGGTAGCGCCGCAAAAAAAGGTGTGATAACCAGTGTAAACAGAGGAAAGATTTACTTTAGTGCTTGGTCAATGGATGTGAAGATTGAAGGAAAGAATGCTGTTCGACATTTAGATCTAACGACCCACAATCATTCCTCTTTCCCTGGCAATTCTCCAACTTGGCCGTATCTGGATAGTGCCGCATTTGCAGGTGGAGGGCCATGCGCAAGTGTAGCATCAAAAATAGAGAAACATTGTCTTAAAACAGAGAAAGATGCTGAAGGAAAAGATGTTTATGCGCATGTATTTGTCTATAAGATGAGAGATGAGGTTAAACGCAAACAATCAATTGATTCAATGTGTAGCGATGGGAATTGTAAAAAGGCTCTGAAGTGCGCTTTACAGCCGCATAAAAGTAAAAAAGCCACTAATAACTGTTGTGACGGAAAAACTACGCACCACCTTGTTCCGTCATCTTCATTTATAGCCCACGCGGATCGGGGCAAGAAAGATGCCGCGACTGGTTACAGTGATATTGGGGCACCCTGTCTATGCGTGGATGGCGACGATCACAATGATCCTTTAAAGGAACACGGGATTGTCGGTCGGGAATATAATCGCTTGCAAAAACAGTATAAGAAAAACAATCCGGGCAAGAAGTTAACCTTAGGAAAAGCCTGTGAGTTGGGCGCAAAATCTGGGGCGAAAATTGGATGTTCAAAAGAATGCTTGGAATCACAGTTGAAACAAGGCCATAAACAAATGGGTGTGAAAGTTAAGATGCCTGATGCTTTACCACGCCAGTAACATGAGATCAGTTCAGTTATGTTTATTAAAGCAATCAGCGACTATACGATCATCGGTGCGTGTGTGCTTCGGGAAGATAATATTGCAGCAATTTTTAGAAAAAACATTGAGGCCGAAGATTTAGATTTTTCGGTGATGTATTTTGATGGCTCTATGTTTCATGAACTGCCCTTAGACAATGATTACTATATTGGAATTGTTAATTGTGGTGATGACGTATTTGTTTTAGGAAAATCAGGCAACATTACACGATACAGCCTGTCTTCTAACATGACTTTAAATGACATATTGAGTTCTCGCGAAGACTGGAGCATTGAAGACTCCAAGGATTATTGTGACCTTGTCAGAATTAGAGTGTTAGGCGCAGATGTTCTTTGTTGTGGGCAGTTTTCGCAATTGTATCTATTAGAGTCTGATTTATGGAAGAGGTATGATCATGGTTTACGTAGCTATGACTCGCCGGATTTTCAAGACATTGGCGGTAGTGGTGTCAAAGAAATCTATGGGGTAGGGCTGGACGGTGAAGTGCGTATGTTTAATGGTATTAATTGGAGAAAGATAGATATTCCTACGAATCAGCATATTCTTTGTATAGGGAGCTATTCGGCCGATGAATATTTTTTGGCAGGCTATAACGGCCTGATACTAAAAGGAAGAGATGATCTATGGGAAGTGAAAGGGGAGATGGAAGACGATAAAAGATATTGGGACTGTGCTAGGCACTACGACCGCATGTACTTTGTACACAGCAAGGGAATCGATTGTCTCGATGGGGATGAACTTGAACATCTCGATATCCAGATTCCAGGTGAGAAATTGACGTTCCATAGATTATTTTCCGGAGAAAATTATTTATGGTCAATTGGGGAGCAGCATATACTAATGTTTGATGGACGTGCATGGAAGGAATTTACGATGATGTAATGATGATCTTCATGTCGATCTTAGATTACAGGAAATACATAAAGTGACCATCGAACAGATCATCTCTCAGCACGCCGAAGAAGCCGCCTTTCTCTGGTTGCTGCGTGACGATGCCGTTTCGGCGCCGCACTATACCCTGAAGGACCTGTATGATCTTGAAGAGCGCATAGAGGCGCATCTTGACGGTTTACGGGTTGCCGGCGATGCCGGGTGGGGGCTCTGTGAAGAGCAGCTCGAACTGTCGGAGATAGGGGAGGTGTTCGCCGCCGGCTACATGGCCTTGGATGGCGCAAGAGAAGCGGGATTGGAGGCTGTTCTAAAGACAGTGGAGGCAGCGCCCGAAACCACCTCCGGACTTGTCTCCGCGCTTGGCTGGGTGGAAAAAGAAAAACTGCAAGGTCATGTGGTGAACTGGCTGAACGCCGACGCTGCGCTGTTGAGACGGCTCGGAGTAAGCGCATGTTCGATTCAAAGAGTTGATTGCGGCGCCTACCTGGCCCGGGCAGTCGATGATGCCGACCCTCTGGTGCGCGCCCGCTCGCTGCGCTGTATTGGGGAACTCCGCCGCCGTGACCTGGGTCAATCCTTGATCGATCATCTGCAGGATGATGATGAAGGCTGCCGTTTTTGGTCCGCTTGGTCTGGGGCATTACTCGGCGAAGCCAGGGGATCGACATCCTTGCGAGGTTTCGTGGAAACACCGTCTCCCTTCAGCGAGCCTGCGCTTGAACTGGCGTTGCGTGCCATGGACATGCCGACAGCGGTACAATGGCTCAGAGAGCTCAGCGTTAGGCCGGAACTTGCCAGACTGGTGGTGCAGGGGAGCGGCTGTTTCGGTGATCCGGCATCCATACCCTGGCTGATCGAGAAGATGAAAACGGCCGAGTTGGCGCGTGTCGCCGGTGAGGCGCTCAGCCTGATAACCGGGTTGGATCTGGCGTATCAAGACCTGGAAGGCGAAGCGCCGGAGGGATTCGACGCCGGGCCGACGGAAAATCCCGAAGACGAGGATGTGGCCATGGATACCGATGAGGATCTGCCCTGGCCTGAACCGCAACTGATCGCGGATTGGTGGGCAGCGAATCAAGACCGGTTTCCCACCGGACAACGTCTCCTCTGCGGTCAGCCGATCACTCGGGAATACTGTACGCAAGTCCTGAAAAACGGCTATCAGCGACAACGCCGCGCCGCAGCGATCGAACTGGCGATGCTTAGCCCGGACGAGCCCTTCTTCAATACCTCGGCCACAGCCAGGCATCAAATGAGAGCGCTGGGTTTAGCATGATCGAAATGAAGTTTTGGCTGCCGCTGCTGTTCATTGTCCTATCCGCCTTTTATGCCGGATCGGCATTGCGCGACTACCGGCGAGGTTCAAATGAGACGACCCACCCCGCTTTCCAGGCAAGGTCTCGGGTGGCGGTTATCTTTTTCCTGGTGGGTCTGTTGCTGTTTTTCTATCTATAGTACTCTTCCAAGGTGATATTGACGGGTTCAGCGAACCGGGAAGCGGTTGAGTGCTAGGCGCGCCTAGCACTGCCCATTACCCATAAGTCTGAAACATGGGAACAGACATGACATAACCTGAGGTTCATATTTTTGTTGGCTGTTAGGGGCATGGTTTGTAACTCATTGTTTTTAAAGGGTGGAAATATTTGTGGGTAATGGGCAGGCCTAGCAGGCAATGGCAAGCCCTTGTCAAGAGGCGCAACACCGCGGGCGACCGCTTCCCGGCTCGCCCGCAGGGAGCCACCCAGGTGATCCAATGCTGCGTTGCAGTCCTTGAAAAGGGCATGCCATTCCCTCGGACTGCGCCTTGCCTTGGATCACCTGGGTGGCTCTGAACCCGTCAATATCACCTTGAAAGAGTACTGGGGTGAAAGCGCTATGTGTGAAACACCGTCACCTGCACGAAATAACCGTCCGGTTCCATCCGGACCCTCCCGGGACCTGCCCCATGCCGGCTTCAGTTCCGCGCAGCCGGTGGGTGCAGGCGCCTCGACGGCTCAAGCCGGTCCGACTTTGTCGGGTTGGCCAAGACAGTTGGCATGGAGTGACTTTAGCGACATCCAGAGCCGGCCACGGGGTGAATCCGAGGATGCCGGGATTTCAATCGGTTTTCGTCCCGGCCGCTTGACCTATGAGCAGGAAAACGGGGAATACCGACTCGGTGTGGTCGAATTTCGAATGGTGTTAAATCAATCCGGCTCCTGGGTGGTTGTATCGGGTAAGAACGCAACCCTGCTTGCCCACGAACAAGGTCATTACGATATCGTAGGACTCTGCTATAGAGACCTGGTCGCCGAAATCAGGCGCTTGAGGGGGAGATCCCGCCGCAGACTCATTGTTCAAGTACGCCGTGCCATGCGTGAACACGACCAGCGAGCAGATACCCTGACAAGGCAATACGATTCGCAGCAGGAGACCGACCACGGACGCAATGGCGCGCGCCAGCATGCCTGGGAGAGACAGATTCGCACCTGCCGGCAGAGTGGTGCGCAATTGACGACTCCATCATAGTACTCTTTCAATATCATCTTGAAAGAGTGCTAGAGCGTCCATCTCACCACCCATTCAAATCTCAGGTAATTTTGCGTGGATGTCTGTTTAGAAATCCGTAGGTCACGTTGCGCAGCTACGTGACGTGTGACCGGCATGGTAGTCGGCTAGCTGGTGCAAGTCCAGCCATGGCCCTTAGGAGAAGGGAACATGTAGGCGAAGGCAAGGGTGCCCGAAGAAACACCGGTTCGCACCTTACGGAGGAGGGAACCCCACGGAAGGGGCCGAGCAGGTGCCAATGAGGGATCTGAAGGAAGCCGGAGTCCAAAATTGCCACCCGTGATACGTGATAGGACGGGGGTCTTCAGATGAAGCCATAGTAATCGTAAAGCCTGATGCCTGTGAGGTTATGGTGACATAACCGAGGGTAAAACGCCGGGTCAGTATCAAGGATGATAGAGGTGAAAGGCGGAACACGTAAGAGGTTGATGGGACTTGTTAAAGACCGTGGGTATGAGGCATGCCTGTAAGGAGCCGCCGAATGTTCGAGACGTAAATATCGGATGAATCGGTTGTGCGATGGCCGTAGAAAGACCCACGCAAAGAAGAGAGTGAAATGAGACAAAGAGACCTATTCATAGGGTGTAGCTACAGCATGATGTAGAATATTAGCACCCCACGCCAAATTGGCTCACTTTCCCCCAGAACTGTTCCCAACGATTTGATCGCTCCAAGGTTCTTAAGCTCAATATAATAGATACCCCTCTTTCATCGGCCTTCAAAGCAAAAGTAGCCCTGGCAGCCGTTAAAAATGATCGGACATTGGCTGAACCGGCAGAACAGTTTGACGTACATCCAAATCAGATCCAGGATTGGCGCAAACGATTGCTTAACGATGCAGATCAGCTGTTTGGTCGTGGGCGGCAACAGCGTGAAGAGACAGACGAAAAGGTAAAAGAGCTGCATGCCAAGATTGGCCAATTGACAATGGAACGGGATTTTTTAGAACACGGGCTGGAAAGGATTCACGGTCCGAACGGCAAGAAATGATCGCTCAGGAAGATCGATTGCCGCTCACCCGTCAATGTCAGTTACTAAGCTTGAATCGTTCCGCAAGGTGATGATGTTCCTTGGCTGTTCACTCAGCCACCAACAACAACCGCTCAGCCCAGCCGGGCAGGGGATTGAGATGTTTTGTTGTTATCCCGTGCTCTATCGTAAATACCCGCTGGTACGGGTCATCCTGGGATGAGTTGTCATATGCTCTCACGAGATCGCATAACGGAATCGACATCCGCACATGCGCCAGCATCCTGGGCACACGAGTAACGATCTTCTCAGCTGGCACAGAATGACCGCCCTCTGAGACCCTTTCGGCCACTCGCGCCTGGTTCAGACTCGTGTCGCTGAGGTGGATCATGACCAGCACCACGTAGTACCCAAGGGCCTTTGCTTCGGCCGCAAAATCAATTTTGGAAGGGTGGGAGTACACCGTCTCAAAGCAAAAACTCTGGCCGGACAGCAACAGGTTTTTCCGCATTCCTTCGGCAAGTTTCGCGGCATCCCGGCTGCGACCCTCCGGGTCTTCCGGGTAGGCGATTTTCGCCAGATTGTCGGCATTGACAAAGGGTAAGCCAAGGCATTTCAAGAACAATTCGTAGAATGTGCTCTTACCCGCGCCATTACCGCCGACCAGCATCCATAGCTGCTTGTCCAGACTCAAGCCTCCTGCCCAGTCAGTGGGGTAAAGACGCCATTTTGGAACCTACCGACTGTCCGATTTCCCTGTTTATCGATTTGCTCCAGATAGCCAGGATAGGTGGGGGACGCCTGGTAGGTGGGGGTGGCCGTCGTCACCTCTTGGACGAGGACGCCCGAGTGACGTTGAGCCTCCACGGCGGCAAACACCGCCTTGGGATCAACCGGGAGGCCTACGGTTGGTTCCACCTTGATACAGGCAAGCCCTGCCGCCACTTCCAGCAGGGTGTCAGGATTCACCTGCCGAGCGATCTTCCTGCCCAGCGATGCCCAGTACTCAACTTGCTCAGCGGCGCTGCGATGCTCTTGCTCGCCGATCAGTGAGGCGGCCTGCATCAACTCATCCTGCAAGCGGATAGGGGAGGCGGCTTTAGCCATCGGTGATTTCCTCATTTCAATGTCACGCCCCACATTGTAGCAGATCGCTACAAGAATGCTCGATGCGCCCGAGGCGGACGCAGCGCTCGAATCACAATGCGAGGCTATGCTACGGTCCATCGGCAGTTCCCGAAACTGACCAACAAGTGCTACAAAACTTTCTGGCCCAAAAGAGAAACTTTACAATGGAGGAAAGAAAGGTGGAATTTGATTTTTGTGTAGAGGCTCTGGAAGAGGCACTAGCTGAGATAGTCCATGCAAGCGTGAAACTTCAGGTAAAGAATTGATGCTGTCAGCCTTGTGCTTGAGCAAGGCTATACCCGAAAAGAGCATCAGAGTTGGGAAGCCGTATTTGGGTCATAATGTATATTATGTTAAATGATGTCTGACATTGGACTCGTTTCTACATCTCTACATCAAGACGTTACGCCGCTATCATTGCTCCAGGTATGGGGTGGGATCGGCAATACCGGCCTCCGTAAAGCCATTGGCCCGTAAACGGCAGGAATCGCAGACACCGCAAGCCTCCCCTGACGAGGTGGCTTGGTAGCAGGAGACTGTGAGCGCATAATCCACATCCAGCTCACTGCCCTGGCGAATGATCTCTGCCTTGCTCAGATTCATCAGCGGGGTATGGATATGAAACGGCTTTCCCTCCACTCCCGCCTTGGTGGCCAGATTGGCCAACCTTTCAAAGGCTTCTATAAACTGCGGGCGGCAATCGGGATAGCCTGAATAGTCAACGGCATTGACCCCGATGAAGATATCATGGGCATCCAGTACCTCCGCCCAAGCCAATGCCAGTGAAAGAAACAGCGTGTTTCTAGCCGGCACATAGGTCACGGGAATGCCTTCACTCATCTCCTCCGGCACCTGGATGGAGGTGTCGGTCAAGGCTGAGCCTCCGATGTCATCGAGTCCGATATGAATCACCTTGTGATCCAATGCCTTTAGCGATGAGGCGACATGCGAAGCCGCCGCCAATTCGGCAACGTGCCGCTGACCATAGGCCATGCTCAGGGCATAACAGTCATAGCCCCGGCTACGGGCAATCGCCAGCACGGTCGCGGAATCCAAACCACCGGAGAGCAAAACGACCGCGCTAGCCCGCATTGACTATCTTCCCGGTTGGTCGCCCCAGAGGAGCTTGTGAAGTTGCAGTTGGAACCTGGCGTTCAGTCTATCCTCAATGATCCACTCCGCCAGTTGGGTGGCGTCCTGTTCCTGCTGCGCGGGGGAAAAAAGCACTTCGCATTTTTCCGATAAGCGATGCGCTTGCAACAACTGACGGCTCCATTCGTAATCCGCCCTGCCGGTGATGACGAACTTGACCTGATCGTCGAGGGTCAGGCAATCGAGGTTCGACATCAGGTTTCTTTCCGTTTCGCCTGAACCCGGTGTCTTGAGATCCATCACCCTGGCAACCCGAGAATCGACGCCGCTGATGTCCCTCGCCCCACTGGTCTCCAGGGAGACCCGATAGCCGGCATCGCACAGCGCCGTAAGCAGTTCACCGCAACCCTGCTGAGCCAAGGGCTCGCCCCCGGTTACGCAGACATGCTCAGCCTGATACTTTTCGATCTGCTGCATGATTCGATCAATCGTTTGCCACTCTCCGCCGCTAAAGGCATACCGGGTATCGCAATAACCGCAGCGCAGCGGACAACCGGTCAGACGCACGAAGACGGTCGGGCAACCGGTACTCCTGCCCTCTCCCTGCAGGGAGTGAAAGATCTCAGTGATGCGAAGATGCGACATGCCGAACGATCAGGAACGGATTTGAGACCGGCTCAGCGCCCCTCTTTGGCTATCCGTTGCAACCGCTTCTCGGCCAGGCGCGCCTCGGTGCTGACGGGATAGTTACCCTGTAATTCGCGCAGCACCTTCTTCGCTGCATCCCAGTTCTGCTTTTCGTAGTAGATGTATCCCATTTTCAACATCGCACCCGGTATCTTCGGGCTTTGCGGGTATTTCCCGACAACTTTGGAGAAATCCCCCAAGGCGGTGTCGAAATCCCGATTGACATAGCTCGCTTCCGCCAGCCAATACTGGGCGTTGTCTTCGTAACTCCCTCCGGCATACTCCTTGAGAAAGTTCGAGAAAGCGCTGATCGACTTCTTGTAGCGGCCCTGTTTCAGCAGATTGAATGCACTCTGGTAAGCGGTAGCCTCTTTTTTCGGATCCGGTGGCGCGACCGACGTGACAGGCGCGGGCACCGCAACGGTAGTGACCGGCTGACCCGGCGCAGCCGGACCCTTCGTGACGGGAGGAGGCGCCACAACGGCGCTATCGGGCTGAAATCGCGATAGCCGTTGATCGATATCCAGATAGAGATCCCGCTGACGGCGACTCATCGCATCCATGGTGTGCTTCTGCAACTCCATTTCGCCACGCAACTGCTGTACCTCCTGGCGCAATTGCTGCAGTTGCATAACCAGATCGGCCAGACTCTGATTCTGCAGTATGCGTTCAAGCCGTTGCAGGCGCTGTTCCAGCGTCTGCTTGCCGCTCTCCGCAGCGGAAACCGTCGCCACACCACAGAAAAAGAGCATGGTGCAGAGCGGGAGTGTCCTGAACAAAGAGGTCATCGCTAACTCCTGAATCAGTAGATCAGTTCAACGCGCCGATTGAGCGCCCAGGACTCGTCGTTGTGTTCAAATGCCGCCGACCGTTCTTCGCCATAGCTCACCACGATCAGTTGATTATCCGACACACCCTGCGCCAGCATCAGGCTGCGCACAGCGTTGGCGCGGTTCTCGCCCAGGCCGAGATTGTACTCCCGGGTGCCCTTCTCATCGGCATGACCTTCCAGTCGAACCACCATCTGCGGGTTGGCCGCCAGATAATCGGCATGGGCCTGAATCACATCGAGGTAATCGGTGCGAACCGTACTCTGATCGAAATCGAAATAGATCACCCGGGTCGCCAACAGACTGTTGGGATTCTCCAGCGGATCGCCGTACCACTCACCACTCTGGCTGGCGGCGGAAGTGGACGCCTCCCCTCCGGCAGTGCCATCAGCGCCCGTGGACTGCTCAGAGACCTCCGCGCCCGCCGCCTCGCTGGTCGGGGTCGAGGAACAACCGGCCACCAACAGTAGAGAGAACAACAGGGGAGCCCATAGTATCAGCACTTTATTCATGAAAAATCCTCCTTACCAACCGTGCAGTTATTGCTTAATAGGTGACCAAACCGGTTCGCGCACACTCGGCGACTCATCCAGACTGCCCTGACTGAGCACCTGCATGACGCCGGATTCGAGATCCTGTACGGCAATCCGGTATTTCCCCTCTTCACGGGTCACCAGGGTCAGCAGTTCGCCGTCCGGAGAGAAAGAGGCTCGCGCATTGTAGCTGTTTTGGAAAGTGATGCGCTGCGCCTTTCCACCAAAGGCCGAGACGCGATAGATCTGCGGCTTGCCACCTCTGTCCGAGGTGAAAACGATGCTGCGCCCGTCCGGTGACCAGGCCGGTTCGGTATCGATGGCGTAGTGCCGGGTAATCGGTTGCAGCTTCCGCGTGATCAGATCATAGATGAAGATATCGGGATTGCCGTCTTTTGACAGGGTCATGGCCAATTTCCGCCCATCCGGCGACCAGGCCGGCGCGCTGTTGATCCCCTTGAAGGCGGTGATCTTCCGGCGTTTACCGGTGTAGACCCCCTGCACGTAGATGGCGGACTGTCCTCCCTCAAACGAGACGTAGGCGATCTTCAAACCATCCGGCGACCAGGCCGGTGACATCAAGGGTTCGCTGGTGCTGACGATGGTTTCAGGGTTGTGGCCGTCCGCGTCGGCGATATTCAGATCAATGCGGGTCTCCCCCTCAGGCTGTTTCACGGAGGTGATGTAGGCCACGCGGGTAGCAAACGCCCCCGGCACGCCGAGCAGTTTTTCATAGATCAGATCGGCGATCCGATGAGCGGTGCTGCGTAGATTCGGCGCCGTGGTGGGTATGCTGTAACCGGTAAGCTGTTCACCCCGGAACACATCCAGCAACTGAAACTGTATCTGATAACCGCCGGCGCCGTTCGATTGCATCTGACCGACCACCAGGTTATCAACACCCAGGGTGCGCCAGTCCTTGAATTCGATCTCCTCAACCGTGCCGGGCCTGGCCGGCATATCGGCCCGGGGGAGGGTCTTGAACCGGCCGCTGCGTTGCAGGTCGGCGTTGATCACGGCGGCGATGTCTTCGGGCGGAGAACCGCTTCCCTGCCAGGCGAAAGGCGCCACGGCGATCGGCAGGGCGCCCTCGACACCTTCCGTGATCTCGATGGTCAACTCGGCATGCAACAGCGGTTGCCAGATCAGCAATGCGAGTAGAATAAATAGATTTTTCTTAATCATAATAATGAGTTACTATTTCATTTTAAAGTTCAACTTTAGCGTGCGAAACGATTCAAACAACAACCCGCTCGGCACCGGCAGCGGGGCGGCCTTATACACCGCTGTCTCCACTGAACGGTCAAAGGCCGCATTGCCGCTGCTTCTGATGATGCTGACGCCGCCCGGCACCACATCACCACCAGGAATCAGGCGCACTTGGACGACGCAGGAGAGCTGATCATCGCTTTGCCCCGGTTTCAGCCAACTGCGCTCGATCTGCTGTTTGATGACAGCCACATAGCGATCGATCTCGCGGCTATTCTGCTCTGCGGCCAACTGCGTCTGCAGGGCGCGCTCACGTTCGGCCTGGGCAGCGGCGGCCTCGGCCTTTCGTTTTGCCTCGACGGCGGCCTTACGCTTCGCTTCGACCAGGCGTTTCGCTTCTTGTTCGGCCTTGCGCTTCTCTATTTCCGCTTTACGCTTTGCTTCCGCCTTTTGTTTCGCCTCCTTGGCCAGCCTCTCCTTCTTTATCCGGGCCTGTCGCTTTGCCTCGGCCTCCCGCTTCTGCCGCTCGGCCTTTTGTTCGGCGATACGCTGCTGTTCCTGCGCTTGCCGGCGTTTTTCCTCTTCCGCCCGCTTGCGTTTTTCCTGTTGCAGTTGCTTCTGCCGTTCGGCTTCCCTCTCCTTGGCATCGGCCTGTCTCAACTGCTCCGCATCCACGGTATGGGCCTGCACGATATCCGTCTTGGGCGTTGCCGGCTTGGTCGGATTCGTCCAATCGACGCCGAACACCAGGAAGAACAGGATCAATCCATGCAACAAGACCGCCAGCAATACCGAAACCGGATTTCGTTTGAGCACCCCGAACACTGTTAGGACTCCGACGGTTCTGTGATCAGTCCGACGCTCGGCGCCCCAGCGGCCTGCAGCAGCACCATCGCTTCCACCACACGCCCATAAGCCACACCGCTATCGCCACGCACCATGACCGGGGTCTTCGGCTTGTGTTTTAGGACCGCCCGGACCCGCTTGACGAGCGTGTCCGGATCGACCGGCCGGTCCTTGTCCTGACCGATATCGATAAACATTTCCCCCGCTCGATCGACCGTCACAACCAACGGCTCATCCACTTCATTGGACAGGGGCTCCGCATCGGCCTGGGGCAACTCCACTGTGACCCCCTGGGTCAGCAGGGGCGCGGTGATCATGAAAATCACCAACAGCACCAACATCACGTCAATGTAAGGCACGACATTGATCTCCGACATGGGGCGGCGACGGTTCTTTTGGCGACTCATTTTCGTCCGCCCGATCAGGCAACGGCCTGACGCTGGAGGATGGTCGCAAACTCCTCGACGAAGTCGTCATAACGATTGTTAAGGCGTTCGACATCATTTGAGTAGCGATTATAGGCAACCACCGCAGGTATGGCCGCGAACAGACCGATGGCGGTGGCGATCAGCGCCTCGGCAATACCCGGGGCGACCAGGGCCAGGGTCGGCTGCTTGACATTACCCAGTGCGGTGAATGAGTTCATTATGCCCCAGACGGTCCCGAACAGGCCCACGTAGGGACTGGTGGATCCAATGGTGGCCAGGGTTGAAAGATGGTTTTCCAACCGGTCGACCTCACG
Source organism: Candidatus Thiodiazotropha sp. (ex Epidulcina cf. delphinae) (assembly GCA_025656505.1). Taxonomy (GTDB): domain Bacteria; phylum Pseudomonadota; class Gammaproteobacteria; order Chromatiales; family Chromatiaceae; genus Thiodiazotropha. The sequence continues at coordinate 7,180 of JAHXHR010000039.1, read as the reverse complement.
ATTCAGGGATACCCGCATGGAGCGTTGAGCACCCTGCACCATCGCCATCGGATCTTTATGGCCCTTGGTGCGCAAACGAGCGAATTCACGGAATCCGGCGCGAAAGATAGAGGCCATGCCTGACTCCTGATCGGTCTCCCTTTCGATCTGCCGATAGAGCTCCGCCAGGTCGCCACCGGACCAAAATCGGCCCTCGAACTCATCCGCCGCGCGACCGGCCTTTTTCAGGGTACGCATTCTGTCGAAGATCATGCTCCAGGAGCTGAGGGAGGCGAATACCAGCAACGCGATGACGAACTGAACCACCAGGCCGGCATTGAGTATCAGGTGGGTAATGGTGAGATCAGTCGACATCCGGAATCTCCATCAATAGCTTTTTCGGAATAGGCGTTGGACGCATGTTTTTCATACCCACACAGGCAATCTTGATTTTACCCTTGCACAACAGTTGCGCATCCGAAGGGCGTACGACCTCTTGATGGAAGGTAAGACTGGCGCGACCTTTCTGCGATAGGCTGGCGCTGACCTCAAGTACATCGTTAAAACGCGCCGGCTGATGGTATCCCACTTCCACAAGGCGAACTGCGAAGATGATCCCGTCCCGCTGCAATAGCTGATCCTGCTCGAAACCGAGGCTGCGCAGCCATTCGGTTCGCGCCCGTTCCATGAATTTCAGGTAATTGGCGTAATAGACCAAGCCACCCGAGTCAGTATCTTCGTAGTAGACCCTGACCGGCCAGATAAAACGATGACTGCTGTTGTTCATGCCCCATGTCTGACCACTACTGACCCGCATTTCTCATCAGGCGAACCTGCATTGAATGAGATCGGGAAAAGATCAATCATACTCAGCTTCGTAAACTGATGGTAGTGAATTCACACCCTATGATAATGACGGGTTCAGCGCTCCTGTGGTGTTTCGCGGCAAGGCGCAGTGCGCAGGCAATGGCCTTATCATTTACCGCGGAACAGATCGCCCTCCGTCGGTAGATGTTCACCCGCTTTCGGCGAAAGACCGAAGTGCAGATAGGCGGCTTGGGTTGCCACCCTGCCCCGCGGCGTACGCATCATGAACCCCTGCTGGATCAGGTAAGGCTCTAGGACATCCTCGATAGTGCCCTTCTCCTCACCGATGGCCGCCGCCAGATTGTCGACCCCGACAGGTCCGCCGTCGAATCTTTCGATCACCGCCAGCAACAGGCGCCGATCCATGTTGTCGAACCCGTTGCCGTCCACCTTCAACATCTCCAGCGCCTTGTCCGCCAGTTCAGCGGAAATGTGGCCGTTACCTTTGACCTGGGCATAGTCGCGCACCCGTCTCAGCAGCCGATTGGCGATCCTCGGGGTGCCCCGGGAGCGACGGGCGATCTCTGCCGCCCCCGCCGCATCCATGCCGATATTGAGGATCTTGGCAGAACGGGTGACGATATGTGCCAGATCACGGCTGTTGTAGAACTCCAGGCGCTGCACGATACCGAACCGATCCCGCAACGGCGATGTCAGCAATCCGGCGCGGGTGGTTGCCCCGACCAGGGTGAACGGCGGGAGATCGAGCTTGATGGACCGGGCCGCCGGCCCCTCGCCTATCATGATATCGAGTTGGAAGTCCTCCAGCGCCGGATAGAGCACCTCTTCCACCACCGGGCTGAGTCGATGGATCTCATCGACGAACAGGACATCATGAGGTTCAAGGTTGGTCAGCAAGGCCGCCAGGTCACCCGCTTTTTCAAGCACGGGGCCGGAGGTCTGACGCAGGTTGACCTCCATTTCATTGGCGATGATGTGCGCCAGGGTGGTCTTGCCCAGTCCCGGGGGACCGAAGATCAGCACATGATCCAGGGCCTCCCCCCGTCCTCGCGCCGCCGGGATGAAAATCTCCATCTGCTCGCACACCACGGGTTGCCCCACATAGTCGCACAAGCGCTTTGGCCGGATGGCACGATCGAGAACTTCATCCTCGCCGGTGGCCTCGCCGTTGATCATTCTGGGTTCGTTTATCACCTGTTTATCCGGTCTGCCTGGTAAGAAATACGGGTTAGCCGCTCTATTTTTGAGCCGCACCCTGCAGGGCGGCCCGGATCAATGTCTGGCTATCCATCTCGTCCTCGGCCACAGCCTTCACCATTCGACCGGCATCCTGCGGCTTATATCCCAGCGCAATCAATGCCGCCACCGCATCCGAACCGGCGGTGGCCGGACGCGCGGAATGCCCGGCCTGAGACGGCGAGCCGGCAGCGGGAAGATCCGCCGGTTTGGCCAGCCTGTCACGCATCTCGATGATCAGACGTTCCGCCGTCTTGCGACCTACTCCGGGCAAACGCACCAGGGATGCCACATCCTCTGTCTCTACACAGCGGCTGAACTCCTCCGCGTTCATGCCGGAAAGGATCGCCAGGGCCATTTTCGCCCCGACCCCGCTGACCTTCAACAAACTGCGAAACAAGGCGCGCTCGGACTCGCTGGCAAAGGCGTAGAGGACATGGGCGTCCTCGCGTATCGCCAGGTGGGTGAAGAGGGTCACCTGCCGGCCTATGTCGGGCAGGGTGAAAAAGGTGGAGAGCGGCGCCTCCAACTCATAGCCCACGCCATTGATGTCTATCAGCAGATGCGGCGCCTGCTTGCGGGCAAGCTCCCCTCTTAAACGCCCTATCATTTGCGTAAACCTCTCTGTCTGCCGGCGGATTGGCGTAACAATACGGTATTGGTGTGTGCATGGCTGAGCGCCACCGCCAGTGCGTCTGCCGCATCCACCGGAGGCTTCTCCTGCAAACCCAGAAGCCTCTGCACCATGTGCTGAATCTGCGCCTTTTCCGCACGACCTGTCCCCACTATCGCCTGCTTGATGCGTGTGGGGGTGTATTCCGCGACAGCCAGGCCGCGACTGACGGCCGCACAGATCGCCGCCCCCCTGGCCTGTCCCAGCTTGAGGGCGGAGGAAGGGTTCTTGGCCACGAATACCTGCTCGATGGCCATGACATCGGGTTGATGCTCATTGATCAAATCGCAGACGCCCGCGAATATCTTTCCCAGCCGCGGCGGCAAGGCATCGCCGTCGAGTCGCAATACGCCGTAGGCCACGTGGACGGAGCGAAGACCGTCCGATTCGATCAGGCCGTAACCCGTGATGCGCGACCCAGGATCGATGCCGATGATGCGCAGCATTCAGCCGATGACGTCCAAGATCTCATCGGCGATCTCGGCATTGGTGTAGACATTCTGCACGTCGTCCAAATCCTCCAGCATATCGATCATACGCAACAGCTTTTCAGCATCGCTCTCATTCAATACCGCATGGGTGGAAGCGCTGTAGGTGACTTCATCGTTGTCCGGTGCGAATCCGGCGGCAATCAGGGCATCCTTGACCTGGGAGAAGCCCTCCGGGGTGGCAATGACATCGATAGAGCCGTCGTCGTTGCTGACGACATCCTCGGCGCCGGCCTCCACCGCTGCCTCCATAATGACATCCTCATCGGCGCCGGCGGCAAAACTGATCATGCCCTGTTTGCTGAAAAGATAGGACACAGAGCCGTCGGTCCCCAGATTTCCGCCCAGCTTGCTGAAGGCATGGCGCACTTCCGACGCGGTCCGATTACGATTGTCGGTCATGCAATCGACCATCACCGCCGTGCCGCCCGGTCCGTAGCCCTCGTAACGAATCTCGTCGTAATGATCATCCTCGGCGCCACCCGCACCCCTTTTTATGGCCCGCTCAATGGTATCCTTAGGCATATTGGCGCCAAGCCCTTTGTCCACGGCCAGGCGCAAGCGCGGATTGGTAGTGACATCCCCACCTCCCATGCGGGCGGCCACGGTGATCTCCCGTATCAGCTTGGTCCAGATCTTGCCGCGTTTTTTATCATTGGCGGCCTTTTTATGCTTGATATTGGCCCACTTACTGTGTCCTGCCATGCAAACCTCTCGAAGCTGAAAACTCAAACACACTATTCTACCATCCAGCCGACCTCTCAGAAACAGACGAATGATTCCAACAAGCCCTTGCAGGTGTTAAATTGGGTCTGCAGCTAGTACTCCTTCAACATGATAATGACGGGTTCAGCGCGCTAAACATACAAACCGGAATTCGAAGAACTTTATCCCATGACCCAAACAGTCCAAGAATGGGCGAATCGCCTCTCGGCGGACCCTCTGCCCGTCCTGCAGCGGACACTGACCCTGGTGAGGGATCTACTGCACAAGTCGAATGTCAACCACAGCGGACTCTCTGAGATTATTTCCCGAGATCCGGGGTTCAGTCTGTACCTCATGCAACGCCTGGGCGGGCTACCCAACCCTCCCAAGGAACCCGTCGCCAGGATATCCCTGGCGATCCCCCTGCTGGGCATGGGCCTGATCGAACAGGCCGGCAGAACACTGCCCTGTCTGGAGGACAAGTTGAAAGGACCGCCCCGACGAGGGTTGATTGACTGCTATAGCCGGGCGGCTCACGCAGCCTTCTATGCCCGTGGTCTGGTTGAATTGCAGGGTCAATCCGATGGCGACGAACTTTACACAGGGGCTCTGCTCCACGATCTTGGTGAAATGGCCCTGTGGTCCGCCGATCCCGAACTGATGGGTGGGATTCAGCGCAAAGTCATCGACGGGGACGACCGAGAGAATGCCGCGCTTGAGATACTCGGCTTTACCCTCGAGGAACTGAGTCTCCAATTGAGTACGAAATGGCGACTGCCTGAACTGATCCGGGATGCCCAGGGACTCGCCAACAGTTATCTACCCAAGCCGCTTACTGTCATGCTGGCCTCGGCGCTTGCCCGTGAAACCAGTCTTGGCTGGGACCGGACCAGGACCCTTGACGACATCGAACTGTTAGCGGAGTTTCTGGAAATCCCCCAAGACAGGGCCAATGCCTGTTTGCACCGGCTCTCCGCTGAAGCCGGGAGAAGCCTGAACTCACTCCCCTTGCCGCTACCCGCCTTCTATTTGATCGGGGGAGAGGGAAACGCTATTCGCCGGAACGCACCGTTACGGCCGGAATGGCCAGCGGAACCACAGGTGGGGAAGTCTCCGCCCATCACTGTACAGGCGGCCTCCGACCCGCAGCCCCCGCCCGCACCCGGCAAGCGGGTCAATCCATTGCAGGAACTGCTTAACGGCGCCATACGGCAGATGCATAACGAACTCGGTCTGAGCCGGGTCATGTTTGCCATGTTCAACCCCGATAAAACCATACTCAAGGCTCGGTTCGTCATCGAGTCGGAGCAACAGCTATCCCTCAAAAGCTTCACTCTGAATACGAATAAACCCAGTCTGTTTACGCAATTATTAAAGAAACCTCAGGCTATTTCCTTTAACAAAGGCAATGCAGATAAATATCTGCCGATGATTCCAGGGGCTGCCTTGGAGCAGATCAACCCCAGCGGCTTCATCACCATGTCGGTGTTTATCCACAACAGGCCTATCGGTCTGTTCTACGCTGACAATGGTTTGAGCGGTCCCGGGGTCACTCGCCGACAATATGAGAACTTCAAAGTCATCTGCCGAAAAACCATACAGGCATTCAGCCACTAGTGTTAGTGTATTATACAGGGTCGATGGTTGATCTGTGCGCTTGTCCGCTGGGTTAATTTGATCAAAGTCATTGTTTCGATCATTTCAACCGCTAAGATTATCCTTACACTGACACATGACCTTGGGGACACCGTGCCACAGCGGATAAGCTATCAAATCAGAAACAATCTCTATCTCAGCATTACCGATCGCTGCACCCTGGAATGCGCCTTTTGCCCGAAGACAAAAGGCGACATGACGGTCAAGGGCTATGATCTGACATTCAATCACCGACCGACGGCGGAGGAGATCATCGCTTCCATCGATGACCCGGCCGAGTATGACGAGATTGTATTTTGCGGCTATGGAGAACCTACGCTCAGACTGAACGTACTCCTGCAGGTAGCCGGGCACATCAAACGGCATGGCGGACATGTGCGAGTGAATACGGATGGATTGAGCAATCTGGTGCATAAACACAATACCCTGCCGGTGCTCGGTGAATCGGTTGACGCCCTTTCAGTCTCACTGAATGCCCAGAACAGTACCTTGTATGATCTTCACTGCAGACCGAATCTGCCCGGCTCCTATGAGGCGATGCTCGACTTTCTTCGTCAGGCCCCCTGCCACATCAGCGATGTCGCAGCGACCGCTATCGAAGGCATGAAGGGGGTGGATATCCCGGCTTGCGAAGCGATTGCGGAAGAGATGGGGGTGGAATTTCATTGCCGGACCTTCAACCTGGTCGGTTGAGTGACTGAGCGTTAACCTTCGGCTATGAATCGAGATGACGACCCTGGCGGAACAAGTCCCAACCTTCGGTCAATACCTGTTGAACCGCTACGGCGAGCGCGTGCATAAAATCGCACTCGATGCCGCATTTACCTGCCCTAACCGGGACGGCAGCAAAGGTGTCGGCGGCTGTACCTTTTGCAACAATGTCTCCTTCAGCCCCAATGGGCGCAGACCTAAACCGATCAGTGAACAAATTGAATCGGGCAGGCAGGTAATACGAAGACGCACAGGCGCCGTCAAGTACCTGGGCTACTTTCAGGCGTACACCAACACCTATGACGGCATTGAACGTCTGGCGCGCTTGTATGGTTCGGCATTGGCGGAAAAGGATATCGTCGGACTCTCGATCGGCACCCGCCCGGATTGCGTACCCGATGCGGTGTTGGATCTGTTGGCGGACTACCGGGCGGCAGGATATGAGATCTGGCTGGAACTGGGACTGCAGTCCGCGTTTGACGAGACCCTCGCCAGCGTCAACCGCGGACATGGGTTTGCGGAATATGCGGACGCCGTTACCCGCACCAGAAGCCGTGGTCTCAAGATCTGCACCCACATGATCGCGGGATTGCCCGGCGAGACGGCCCGGCACTGCCACGAAACCCTGCAGCGGGTGCTCGAACTGGGTACCGATGGTCTCAAACTACACCCCCTGCATGTCGTCAAGGGAACACAGCTAGCCAATACCTGGCGCCAGGGAGACTATCGACCGCTGACGCTGGAAGCGTACGTGAACATCGCCGCTGACCTGGTGGCGCGAACCCCACCGAACATCGTCTGGCATCGCCTGACGGGCACGGCCCCGAAGACGATCCTGCTGGCGCCGAACTGGTGTACACAGAAATGGCGGGTGCTGAACGCCATCGCCAATGAACTGCAACAG
>JAHXHR010000038.1 GCA_025656505.1 Candidatus Thiodiazotropha sp. (ex Epidulcina cf. delphinae) | reverse complement strand
GGTGGGTTTGTCATTTGATACCATCCAAATGGATAACCTCAATACCTCATCTAAATTCCGGGTTCAAGTCCTTTTAAGCCCGATTGCCCTGCCCCCATAAGAGGTTGACACGCTCTCAAGGCCCTTTTAAAGTAAAATCGGTGATAGTTTGCTAGCTTGAGTAATAGGAGGGGCTTAATAATAATAAAATTGATATTAGGATAGTACGATTCCAGTTATCTCAATATTGAAGGGCAAGGTAATCTAAACGTATATAACTTATTGTATATACAGGTACTGTTTGCGATATCTTTCTGTAAATGTGCTCTCGTTGCTCATGCTTATATAGGGTGATCAGCGTTGGATTGCATACCAATATACTGGATAGGTTAACCGCTGATGCCATAACCCTGGGAACTGGTTGACCTAAATATTCATAATGCTCTGAGTTTTCCGTGGGAATCGATATTCTACACATATCGGGACTGCTCGCGCTCGCTCTAAGTAAATGATGAGATTGAGGGATTGTTTGGATACGACACGGGATGAGGGAGAGTCTGTGCCATTATTTGTGTATGCGGCCTATTCTCGTACAGGTAACTTGATACGCGGGGAGAGAGCTGCACAGTCAGCCGCCGAACTGAAGCAGAATCTTCTTCAAGAAGACCTCCTACCGGCAACGATCAGCCGAAAAATCGGACTGTCTTCAGTGACTTTGAAGACTCGTTATCCTGGTAGTGATGATTTTTCCCTGCTTGTTCAAGAACTAACTAAAGTTTCACGCTTTTCCCTATGCGACCATGTGTAGTAGTACAGTGATCAATGAATTTTGCGTTGGTTTGCCCGGTTTAGGGCAAACACTAACAAAATCATCATCAAGAGCGGCTTGAGTGATGAGTTTTCTCACATCGGAAAACGCAAAGTGCTTTCGATTATTGACAGCGTAACAACGCCTTGGCGTATGATCAAGACGATCAGCATATATCCATGTAATCGTCGCTGCCATCATGCAGAAATTGAGGTGATTGGTAACGGAATGAGGATTCCTGGTTTGGCTTTTTGTACTACCGATATCCTGCTTGATCTCTTTGAATCCGGATTCAATTTTCCAGCGTGCGCCATAGTACTCAATCACTTGCCCGACGGATAAGTCCAGGTCGGTAGTAAAGGGTGCAACCCATTGCGATTTACGATAAGCCCAGATTACTCGCACAGCACATTTAAGTGTTTTCAGCATGACGACGCTGGATATTTGGATTGATTAACCTTAGCCGCATGATCAAAAAATGAGGCGCAACCAAAAATATTTTTGCCTGTTTTGGGGTTGATGAAATCATCGAGCACCACCAGCAACCTTCCATTTACAGTTGGGCTTGGAATCAGAGACCACAATGTAGCCCACAGGCGTTGCCAAGGTAGTTTGGGGGACGCCGTAAAAGTATAGAATCGTCGCCGGCAAACCGGCAGCTCGAACAGCGTCTCTAAGCATCGTAACAAGTTAGCAGTGCGCGAAGAGGTGAAATGCGTAATAACTGCCGGCAGCGTATAAACAAACCAGACGCCACGCTCAGCGCCTTTGCGAGAGTGTTTAAATTGTTCTTGGAGAGGGGCGAGGATGTCACGTAGAATGAACATGTGTTGGTATTCCTTTTTGCTATTGATTTCAACCACTTAGCAGCAGAAATTATAACAAACAGGGAGCACGGGGACAACAGTAAGCTGTTGTTTTTCAACGAAAAATCGATTTTTGCCCTGTTGATATTGTGGTTATTATTGTTGCCTCGTTGTCTTGAGAAAAGGACATTCGAACGAGTTTATGGGCCATTTAAAAAGCGTGAAACTTTAGTTCTTCTAACATCTACCTCTTAATGTAACGCTGTGTCCGCACTCGTCATCAATAACTTATACAAGACCTACCGCAACGGCTTCGAGGCCCTGAAGGGGGTCAGTCTGACGGTGGAGCAGGGGGATTTCTTTGCCCTGCTCGGGCCGAACGGGGCGGGCAAGTCCACGGCGATCGGCATTATCGCTTCGCTGGTCAACAAGAGCGCGGGACGGATCTCGGTCTACGGTCATGATCTCGATCAGGAAAAGGAGCAGGCCAAATGCCTGATCGGCCTGGTCCCGCAGGAGTTCAATTTCAATATGTGGGAGCCGGTGGTGGAGATCCTGGTCAATCAGGCGGGCTATTACGGCATTCCCCGAAAAGAGGCCTTCAAACGCGCCGAGGAGACGTTGAAACGGCTTGATCTGTGGGATAAGCGCCACGCCCAGGCGCGTTGGCTCTCCGGTGGTATGAAACGCCGCCTGATGATCGCCAGGGCGCTGGTGCATCGGCCTCGCTTGCTGATCCTGGATGAGCCGACGGCGGGGGTCGATATCGAAATCCGCCGATCCATGTGGCGCTTCATGCGCGAAATCAACCGGCACGGGACCACCATTATTCTTACCACCCATTATCTGGAGGAGGCGGAGAGTCTGTGCCGCAACATCGCCATCATCGATCATGGGCGTATCGTTGAACAAACCGGCATGTCCAGGTTGTTGAGTCGGCTGAATACCGAGGTCTTCGTGCTCAACCTGAAATCGCCGATCACGGCCCCCCCGACGTTGCCCGGTTATCAGGTAAACCTGGTCGACGCAGAGACCCTGGAGGTGGAGGTGCTGCGTGAACAGAGTATGAACGGACTGTTCGATCTCCTTTCGCAACAGGGGATAGAGGTGGTCAGCATGCGCAATAAACAGAATCGTCTGGAGCAGATGTTCATCGACTTGGTCGATCGGTCCAAACGACAGGGGGCGGCAACATGACGTCATGGGGGATCTATCGGGTCGCATTTCAGACGATCGTCACCAAGGAGGTGTTGCGTTTCATGCGCATCTGGATGCAGACTATTCTGCCGCCGGCGATCACAACAACTCTCTATTTCATCATCTTCGGCAAACTGATCGGCGAGCGCATCGGCGAGATGGACGGCTATCGCTACATCGACTTCATCGTGCCTGGGCTGATCCTGATGTCGGTGATTCAGAACTCCTATGCCAACGTGGTCTCATCCTTTTTCGGCACCAAACTGCAACACTATATCGAGGAGCTGTTGATCGCGCCCGTACCCAACTGGGTGGTGTTGGGCGGCTATGTGGTAGGGGGCGTGACGCGCGGCACCCTGGTTGGGATTGTGGTGACCCTGATCGCACTCTTTTTTACTGATCTGCGGGTCAACAGCTATGGTCTGACTCTGCTGGTCTTCATCCTTACCTCGATACTGTTCGCCCTGGCCGGATTTATTAATGCGGTATATGCCAAGAGTTTCGACGATATCTCCATCGTGCCGACCTTTGTGCTGACGCCTTTGACCTATCTGGGCGGTGTATTTTATTCGATCCAACTGCTGCCGAACTTCTGGCAGCAGGTCTCGCTGGCCAACCCGGTCCTGTATATGGTCAACACCTTCCGCTTCGGCATACTCGGCGTGTCGGATATCGACGTCCGCATTGCGCTGGTGATTATTCTTGGATTTATCGCAATTTTGACCGCCTTCAGTCTTAGATTGCTTACCCAGGGTGTGGGGATTAAAGACTGAATTTCCGTTGCACTCCGTCGACAAGTTTTCAGCATTGTTCCCAGGGTAAGCCATGGTAGCGCCAGCCACCTTGGCTGCTTCGGTGGTGATCTTCGTCCAAGTCTCCCTCAAAGCCTTCGTCGATGTGGAAGACACGAATAAATCCTGCGTCGATTAATACCTTTCCCGCTTCGAGGGAGCGTTTACCGCTACGGCATATGAGAATCACGGGGGCGCAACCTTCATCGATGCTGCAGATGCTGCCGCCAAGCAGCAGTTTACGTATGTCGGTCACGAAATGGGGGTTGACCGTCCAGTCGGGTTCATCGATCCAGGGAACGTGTACGGCGCCCTTGGGGTGCCCCACGAACAGGAATTCCATACTGGAGCGGATATCCACCAGTACGCTACGCGGATCCTCTTGCATCATGTTCCATGCTTGTTGGGGGGTGAGATTGTGGAGATGTTTTTCACTCATTGGGTGATCCTTATCGTAAGACTGATTCAGTCTGAGTCCATCATGGTAGATGGTTTGATCATGAAAGCAATACAGAGATGAAGGACCGTTTTTGTGTACAATCATCCCCATGCCGTTCCGATTCGCTTTCAAACTCTGGCGCTTGCTCGGTCATTTGCCGCTCGCTTGGTTGCATGCGTTAGGTCGTTTCATCGGTCGTCTCCATATCTGGTTTCCCAACCGCGAACGGCGGATTGCCGGGATCAACCTGCGTCTCTGCTATCCCGAACTGGCGGGAGAGGATATTACCATTTTACGCGACCGGGCGATTGAGCAGATGGGTTGCACCTTAATGGAAATGGCTGCCATCTGGTTTCGTCCGGTGAGTGAGGTAGTTGGTCTGGTCAGAAAAATCAGCGGGGAGGAGCAGTTGGAGCGAGCGGACGGGCAGGGTTTGATCATCCTCTTGCCTCACCTGGGGTGTTGGGAGATTATCGGATTGGAGTTGCCGCGCCATGAACAGGTGACTTCTCTCTACCGTCCTCCGAGAAAGAGAGCATACGAGGCGGTTGTGAGGCGCGCCAGGGAGCGCAGTGGGGCTGAGCTCGTGCCCACTGATCATTCAGGGGTGAAACGCATTTATCAGGCGCTGATGAATGGCGGCGTTACCTGCATTCTGCCTGACCAACAGCCGAAGTCTGACAAGGGGGCCGTGTTTGCGCCTTTCTTCGATATTCCGGCGCTGACCATGTTGTTGGTCAACCGGTTGGCCAGGAAGACCGGCGCGAAGGTGGTCTTCGCCTATGCTGAGCGGCTTGCCGGGGGTAAGGGATACCATATCCACTATTTGGGTGCGCCCAAGGCGATTGCCGATGAAGATCCGCTAAAGGCGGCGACGGCCTTGAATCGAGGCGTCGAATCCCTGGTTCGTTTGCTGCCGACCCAGTATCAATGGTCCTATAAACGCCTCCATGCCCAGCCTGGGGGCGAAGCATCGCCCTATCGTTTCAAGCGAAATTTGCCAGAAAATGCACGCAAAAGCTGAATAAAGATGCCTTTCGAGCGCCTATGCTTGTTGACGAAACCCTGGGGAATTAAAGAGCTATCCATGTCAGCCGATAACCGGATGAGGGGATTTTCCGGTTATCAGGTATTGACTCTTAAAATGCACAGTCGGGATTATCTAGGAATGAGCAAGGGGAAGGTTAGGATCATTCTCTTACTTATCGGGTTGACGCTGATCTGGTGCGGCCGGCTCCAGGGGGCGGATGAGCGGGCGGATGTGCGTATCCTCATCGATGTCTCGGGTAGTATGAAGCAGAACGATCCGAAAAACCTGCGGCGTCCTGCGTTGCGTCTATTGGTTGGTCTGCTGTCTTCCCGGACCCGCGCCGGTGTCTGGACCTTCGGTCAGTACGTCAATATGCAGATTCCCTTGGGACAGGTCGATAGCGCTTGGAAGGAGAGGGCGCGAAAGAGTTCGAAGTCGATCGGATCTCCCGGCCGGTTCACCAATATTGAAGGTGCCTTGCGGCGTTCAACGGAAGACTGGAGCGGGCCGCCGGAACCCTATCGCCGCAGTGTAATCCTGCTGACCGACGGGATGGTCGATATATCCAAGGACAAGGCCAGGAATGCGGCATCGAAAAAACGCATCCTGAAAAAGATCCTACCTCGCCTGAAGGAGCGCGAGGCCACTGTTCACACCATTGCGCTGTCCAAAAACGCCGACCATGAGTTGATGCGAGCGTTGGCGGTAACCACGGGCGGCTGGTATGAGCAGGTGGAGAATGCCGATCAGCTACAGAAGGTCTTTCTGCGAATTTTCGAAAAGGTGGGCAAACCGGATGCGGTGCCGCTGAAAGATAACAAGTTCACCATCGATAAGAGTATCACCGAAGCCACGTTGCTGGTGTTCCGCAAATCGGGCGTCAGGCCGACGGAGATCGTCCCACCGCAAGGTGAGGCATTCAACGCTGATAGCGCCCCCGTCGGGGTAAGCTGGCACAGGGATGACGGTTACGACATGCTTACCATTTCCGACCCCCGTGCAGGTGAGTGGAAGGTTCGGGCTGAGTTCGACCCGGACAACCGGGTGATGGTTGTCACCGATCTAAAAATGCGGACGACGGAACTGCCGAACCGCCTGATACAGGGGCAGTCACTCCCGATCGTTGCCGGTTTTATCGATCACGGCAAGCCGATTCGTAAGCGGGAGTTTCTGCAGGTTGTCAATGTTTCGGCCACCAGGAGGGATTCTGCAGGCGAGTCCGAGGCAAGACCTCTGCTGGACAATGGCAGTGAATCGGATGCGACCGCCGGTGATGGCCGGTTTTCCATGGCTTTCGGTGGTGAGTCGTTGAACAGCGGTATCGGCGAGCTGGTGATCAATGCCACTGGGCCAACCTTTGTCCGGGAAAAGAGGATCACCTTTGAAGTTGCGCCGCCGGTCATTTTGGACGTGTCGCCCAAAGGTGACGGGGGTCTTTTGAGTGTCAAGATCGTCCCGGATTCGCAACTTATCAACCCGGCGAGTCTGCGGATTGAGGCCTGGTTGGAAGATGCTGAGGGAAGTGAGTTTCCTCTGAATCCGGAAGCAGTGGCTGACGCCCCCGGAACTTATGGTGAGATCGACCTTATGGGCTTCGCCGGTAAGCGTAAGATTACCGTTAAAGCTGTCGCTGATACCCGGAGCGGTGCTGAAATCACCTATCTTGATAGCCCGGTTGAGGTAGAAGGCATGAAGCTGCCGGATCCTGAACCGATTGTTGAGCCGCCGCCCGAGAAACCCTCTCCCGTAGCAGCGGAACCCATACCGGAACCGGAACCGTCGGCCGTGCCAAATTCAGAGGATAGAGAGGGCGAGAGATCTGGTTGGGTCAACGGAACAATCTGGTTCGGCGTAATCAATCTTTTGTTGATATCAGGTGTCGGCGGCGCCTTCTGGTGGGTGCGTAGGCGGAATCAGCGCAACCAAGTCAAGTTGATCGATGAAGCAGCGCCGGAGGATGATCCTATCGATGAGGAGAAAGGTGAATGATTGAAATCAGCTCCTTGATCGCCCTCGTCGTTGGCGAATTGTTGCTTGGGCTGGTTATCCTCAGCGCCTTGTTGGTGTGGTTTGCCTTGTCGAGAAAAAGTCGTATCCGCCAGGCGGCGAATCGCTTGGCGGAACGGGTGCAGAACGATAAACCGAAACGCACTGAAAGACTCAAGCAGCTTTTGCAGGAACGATACGGCTATCAAGGCGAAATACTCAATCAGTCACTGCACAACATCATGCAGACGGAGATGTTGCTTTATCAGAATGTCATCAACGGCTTCCTTGAGGATGACCAAGTGCATCTGCAACAAATGGATGTGGATGTGGAAAATCTGGTGCTCAGCTACCAGGGCCTGGAGTTGCCTGAAGGGGCGATGCCGCTTCCACCCGTCAAGGCGGCGTCGAGGGATGATGAGGATGAGGAACTCATCCATTTAAAGACGGAAAATGAGAGGCTTTCGGATGAATTGCGTGTGACCATGGATACCATGGGGCGGATGCTCAACGAGTACTCATCCATGTTTTCAGGCGGTATCGACAATCTGGAAGGCGCAAAACCGCAGCCCGCTGCAATGCCTGCTGCGGAGGAGGCGGTTGAACCGGAAATATCCGACTCTCCCGTTGAAGGTGATCAGAACGAGGGGCAACAGCCGATCGAAGAGAGCGCGGAAGAACCCCCTTTGGCGGAAAACGAACGGTTTATAGAAGAAAATACTTCACAACTTGGCGATGATACCGTGATACCGGACATGACGACAGAAGAGTTGCAGGGGTCGTCATACCTTGAAGAGGAGTCCGGCAGTACGTTGGAGGAAAGTATAAGCGCGGATGAGGAAGTTTCCGAGATCATTGATGAAGTGATGGAGATTGCGGATGGAATGATCCAGGAGGAGGAGCCAGCGCCTGCAAGCGAACAGCCTGAGTTAAACGGCAAGCCATTAGTTGACGATCTGGAGAGTATAGATATTGAGATCCCTGACGTGGAACAGGCGCCTTCTGATGGTTCTGCATCCGAGTCGGGCTCGGGCTCATTGGAAGAGGAGTGGGCAAAACTGCTTGAAGAGGAGTCTTCGGCTGCTGATAAGGAAAAACAGAAAGAAAACAACCCGTAGAATCGATCGACTAATTTATGGAATATTAGCAAAGTGCAAAGTATTACCCGGCAACGCTGAATGCGCCCTCGCACCGATCTTGCCGCTCAGGGGCGGTATTTTCTTAATCATCAATAGCTTAGGCTATTGACTCAATCGCAAATCCACCCCTGAACAACGAACTCGGCACGATCATCACGTTCCCGGGCGAAACATCCGGGCTAAAGGCGTGCAAATCGGCGATCCTGCCGATTTCTCTCCCAGAGGGAGAAGGGATTCTCCATTGTGTTGAATAAATATATTCGAGCGCCGGCTTTATAACCAGGGTTGTTCGGAGCAACACAGGTTGTCGATTGACAACGATCACAGTCTACACAGCCATAACAACAGCTTCGTTACTTTATGGTGCTGGACATGCTGTCGCTTTTACCCTTGTTGTCCTTCCAGGCGAGCTCCAGTTCATCGCCTTTGGCGCCGCCGCTGAACTTGAAGGAGATATAGGGGTTCTTTGAAATACCGCCGCTCCACATCGCGGTCATAACGGTATTGCCCTTGTGCTTGCAGGTCACTTCCTGAATGAAGTGCGCCGGAATCAATTTACCGGTTTTGGAGTCTTTGCGGCCGCCGGTCTCCATGGGGTGGCTCATCAGGGCCTTGACGGTTGTTATGCCACCGCTCTCTTTGGCGCGGATCTTGATCGATTTAGCCATTTTGTATTCCTCGTATTCGGTTTAGTGGGATTGGTTTCAGATCGGATCAACCGCCACAACCACCGATGGTGACTTTGACCTCTTTTTTGGCGCTGTAGAGCTTGCCGCCGGCCTTTACCACGCCGATTATATCGCCGGTCTTGCCCATCTTGATGCGGGTGGATACAAAACCGGTGGCGCCCGGGCCCATGATGAAGTGCGCAACCAGAGGCACCGGGTTATTCGATGCAATAACCGCAATTGACTCAACCCCATCCATGCCGGCGTCTATGGTGACAGGCACCACTGCGCCGTTTTCCGCGATATCGGGAGCTTTGACGGTAATGTCCGCTGATGCCGCCATATCGGAACTGCCCAACAATGCGTCCAGGGCGCCTGAGAGTTCTTTCGATTCGAAAGCGGCTTTGTTCCAGGCGGCAAGAATCTGTTGGGGCGCCAACAGGCCGGCAGCGGCAGCAATGCCTACCGTTCCTGCAGCAAGTGATCTTTTGAGGAAGATCCTGCGTTTCATTTCAGTGCTCATTCATTTTCTCCAGACTGAGAAAGGTTAGTGATTGATGATTTCTCATGAAACCGAATTTGGTTGGTCAATTTCATCTCCCCGGCTCCATTGCCGTTGATATGCCGTCCGGTAAACATTCAGCGCGGCGTTGTACAATGGTTACCGGGGTTGAGTGCAATGTTGTCAGCAGTCGTCATTATTTGATTGCATCTGTCTGATTAAATCGCTGAAGAACGATAAACAGGCCCGCTCGACGCCTAATGCGCATGATGGCTATCAGGATGTGGGGAACCCAGTATTTTTTATGCGACATCTGACGTTATAGAACAACTTTTTTCAGAAAAAGTTGCGACTGCTCGCACTAAGTCCTCCATTATTGTAAGTTGCTATAGGGCAAGACCGGATCGGTAATTCTTTCGAAGCTAGGCCTGCCGGTTCTTGGATAATACCTTGACAACTAGTTCGTAAGAATACCTAAACAATCGGCGATATCAAGTGAGAAATGTTAAAATATTAGTGATTTGTGATTTTTGGGAAGTGCCTTCCGCATGCCGGGCTTGGGTTTGTCGCGTGCTTGATTAGGGTTAACCTTAATGGGTACGAGGGAAAGGGGGTTTGGCGGGCTATCTTTTGTCATCCTCCTTCTGCGCCTTCAATACGTCACGCAGTTTGCTCAGGCGTGATTCGATTTTGGAAATCCGGTAGAAGTCGGATTTACCCACTGCCTTCAGGGCTATTTCCAGTTGCCGCACTGCCGGATGATATTCACCGTTGGCGACCAATGCCTCGGCCAGCATGCGGTGGGAGTCGGCTTGGTTACCGGTAAGCTCTTCGATTTTGCTGAGCATGCGGTAGAGTCTGGGTTCGTTGTTACGGAGCGTGATCGCCTGCTGGGTGATCCGGCGGGCCTTACCGAGATGATTCGCAGTAGTGAGCGCTTCGATATAGGCGACTGCGAGCGGGTAGCTCTCGGGTATCAGGCTGTAGTATGTTTCCAGGGTATCAAGCACTTTTTCCCTATTGCCGCGTTTTTCGGCAATCGCCGCGGAGGCCAGGATATATTCAACCTGACTCGGATTCCGTCGCAGCAGATCATCAATGATTCCCTCTGCCTCCTTATACCGCTGATCGGCGGAAAGGGCCAGGGCATAACCGTACTCATGGGCCTCCTGGTTGAGATGGCGTCCGTCGTCGAGTCCGCTGGAAAAGTGCTTGACGGCCTTGCCGGGGTCTTTGAACTCCCTGACGCGTAATGCTTCCCGGACCAGATGGTAGCCCAGGGTTCCTTGGTAGTGGCGATAACTGTATTTCTCCGCCCGCCCCAGCGCATCCGCGATACGGTTGGTGGTGACCGGGTGGGTGCGTAGTATCTCGGGTATACCCGATTCATACAGGCGGCCGGCATGGGTCAGGCGCTCGAAAAAAACCGGCATCGCACGGGGATCGAAATCCGATTCGGCGAGAATACCGATGCCGACGGTATCGGCCTCCTCCTCATTACTGCGGGTGAAGTTGATCTGTTCTTGAATGGCACCGGCTTGGACACCTGCCGCCATGGCAATGCCTGCGTCGGGTGAACCGGCCGCTCCGACCAGGATGGAGGCGAGGAGCAAGGCTGCGGTCTTGCCGCTCATCCGGTTGGCTGCGTCGAAGGCGCGCAGCAGATGTTTCTGCGTGACATGGGCGATTTCATGGGCGATCACCGACGCCAGTTCGCTTTCACTTTGGGTGGCAAGGATCAACCCGCTATAGATCCCGATATGTCCCCCGGGGCCGGCAAAGGCATTGATTTCCGGCTTGTTGATGACAAAAAAAGTGAACGTCTGCCCAACCGCCTCGCTCTGTTTCAGGAGCATATCGCCCAGTTGCTGGATATATTCGGTGATCAGTGGGTCTTCCAGCACCGATCCGCTTTTACGCACGCTGAGCATGAACTCCCTGCCGAGTCTGGCTTCATCGCCGGGAGTCAGGTACTGATCCGACGGAGAGCCGAGTTCCGGCAGTCTGATGATTTCACCTTCTACGGCGCAGGCCGTGGCGGCAACCAGCCAGTAGGTCAATAGGAGAAGGGTGAATCTGGCGGATTGCTGCTTGATAGTCATACTGTTATGAGATTTCCTACCTGGGTGGATAGTTCCTGGACAGATCTACGAACAGTGTAGGACAGTACACTAGCAGAGGTCATGTGGGATTAATTCGTTTACTTTATGGCGTTCACGACCAACCGACCGGTTTTTCCGGGTTTTTCGCATGATGAAGGCGATTTCCACGGTGGAAGTCTGCACCAAGCGCCATGGTGAAGCCATTGCCGACCCGGTGACCGCCAAGCTGGATGAACGCTATCCGCAGGACAAGGCGCGAGGTTATTAAGGTAGGTGATTTGCGTGGCGTTTTTACTCAAATAGATTTTTGACCGCACGGGCTAGCTGTTTGTAGACTTCAGGCCCGTCCACATCCATTACTTGGTCGATGACCCAGCGGTTTTGCTGTTTCTCACTGCCCATGACCTGCTGAATTTCAAATCCCAGATGGCGCAGAAAGGGGTAACTTGGTCCTTCGTCACTGAAGTTGAACTCGGCATATTCGCCTGAACGGTTATTGAACAGGGCGATAAACCGATCGGCATGGTCGCCGGGGCCTAGCAGGTCGGTGGCATTGTCCCGGTAGTGGTCGGCCAGTTTCATCACCAGAGCGGTAATGATCGCACCTCTGATTTCGCTGTCGACCATGCCGTGAATCAGGCGGTCGGCGATCTGCGCTTGGTAGGCCAGATATTCAGCGATGACCGCCAGCCGCCGGCTGTCGTCTTGATAGACAAAACGCTTACCGTGCAAGGTAATAGCCTTGTTCAGTGCTATGCGCCAAGCGATAAAGGCGATGGCGCCGCCGATCTCATCCGGTGAGCGTGAGGCATCCTCGTCATGCCACTGACTTTTGATTCTGATAGCCAATGCGGATCTCCTGTATTTCATCGATCAGCCGGAGGAGGCTGGAAAGCGGTCAAGTTGTTTCAGGGAATCGCCGGCGGACGTTGCGGGAGCACGTACTGCAGACTCCATAACCAAGTATTTTACTTGGACTAGGCCGAATTTCAATGATTCCGTGACAAATGTCAGTCTTGTGCCGGGAAGGGGCCGAGATAGCCGATTTCAGCCGTATCTTCAGCGGGATGTTGGATGACCTGCATCGCCGCAAGCGCAGCCTTCACGGTGTTCAACTGAGGATTTCAGAGGATGCAGATGTTTGCGCGAAATTCGAGAGCTGTCGTCGGCTTGATAGGAACTGATTCATTTGGCGTTTCTTTTTTTCGGATTGCGCAGTAGAACGTAGGTAGCACCGGTACCCCCGTCCCGGCGGGTGGCCGAGGTGAATGCCAGGATATTCTTCCCTTGCCTCAGCCAAAGATTGAGCTTCTGCTTGAGAATGGGCTGTTGAGCTTCGGAACGGTAACCCTTACCATGAATAATGCGCACGCAACGGATATCCCGCTGTTGGCACGCTTTGATGAATCGGCTGAGTTCTTCCCGGGAGTGGCGTACGGTCAATCCGTGCAGATCCAGTTCAGCGCCGATTTTCAGATATCCTCTACGCAGATCATGCACCACCCGTTGTTGGATGCCGGGTCGGGCGAAGTAGAGTTCATCCGTTGTTTCGATTTCCTGGTCGGAATCGGAATAGAGATCGCGCTCCTGTTCATCCTCGTCGCCGACCGGGAGATTCAAGGGCCTGGGCGGCAATCGGCGACGATAGGGTTCAGCTCGCTTCTCCCGCAATGGTTTAACGTCGCCAAGCGCATCGTAAAATATCGTTTTTTCATCGGTTTTTTTTTGCTCGTCGCTCATTTTTCGTCTGCTCGCCGCTTGCCTGTCAACTGACGGCTTAGCATCTCGCTGATAAGTGCAGTTTATAGGTTACATCACCCTAGGATCTGAAGTTTCACGCTATTGATTTTGTGGTAATATCAAGTGCATGGACTATCTTTTTGAAAAATAGAGTGTTTTTTAGCAAGCAGCGGCTGCGCCCAGAATTAATTTTATGGGGGTTTGCTATAAACCGGGCAAACCCCATCAAAAATAACCTTAGCCCATATCCACTACGCACCTCGGTGCTCACAAAACCGTGAAACTCTAGCCTAGGATCTGTCGAAAGGAAAATCCCAATTGTACATCGAGGGGCATGCAAGGGATGAGAAGGTTGTGTATTTCCAGTATATTGTGCCCGGTATGAAAATCCTCCTTAGCAACGATGATGGCTACCAGGCGCCGGGTCTGCAGATATTGGCCGAACAGTTGTCGGCGGTTGGTGAAATTGTGGTGGTTGCGCCTGATCAGGATCGCAGCGGTGCCAGTAATTCCCTGACACTGGTTAATCCACTCCGTGCCCGCACCATGGAAAACGGCTTCATCCGGGTGGACGGCACACCGACGGACTGTGTTCACCTGGCGATTACCGGCCTGTTGGACGAGGAGCCGGACCTAGTGGTTTCCGGGATCAATGCAGGCCCCAATATGGGTGATGACGTACTCTATTCGGGTACGGTTGCAGCGGCTACAGAAGGGCGCTTTTTGGGCTTTCCCGCATTGGCGATCTCTATGAATTCTCATGATCCCGACCATTTCGACACTGGTGCCCGTGTTGCCGCGGAGTTGGTGGGACGTTTGATTTGTTCTCCGTTATCGGAAAATGTGATTCTCAATGTCAACGTGCCCGATCTTCCATATAACCGGTTGTCGGGCATCCGGTCCACCCGTCTCGGACATCGCCACAAGGCTGAACCGGTGGTGAAGACCAAGGATCCGCGGGGAAGAACGATCTATTGGGTGGGTCCCGCAGGGGCCGAGCAGGACGCGGGGGCGGGTACGGATTTCTTTGCCGTGCGTCAGGGCTATGTTTCCGTCACCCCACTGCAGGTGGATCTTACCCGGCATAGCGCCCTGCAGGCGGTGGGCGAGTGGCTCAATCAATGATGCGTCCCGAACACCAGGGTATAGGCATGACCTCCCGGCGCACCAGGGAGCGGTTGGTTCAGCGCCTGTGCGACAAGGGGATACGCAGCCCAGCGGTTTTGGAGGCCCTGCGTAACACCCCGCGGCATATCTTCGTCGATGAAGCCTTGGCCAGTCGCGCCTATGAGGAGACCGCACTCCCGATAGGACATGGCCAGACCATCTCTCAGCCTTATACCGTTGCACGGATGACAGAGGCCCTGCTGGAGGGCGGCGCAGTGGAGACGGTTTTGGAAATCGGCACAGGTTCAGGTTACCAATGCGCTATTCTGGCCCAATTGGTGCGGCGTGTTTACAGTGTAGAACGAATCGCGGCGCTGCTCGATCAGGCAAGAGTCAGGTTTAGGGAACTCGGTGTGCGGAATATCCGCCTTAAACATAGCGACGGAGGGATCGGTCTACCGGAGTATGCCCCCTTCGACGGCATACTCGTGACGGCAGCGCCCGCCGGATTGCCACAAAATCTCTTGCAGCAGTTGGCAGTGGGGGGCAAGCTTATCCTGCCGATCCAAAATAATAAGGGACAGGTCATGGTGCGGGTTACTCGGACATCGGACGGTTTTCGGCAGGAGTCTCTGCAGTCAGTGAACTTCGTCCCCTTGATTGGCGGGATGATCTGATGCGTCTGTTTTCCTCCCTCTATGCCCGTGCTATGCAGTGGTCGCGCCATCCTCATGCTCCACGCTATCTGGTGGGATTGAGCTTTGCCGAGTCCTCCTTCTTTCCGATACCTCCCGATGTGATGTTGGCGCCGATGAGTCTGGCGACCCCGAAGCGCGCCTGGTATTTTGCGGGATTGACGACCCTGGCCTCGGTGGTGGGCGGGATGCTCGGTTACCTGATCGGCCTCTTCGCCTTCGACCTGATTGAACCCTGGTTGCTCGATTGGAACTACTGGGAGGACTATCTGGACACCAAGGCCTGGTTCAGTCGATGGGGATTTTGGGCCGTATTCATTGCTGGTTTTTCCCCCATCCCCTATAAAATCTTTACCATCACCGCCGGGGTCATCTCGATGGCGTTCGCTCCCTTTGTCGTCGCTTCCGCCATCGGCCGGGGCGCACGCTTTTTTCTGGTGGCGGCGCTGATGGTATGGGGTGGCGAGCGTATGGAGCGCGCCCTGCACTGCTATGTGGATCGCCTCGGCTGGCTGTTGGTCATTGCGTTTTTACTTTTAATCATTTTTCTAAAGTAACTAGGGGGTTAGGGATTTTTCATCTGTTCGCCGGCAATCGACGACACCTGATGATGCTGGGATCGGTCGGTCTCGCGTTGTTGTTGGGCCTGCTGATTAACACGACCGGGTGCTCATCCAGGGGCAGTGCCCCTGTGTCTACCAGAAACACTACCCAATCTCCTCCGAAGGCAGACGAAAAGCCACCCATCCGGCGCAAGTTCCCGCTGACCTACTACCTGGTGCAGCCGGGAGATACACTCTACTCGATTGCTTGGCGTCATCACCTGGAATATGAATTACTCGCGGCATGGAACGGAATCCGTGGCGCGGACTATCAGATCTTTCCCGGACAGCGGTTGCGTCTCAAACCGCCGATGATCAGGAGAAAGAAGCCGGCAAGTCAAGTGGTTGAGAGGCAACCGTCTGCGGACCGTAAGAAGCAGACCGCACTACTCAAGCATTCGGTCGTACCCCGGCGTCCGGCAAAGGCGAATCCGCAACCGCAGACCGCTCCGGCAAGGGCGCTGCAAGAAAGAAAGCCTAAAAAGAGTATCAAGTTAAACTGGACCTGGCCGACCAAGGGTAGAGTGGTGCAGACCTTTTCGACCTCGGATCAAAACCGAAAAGGGATTCGGATTCACGGTGGTTCGGGGCAAGCCATAGTAGCCGCAGAGGCGGGAAAAGTGGTCTATGCCGGGGGTGGATTGGTGGGGTATGGCAACCTTATCATCATAAAGCACGACCGGCAGTTTTTAAGTGCCTATGGATACAATCGGAAACTACTGGTAAAAGAGGGTGATAAATTGGCCAAGGGGGATTTAGTGGCGCACATGGGGGCACCGAACAGAGGGGGGCAGCCAGTGCTCCATTTTGAAATCAGGAAACAGGGTAAGCCGGTCAACCCGCTACCCCTACTCCCGCGAAGATAGAAAAAATCAAAGTATCCATACGAAAAATATGCCGAGCATGACCTTGCCGATGGAGATTGTGAGATGAGTAAATGTCCTGTAGAGCCCGAAGAGTCCGAGGAAGCTCCCCTCGTTGACGATCTCGGGGATGACGAGGTCATCTTGTCGGTTGACGATGGTGAGAACGGGGATGAGACTGAGGCTACGGAGAATAAATCCGGGAGCAAAACCAGCGATGTCCTGAAGATCAAGGCAGTCGAGCCGGGTGACGCGCAGATGGATGCAACCCGGCTCTATCTTAACGAGATCGGTATCTCCAAGTTGCTGACTGCCGAGGAAGAGGTCTATTTCGCTCGGCTTGCGCAGAAGGGCGATCAGGCAGCCAGGCAGCGTATGATCGAGAGCAACCTGAGACTGGTGGTGAAGATCGCCCGGCGTTACATGAATCGCGGCTTGGCTCTCCTGGACCTCATCGAGGAAGGGAACCTGGGCCTGATCCGGGCGGTGGAAAAGTTCGATCCTGAACGGGGGTTTCGCTTTTCAACTTACGCCACCTGGTGGATTCGCCAGACCATTGAACGGGCGATCATGAACCAGACCCGCACCATCCGCTTGCCCATCCATGTGGTGAAGGAGATCAATGTCTATCTGCGTGCTGCTCGAAAATTGGCGCAAACCCTCGATCACGAACCCAGTTCGGAGGAGATAGCGGATCTGCTTGACAGGCCCATTGACGAGGTCAAGCGCATGCTTGGACTCAATGAGAGGGTGACGTCTGTAGATACCCCTTTCGGAAAGGATGCGGATAAACCCTTGCTCGATACCATCGCGGACGAGAAAAGCATGGATCCGACGGTGGATATCCAGAATGACGGTCTGAACGCCAATCTCGATCGTTGGCTGAGCAAGCTGAATGACAAGCAGCGTGAAGTGGTGGAGCGGCGCTTCGGTCTGCATGGGTATGAGAATTCGACGCTCGAGCAGGTGGCGAATGAACTGGGCGTCACCCGTGAACGGGTCAGGCAGATACAGATGGATGCCCTGAGGCGTCTGAGAGATATCCTTGAAAGGGATGGCTTCTCAGTCGACTCGATATTCAAGTGAACCGAGTTTCGCCAGTGTCATTTGACGAGCCCTGAGCGAACCGTGGCCGACAAACCCGTTCAAGAGGTTGCATGCAACGAGTGCGGTCTTGATCCGATGTGCCAGGTTCTCGACTATTCTGAGCAGGGTAGCGGTGTTCCGCCAGGAGTTCTGTCGAGAAGACAGCTTGTGCAGAAGGGTGAAATGCTGTTCTCGGCCGACCAGCCCTTTGAAGCGGTCTATGCGGCAAAATCCGGGTCGTTCAAGGCGATGGTATCCGATGTCGGTCGGGGTGAACGGGTGGTCGGGTTCTTCCTGGCCGGTGACTTGATCGGCGCTGAAGGCATAGCCAATCAGTGCTATTCCTATGGCGTGCGCGCTCTGGAACAAGGGAGTGTCTGTATGCTGCAACTGGCCCGACTCGAAGAGACGGGACGTTCCATCGAGGTGCTTCAAAGGGCGCTCATCGAGATGTTGGGTCATGAGGTGGCATTGAATCATCTGCTCACCTCATCGCTGATGCAGCAGAATGCGGAGCAGCGCTTGGCTGCATTCATCATCTCTCTCTCCAATCGTATGGCAACTCGAGGCTTGGCAAGTGACCGCCTTTGGTTGAGCATGTCCCGAAGCGATATTGCCAGTTATCTCGGGTTGGCGCGTGAGACCGTGAGCCGGGTGCTGACAAGATTTCAAAATGCCGGCTTGATCGGATTGCGCAAACACTATCTCAAGCTGCTCAACCGCCGGGGATTGGAGAGAGTGGCGTTTGCCCGTTGGCTTCCGCTGCGTTAGTGAGCGTTGCGGCATGCCGTATGCGGATGAAATGCGTTCTCAATGATTAACCTGTTTTCGTTCGACACTGTGGCCGTTTACAGTCAATTGTGCTGAATCCTCCTCCGCCTTATCCTCCTATTCGACTGCCTTCTGACGGTAAAATCGTATTTTTTTAGTTTCGTTGATCTATGTCAATTCACCTGATGTCAGTATAAATTGTGTTTGGCATCAAAGCGTTATATTGATCTGAGGTGGGAGGTTTTCACGCAAGGTCGTATTGACATCTGATCCATTTAAGAGTGATATATGTCACGTTGCAACTGTGGCATTTCACACAGTTGGAGCTGTTTGGGGGGGTTTCCGAGCAAGTATTTCCAAATTCCGTTCAATAATTTCAAGAGGGGGGTTCATGGACGCTGCAGCCGAGCAGAAATACAACTTCGATGTTGTGCGCTGGTTTACCGTCAT
This sequence comes from Candidatus Thiodiazotropha sp. (ex Epidulcina cf. delphinae), assembly GCA_025656505.1. GTDB lineage: Bacteria > Pseudomonadota > Gammaproteobacteria > Chromatiales > Chromatiaceae > Thiodiazotropha. The sequence goes on along the minus strand of JAHXHR010000038.1, from coordinate 11,893 downwards.
GGCCGTAGTCTACCTGGTCGTAGGCGCGCTGGTAGGTGTGTATATCGCCGCCGAGCTGGCATGGCCGATTCTAAATTTCGATATCCCATATATCACTTTCGGGCGTCTTCGTCCGCTCCACACCAATGCGGTCATCTTCGCCTTCGGCGGATGCGCGTTGATGGCGACATCGTACTACAGCGTTCAGCGCACCTGCGGCGTCAGACTCTGGAGTGACAAACTCGCTTGGTTTGTCTTCATCGGCTGGAATCTGATCATTGTTTCCGCCGTGATCACGCTCCCTCTGGGCCTGACTTCCGGTAAAGAGTATGCGGAGCTGGAGTGGCCGATCGACTTGCTTATCGCCGTCGTTTGGCTCGCCTACTCGTTCAATTTCATCATGACCCTGGCAACCCGCAAGTCGTCCCACATCTATGTCTCGAACTGGTTCTTCCTGGGCATGATGGTCATGATCACCTACCTCCACGTAGTCAACAGTCTGGCGATCCCGGTTAGCCTGTTCAGGTCCTACTCGGTCTTCTCCGGTGTCCAAGACGCCATGATCCAGTGGTGGTGGGGACACAACGCCGTGGGCTTCTATTTGACCGCAGGCTTCCTCGGCATTATGTACTACTTCGTGCCCAAGCAGGCCGGGCGCCCTGTCTATTCCTATGGTCTGTCGGTGATTCATTTCTGGGCCTTGATGTTCGGTTATGTCTGGCTGGGCGCCCACCATTTGCACTACACCGCACTGCCTGATTGGACCGGTTCCCTAGGCGCCGCGATCTCCCTGGCGATGATCATCCCGTCGTGGGGTGGCGCGGTGAACGGCATGATGACCCTTTCCGGCGCTTGGGACAAATTGCGCACCGACTACGTCCTGCGCTTCCTGATCATGTCCCTGGCTTTCTACGCCATGTCCACCTTCGAAGGGCCGGTGATGTCGCTGAAGACCGTCAACGCCCTTTCCCACTACACCGACTGGACCGTGGGTCACGTCCATGCAGGCGCTCTGGGCTGGGTGGCCATGGTGGCCATAGGCGCCATCTACCACATGATGACGCGCACCTTCCATACCGAGATGTGGTCTTTGAAGCTGATCAACGCGCACTTCTGGACCGCCACCATCGGCGCCGTCATCTACATAGTCTCCATGTGGGTATCAGGCATCATGCAAGGCCTGATGTGGCGCGCCTATGACGAGTACGGCACTCTGGCCTACACATTCGCGGAGTCTGTCGAGGCTATGCACCCATACTACGCGATGCGTGCAGTGGGTGGTGCGATCTTCCTGCTCGGTGCAATGATGATGCTCATCAACGTCCTGATGACTGTCACCAAAGCATCCAGTGAAGGTAGTCTGCAGCAAGCCCGCACCGCCGCGGCTACTGCTTAATTCAAAGGAGGGTTTTGCAAAATGGCGAATGAAAACCAATCTGTAGGTCTTCAGGAGAAGACGGAAAAAAACATCTGGTTGCTCCTGATTCTCGTGGCTTTGGCGCTCTCCGTGGGCGGTCTTGTCGAGATTGTTCCGCTCTTCACCATGAAGAGCACAATGGAGCATAACGCCGCGCCCGAGCTGATCTGGCAGCGTCAGGCGGGTCAGGCGCTGCGTGACCACAAACCCGGTGACGGTATGCGTCCGTATAGCGCGCTTGAGCTGGCGGGGCGGGATATCTATCTGCGGGAGGGGTGCTATACCTGCCATTCTCAAATGGTTCGCCCTTTCCGCGACGAGAAAGAGCGTTATGGTCACTATTCACTGGCATCGGAGTCGATGTATGACCATCCCTTCCAGTGGGGCTCCAAGCGCACCGGTCCTGACTTTGCCAGACTCGGCGGCAAGTACTCGGACGACTGGCACCGCAAGCATTTGCGGGCCCCCCGTTCCGTGGTGCCTGAGTCTGTCATGCCCAACTATCCCTGGTTGAAAGACAATTCGGTCGAAGGCAAGGATATGGAGGCGCGTTTCAAGGCCATGAGGCTGGTCGGCGTGCCATACACCGATGAGGATATCGACGTCGCGAATGCTGAGTTGGCGGGCAAGACCGAAGAGGATGCCATGGTGGCCTATCTGCAGGTGCTGGGAACCATGGCCAAGCTTGATGAAAACAAGGTCTATCGTGAGTAGTTTGAAAGAGTATTTTCATACTGATTGGGAGGCGATGACCACCAACGACTGGGTCGGTCTGGTCATGACGGTGGTCACCTTCCTCCTCATGGTAGGCGTGTATTTCTATGCCTTACGTCCGAAAAATCGGGAGAAGCTGGAAAAGAACCGGTTTATCCCGATGGATGATGAAGCAATTGATAGCGGAGACAAAAATGGCGGATAACAATCCTTTTCCGGGTGAAAATAATACCGGACATATATGGGACGATAACATCCGGGAGCTCAGCAACCCGCCACCACGTTGGTGGATGATAGCCTTCTGGGCCTCGGTAATCTGGTGGATCGTCTACGGCGTTCTCTATCCCATGTGGCCTATCGGCCAGCAACCGACCCAGGGCATCATCGGCTGGAGCCAGATGGATGAGTACAGACAGGGTGTGGACGAGGTCGAAGCGGTGCGCGCCGAATTCGAGACCCGGATCAAAGGTATGACAGCCAAGGATATCCTGGCGGACTCCGGTCTGTCGCAATACACCGTGGCGTCCGTCAAGGTGTTGTTTGGCGACAACTGTGCAGCCTGTCACGGCAGTGGCGGGCAGGGTGGGCCCGGATTCCCCGTGCTGGCTGACGATGACTGGCTGTTTGGCGGCGCCATCGAGAACATCGGGCAGAGCATCACCATGGGTCGTAAAGGCATCATGACCGCACACAGCAAGATCTTGTCGGATGCGGAGGTCGACGGCTTGGCGAATGCTATACTTGGGGGCAATCCCACATCGGACCCCAACTTTGCGCAGAAGGGATGCGTCGCTTGTCATGGCATGGATGGCAAGGGCATGGCGGTGCTGGGTTCCGCTAACCTGACCGATGGTATCTATCGTTTCGTTCCTGCTGAAGGCGAATCGCTGCTGGATAGCATCAAACACACCATTAAGAATGGTGTGAACGATGTCACTGAACCTAAGACACGCGAAGCTGTAATGCCATCCTTTTCGGGACGACTGTCTGAAAACGACATCAAAAAGCTTGCCGTCTACGTTTATAAGTTCGGTAGTGGGCAATAACCGCATCTGATCGAATAGGCATTTTTCCATCATTGCCGTGTGAAGCGGGGTGTTTCGCACGGTCGCATTATCAAAGGTGATTGCTATGAACGGAGATGCAGTGTTTTGGGGTTCCATGGCTACTGTCGCTATTGCTGTGCTGATCGTTGTCTTCCTTGCCTTTAAGGTCGGTAAACTGATCAAGAGTGATGCCGAGAAGCATAACAACTAAGCAAGCGATGTTTGCTTAGATCAGAGGGGGGGTATATTACCCCCCTTTTTTTATGTTTTATGATGGACGATTTCCTCTAATATGTAGGCTGGCAAGTGCTTCTGTATGATTGTTTAATTGATTTTAACTTAATCTGATAAATCGCATTGGCTTGGAAATATGCCAGCATATATGATGCTCCTGATATTTCATTGATGATTCCACAGGAGTTAATCTATTGAGCGGAAAAGAGAACACAGCATCCGAACATTCCGTGGTGGACGACCTGTATACGGAGTCCGGACATTGGAATCTGAATACGGGCGAAGAGACCATCCATGCCAAACGAATGGGTGGATATTGGCGCAATATCAAATGGTTGTCTGCATCTGCCTGGATCATCTTCTTCATTGGACCCTACTTCCAGTGGGGAAACAGGCAGGCCGTCCTGTTTGACATTCCGCATCGCCAATTCCATATCCTGGGTGTGACCGTACTGCCCCAAGATTTTTGGATGTTGTCCCTGACACTACTCTTTTTCGCGTTATTGTTGGCAGTGGCCACCGCGCTGGCAGGACGTATCTTCTGCGGCTTTTTTTGTTTCCAGACCATATGGACAGACGTTTTTACCTGGCTGGAAGAGAATCTCGAAGGCAATCCGCAGAAACGCCGCAGGTTGGAGAAGGCGCCGTGGAGTTTCTCTAAGATCAGAATTAAAACCACCAAGCATTTGATGTGGCTCTTGATCTCTGTATTCACCGGCATCAGTTTCGTTGCCTGGTTCTATGATGTCTTTGATCTCTGGCGTGACCTGTTTCTCTTGCAGGCGGGCTCTGTCGCCTATGGCACTATCGCGCTGTTTACCGCAGGGACCTATCTGATGGCCGGTTTCATGCGTGAGCAGGTCTGTTTCTGGCTCTGTCCCTATGCCCGTATACAGGGTGTCATGATCGACAAGACAACCGTTGTGCCTTCTTATGATTTCCATCGTGGCGAACCACGGGGCAGGCTCAGGAAGGGGCAGCCCGAAGAGGAAAGAACAACCGGTGATTGCGTTGACTGCAAGCAGTGTATCGCTGTCTGTCCCACCGGTGTGGACATTCGCCATGGCCAACAGGAGGGTTGTATCATGTGCGCCCTTTGCATCGATGCCTGCGATGAGGTGATGGAAAAGATCGGTCGGCCGAAGGGCTTGGTTCGTTTTGAATCCTATGAATCCCTGGAAGCGAACAAAAGGCCTCACCCGCTCTACAAACGACCCCGTGTATGGGTCTATTCCGCAATTATGTCATTGGCCCTGTTCGGCATTGCCTACGGTTTGACCTCGTTGGCGCCGCTGGAACTCAAAGTTATCCACGACAGGCAGCCACTGTTTGTGCTGCAGAGCGATGGGAGCATTCAAAACAAATATACCTTGAAGATACTCAACAAGATGACTGCGGATATTGCCGTTACCATCAGTGCTGAGGGACCCGAAGGGTTGGTGATGGTAGACGAAGACCTGGTAACCACTGCGCGTCGAGGCAAGGTAACGGCACGCACGGTGTTTGTTCGCGTACCGAAGCCGTTGTTGAGTGCGGAGACCACGCCGATGGTATTCAGTGTGCAAGGTGAGTATGACGGTCAACTGTTGCAAAGCAGTCGGCAGAGTGTCTTTATCGGCCCAAAACGTTAAAATCCGTGAATCCGTAAATTCAGGGAGGGTGGACGGAAATGTCCGCCCTTTTTCAATGCTTCCATCAATCAATATAATCCGCTGCTATGACAGAGAAAAAATCAGCCTGGCGTAGTCCCTGGGTCATCGCCTGGGTGGCAATGGTGGTGATTTTCTTCACCATGAATATGATCATGATCTATCTGGCGATAGATAATAAGCCGGGTCTGGTGGTGGACGATTTTTATGAGCGCGGACAGGATTACGAGAAGAACATGCTTAAGCGACAGGCAAGAGATCCCGGTTGGACGATGCGCGTGGAGTTGCCACGCAGGATAGCGATCGATCAACCGGTATTATGCCGCTTTTCGGTGACGGATAGGGATGGCGGTCAGGTCTCCCGGGACGAGGTGACCTTTTATGCCTACCGCCCATCCGATGTCGAACAGGATTTCTCCGTGCCCATGAAGCAGGTTGAGCCGGGGTTCTATGAGGCTCAGGTGAGTTTTCCGCTCAAGGGGGCATGGGATATCCTGGTGAGTATCCGCAACGGGGAGGATGAGTACAACACACCTAAGCGGATCGGCGTCGGAATCGATTGGATCCCTTGAATAGCTTGCCACAGTCAGATACTTCAGTCGTTTGTTTTCATTGCAGCCTACCGGTTCCACCGGCAGAGGATATCGTTGCCGAAATAGAGGGTGGCCTCCGGCTTTTCTGCTGTAGCGGCTGCAAGGCGGTGTGCGAAGCGATCTATGAGGCGGGATTGGATGGCTTCTACCAGCGTACACCGGAAGACGCCTGCTTGGCGCCGCCGCCTGAGATCCCAAAGGAGCTGGCCCTGTATGATTTGGATGATGTACAGGAGGAGTTCGTCGGCGAATTGACTGAGGAGAGGGAGATCCACCTGCTGATTGAAGGCATACACTGCGCCGCCTGTGTCTGGCTGATTGAACATACCTTGAATGCCTTGCCGGGGGTGTCATCGGCGCAAGTCAATCTATCCGGCAAGCGCCTGCATGTAAAATGGCATAACAGCGCCATCACGCTGTCACGGATCATCCAGCGTCTAGGCCGGATCGGCTATGCCGCCGTGCCCTATGATCCGGAAGTCGCTGAAGGGGCGCTGAAAAAGCATAATCGCCATCTGCTCTACCGGATGGCGTTTGCCGCATTCGGCATGATGAATCTGCTGTGGATCTCGATTGCGCTCTATTCGGGGGCGAGTGAGGGTGAATTCCGTAGTCTGTTTCATTGGGTCGGCTTTGCCCTGGCGACGCCCGTGCTGCTCTATTCCGGCTACCCTTTCTATAAAGGCGCCTGGTCCGGTTTGCGTAATCTGCACTTGGGTATGGATCTGCCCATCGCCATCGGCGCCTCGATTACCTATCTCTACTCCGTGTATGTGACCGTGACCGGCAGTATCGTGGGAGAGGTCTATTACGACACAGTGGTCAATTTTCTGTTTGTCATCCTGGTCGGCCGCTATCTGGAGGCGATGTCCAAGCGTCAGGCCGTTGCCGCTACACAGCGCCTCCTGGACCTGCAACCGCGTGTTGCCACCCGGTTAGAGAGTGGGGATGAGAAGATTGTACCCATTCGCGCCATCAACATTGAGGATGTCGTACTGGTGAAACCCGGCGAGAGAATTCCGGCGGATGGCGTCATCGTCGAAGGGGGAAGTGCGGTCGATGAGGCAATGCTCACGGGTGAATCCCGGGCGGTTTTGAAGTCTGTCGATGATACCGTTTCCGCCGGCACTATCAACGGCCACGGCATGCTGAAGATCATTGTAAAGGGGATGCTGAAAAATACCGCGCTCGGCCGCATTATCGGCCTGGTGGAGGCGGCGCAGGGCTCCAAGGCGCCGATTCAGTGTTTGGCGGATCGGATTGTGCCATGGTTCGTGGCCGTGACGTTGGTCCTTGGGACATCGACTTTCCTCTTCTGGATGAGCAGTTCCTTTGAGATCGCCCTACTGGCGGCTACATCGGTGCTGATCATCACCTGTCCCTGCGCGTTCGGTCTTGCAACGCCGATGTCAATCGCAGTGGCCTCCGGTCTTGGGGCGAAATACGGTATTCTGGTGAAGAACGGCGAAGTGCTGGAGACGCTTTCGTCGATCGATCAGGTGATTTTTGATAAGACGGGCACCCTCACCGAAGGGGGATTGTCGGTGGTCGGCATCTATACGGAAGAGGGGCGGTGGCGTGAGAGCCTGGATGATACGCCATCCCGGGATATCGCTGATTTGATGTTGAAACTTGCCGCGGTGGAACGCTTCTCGGAGCACCCCACGGCCCAGGCGGTCGCCGACTGGGTTGACGTCTTTGCCGAGGAAACGCCCAAGCCGAATGCCGGTGAATTCTACTATCAACCCGGTCTGGGGGTGGCTGCGACAGTGGCCGGCGAGCGGGTACTGGCAGGGACTGAAACGCTGATGACAAGCCAGGGCATCGATCAGTCGGATCATTTTGATCAGATCGCAAAGTCCCTGGATGTCCAGGGGATAGGGTCGTTTCGTGTGGCGGTGAACGTCGGTCAGGTAGGGTTGATTGCCGTCGAGGACAGGATCCGCAAGGATGCCAAGGGGTTGATAAGCGCACTCAAGGCAGATGGTTTACAACTGACCCTGCTTAGCGGTGATCGTCGACAGGCTGCACAAGCCATCGCCAAACGGCTTGGCGGGCTGGATGTGATCGCCGAGGTATTGCCCGAGGAGAAGGATCAGGTGGTGCAGCGGTTGCAGGAACAGGGACAGCGGGTAGCCATGGTGGGCGATGGGGTGAATGACGCCCCGGCGTTGGTGAGAGCCGATGTCGGCATTGCCATGGGTTCGGGAACCGATGTCTCCATCGCCAGCGCAGATATCGTGCTGATGAGCAGCGAATTGGAGAAGGTGAGGCTTGCTATCGGCCTTTCCAGGCGGACGCTGCTGACGATTCGCCGGAATATCGGAATCTCCATCACCTACAATCTGATTATGGTGCCGCTAGCGATGGCGGCGATTGTGACACCCTTGGTCGCGGCGATCTCGATGCCGTTGAGTTCCCTGGCGGTGATCGGCAACTCATCACGTATCCGTACGCTGTTCAAGGGTGTTAAAGTGAACCGCTGATGTGGCGAACGAGGTAGTCGGATGGATGTAATCTATGGCCTGATTCCAGGTATGATCCTGCTGGGGCTTGCTGCCGTGGCGGTGTTGTTTTGGGCTGCGAGAAGCGGCCAGTTCGATGATCTGGAGGGGGAGGCCCACCGCATTCTGATGGATGAAGACCTCGCCCCGGCAAAAAAGAAAAAAATGCCGAAACAGATGATGCCGGACGCGGAGGATCAGGGCTAGGGGGCGTTCTCAATTACCTGAGTGAGCGTGATTCTGAGTCATTTTTCGTGCCGGCAAGGCGCGATGAGGCGCAATAGTCATTCTATTGCAACGAATCGCAACGCCGCCAGCGCGGAAAAGGGCCGGAATCACGCCGCGAACGATGATTGAGAACACCCCCTAGCCTTTATCCTGGTTCGGCTCGTGTAACCTGTTGTTTTCTCTGATACGGTCGATAAACGGCTCTATCTTTTCCAAAGGCATGTACTGTAGCAGTTCTCTGCCCTGCGGATTGATACCGATACTCAAGCCTTTCTCCGGGTAGATCCAGTGTGTCATTCCGGTTTCGGTCTCGGTAATCTTTTCAGACGCCTCGCCAAACCGGCTGATGACCAGGGATTTATCCAGATTGGCTGCCGGAATATAGTTGATCGATTCGATTGGGAGATTGGCCGCCAGGCGTTGGTCTTCGCTGCTGAGTTCCACTTTGCGGGTGGTGTCGGAGGATCGACTGATGCGGCTGCCCCGGTCATATAACGCCGATAACAGATCCTCTTCTGCATTGAGAACCAGAATAATGTCCGCCCTCAATCCGCTCAGAAAGACCCGCTTGAAATAGGCCTCTAGCGCAGGGTGACCGCTGCTGGTGGTGAACATGTTCAGTTTTCCCTGTTGCTGAAAGATCTGCCTGGCATCGGCAAGCAGGCTCTTGTTCAGGGTTAAGTCGAAAACCTCGATTTCATGATTGGCATTGACGGTGATATCCCAGGGAAGCCTTGGGCTAGTGTCGACCTTGCGTCCACCCGGCAGAAGTATGGCGAGCGCCACTGCTGCCAGCGAGAGTGAGACGACCCAAAAGATGATCTTCTTTTCCATTTATTCAGCCCGGGTTTTGAAAGTTTTTTCCGCTGTCCCCGTCATCTGTGTTGTCGCGTTCCCTGGCAAGGCCATGCTCGGCCGGAGATCGCTTCAGTTGCAGGAGTTTGTTGGTGAGGATTCTACAATGGCAAGCGCATGGGGCATAACAATTCTCAAGGAATCGCCGCGAAAAGGCATGGTGAGGGATATCATGCTGTTTTTCCAGCTGTTAGTATTGACAAATGAGTATGCAGGAAACGCTTGTCCGCTGACATTACGAGGTGAATCCCTGCCCGTGAACGGCGGTGTTTTGTTTGTTCAGAGGATGCATTAAGGTGACGCTAATGGTAACCTGCTGTTTTTAATACCCTTTGGACTGGTCGGCGACTGATGAAATTCGAGATTTCCGATGACTTGGTGCATAAGGCCAAGATACCTCATGATATCTTTCTTACCAATCTGATCGGTAATCATATCCTCTGGTTCGTTGCTGCGCTGGGCCTTGTGCGTTCGTACTGGCAACCTATGGCTCTGGTACCGATCGTCTCGTTCGGGTTGCTTTTCTATACATTGTGGCGCGCCAAGCAATCGAAACAGCGGGATCCCTGGTATGTCCGGGTCCACTGGCAGATCGCAGCGGAGCGCAGCCGGTTTTTCATCTATATGTTGTTGGCGATCCTCTGTGTGTGTCTGTTGGGCTGGATCGGTTATTCCTACATGGGAATGATGAGAGTGGCGGTGATGGCGCTGATCGGGGGTGTGGCAATATTGCCTATCATGGTCACCGTGCTGGCGCTGATCCTGATGGAGTCCGATGCCCTGCACCAAGCCTCGTTGCGCAAGCTCTGCAAGAAGGTTGTGGAAAAGTACCCTTATCCCGATGATGTGGTCGTTCTCGAGGATGACTCAGAGGAAGGGGGCGATGTTTCGGATGCGGAGATCAAATCATAATCAAGGCGGCAGCGACGCGCCGCCCTTCGGACATCAGGATATTGTAGGTGCGACAGGCCGCCGCAGTGTCCATGACCTCCAGGCCGATTCGGGATTCGATCAGCGGTTGTGTCAAGGATGGGTGGGGAAACCGCTGCTTGGCGCCTGTACCGAGGACAACGATCTCCGGCGTGAGTTCCGCCAGCAGGGCAAAATCGTTTTGGAGCAGCTCCTGACATGATTCGGGCCGCCATTCGGCGATGATCCGGTCCGGGAGTATCACCAAACTCCGCCGGTGGATTATACCGTTTATAACGATCTCACCCTGCCCATAGCGCTGAATGGCATGACCGGCGTCGATATCATCGAGTATGAATTTCATCGTTTGACCTTACCCTAATCCGATGTTTGAAAAAAGCTAGTAATTGATCTTTGATAGTGGGTCAGTTAACTTTATCTCTTTAATGGCCCGATAAAAAAGCAGAGGTATCCGTGTCCACGCCTGAGATGGAGGAGTTCCGCAGAATCAACCGCTTGCCGCCCTATGTGTTTGCTATTGTCAATGAACTCAAGGCGGCGGCGCGAGCGCGGGGCGAGGATATTATCGACTTCGGCATGGGAAACCCGGACCAACCGACACCTCAGCACATCGTGGATAAGCTTTGTGAGGTCGTCAACCGGAAGGATACCCATCGTTATTCCATGTCGAAAGGCATTCCCCGGCTGCGCCGGGCCATGAGTAACTGGTATAAGTCCCGTTACGACGTCAGCCTGGATCCTGAGACGCAGGTTATCGCAACCATCGGTTCGAAAGAGGGGTTGGCCCACCTCGCGTTGGCCTGTATGGGTCCCGGAGATTCGGTTCTGGTGCCCAATCCCGCTTATCCGATACACCCTTACGGATTCATCATTTCCGGCGCCGATGTCCGTCATGTGCCGATGGTGCCCGGGATCGACTTTTTCGATGAATTGGTAAGGTCGATCAAGGACTCCTGGCCCCGGCCCAAGATGCTTGTACTCAATTTTCCGGGCAATCCGACCACCCAGTGTGTGGAACTGGAGTTCTTCGAGAAAGTGGTCGAGATCGCCAAGGAGTACAATATTTGGGTCGTACATGATCTTGCGTATGCGGATATCGTATTCGACGGCTATATTGCCCCCTCGATTCTCCAGGTTCCCGGCGCGGATGGGATTGCGGTAGAGTTTTTCTCCCTGTCCAAGAGCTACAACATGCCGGGTTGGCGGGTCGGTTTCATGTCGGGGAACAAAACACTTGTTGCCGCTCTGGCACGGATAAAGTCGTACCTGGATTATGGCACCTTCACCCCCATACAGGTGGCGGCCATCGCTGCGCTGGAGGGTCCCCAGGATGTGGTGCGGGACATTTGCAAGATGTATCAAAGCCGTCGGGATGTGCTCTGCGAGGGGCTGAACAATATCGGTTGGCATGTCGAGAAACCCAAGGCGACGATGTTTGTTTGGGCACCCATGCCCGATGCCTACAAATCGTTGGGTTCACTGGAATTTTCCAAGAAACTCCTGCGTGAGGCCAAGGTGGCGGTATCTCCCGGGATTGGTTTTGGTGAGCACGGCGACGACCATGTGCGGTTCGGACTTATCGAGAATGAGCATCGCACCCGCCAGGCGGTGCGGGGCATGCGTGACATGTTTCGCCACGACGGCCTTATCGGTTCTTAGGGCCTGTTAACACTAATTTGATAGCCACTGTTGTGCCTGAAAAAGCGCCAATCAAGGCACGAGGAGCGTAGTTTGGTTGTTCCAA
>JAHXHR010000037.1 GCA_025656505.1 Candidatus Thiodiazotropha sp. (ex Epidulcina cf. delphinae) | reverse complement strand
CCAAGTCATCAGCGATATCGATCTGGTCCCGACCGCGCTCCATGTGCCGCCGGGTAATATCAGTACCGGGAGCCACTTTACGGTGACGAGCACCATTGCCAACCAGGGAACCAGCAACCCGACAGGCTACTTCTCTGTGGGTTACTATCTCTCCACCGATGCGCAGATTACCGCCGCCGATACCAAGATCGCTGACAGGCGAGTCTACAGCTTGCGTGCAGGCGCGGGCCTGAATCTCAGCGCTACGGTCTACATCCCGGCCGGTATGGCGCCGGGGACCTACTACCTGGGCGTGCTGGTGGATAAGAATGATTCTCAGGCGGAGGCGAATGAGGGCAACAACGGCTTGGCGGCGGCGGGGGCGCGCCAAGTCATCAGCGATATCGATCTGGTCCCGACCGCGCTCCATGTGCCGCCGGGTAATATCAGTACCGGGAGCCACTTTACGGTGACGAGCAGCATTGCCAACCAGGGAACCAGCAACCCGACAGGCTACTTCTTTGTGGGTTACTATCTCTCCACCGATGCGCAGATTACCGCCGCCGATACCAAGATCGCTGACAGGCGAGTCTACAGCTTGCGTGCAGGCGCGGGCCTGAATCTCAGCGCTACGGTCTACATCCCGGCCGGTATGGCGCCGGGGACCTACTACCTGGGCGTGCTGGTGGATAAGAATGATTCTCAGGCGGAGGCGAATGAGGGCAACAACGGCTTGGCGGCGGCGGGGGCGCGCCAAGTCATCAGCGATATCGATCTGGTCCCGACCGCGCTCCATGTGCCGCCGGGTAATATCAGTACCGGGAGCCACTTTACGGTGACGAGCAGCATTGCCAACCAGGGAACCAGCAACCCGACAGGCTATTTCTCTGTGGGTTACTATCTCTCCACCGATGCGCAGATTACCGCCGCCGATACCAAGATCGCTGACAGGCGAATCTCCAGCTTGCGTGCAGGCGCCGGCCTGAATCTCAGCGCTACGGTCTACATCCCGGCCCGTATGGCGCCGGGGATCTACTACCTGGGCGTGCTGGTGGATGAGAATGATTCTCAGGCGGAGGCGGATGAGGGCAACAACGGCTTGGCGGCGGCGGGGGCGCGCCAAGTCATCAGCGATATCGATCTGGTCCCGACCGCGCTCCATGTGCCGCCGGGTAATATCAGTACCGGGAGCCACTTTACGGTGACGAGCAGCATTGCCAACCAGGGAACCAGCAACCCGACAGGCTATTTCTCTGTGGGTTACTATCTCTCCACCGATGCGCAGATTACCGCCGCCGATACCAAGATCGCTGACAGGCGAATCTCCAGCTTGCGTGCAGGCGCCGGCCTGAATCTCAGCGCTACGGTCTACATCCCGGCCGGTATGGCGCCGGGAACCTACTACCTGGGCGTGCTGGTGGATGAGAATGATTCTCAGGCGGAGGCGGATGAGAGTAACAACGCTCTGGGAACGCAAGTCAATGTTGTCCAATAGCAAGGAGGAGCTTGATTAGCTCGTAGTGGGCAATCAATGTCACTATTCCAGGGTGAAACAGCATGTTTCACCCTGGGATGTGTGGCGGCGAGGTTCCGGCGACCCATGGGAAAATATCCTACCTGCGGACTGGGGAGGGCATAGCTTCAACAACCCTTGGATTTCGTGCGCGGGTCGTTCGTTGGCCATGTCAACTCTGGAGTCGAAATATAGAGGGAGATTTTTATGAAAAGATATCTAACGCCTATGCTTTCCGCCATCGCCGGTCTGGCTTGTTACACTGCTACGGTGAATGCGGAGCTGTCGACGGAGGTTGTCCATACGACGGATAGATCAAACAACGGTGGTTACGCTAATGGGGTGTCTGTGAGGGCATACGGCAATACGCTAGCCCTGCCCATTACCCATAAGTCTGAAATATGGGAACAGACATGACATAACCTGTTGTTTTCGTTAGGTTCATATTTTTGTTGGCTGTTAGGGGCATGGTTTGTAACTCATTGTTTTTAAAGGGTGGAAATATTTGTGGGTAATGGGCAGCGCTAGCCTGGGTAACGCATCCTTACATTGTGAGTTATTGGGACGGTCAGACGATTCATCAAATCCGTAATGGGTATAACCGTCTTGGTGGTCACTTTTCGCTTTATGACGGGACCCTCGCCTGGATAGGCCAAGACCGAAGCGATCGCGGTTACTACGTCTGGTATTGGAATGGCGCCTTCGATACCGGCGGCCAACCGAATATCGAGAAAATATCGCCCGTCGCCATGGTTGTCGGGAGTGACGGTGGCGATACTTCTTCTCTCTCGCTCTATGACGGGCAGATCGCCTGGACCTCGTCGGATGGTAACGATTATGAGATCTACCTGTGGGACGGAACCTACCATGACGGTCTGCCGAACATTACGCAGATTTCGGACAATGACGATCAGGACCGTGCGCCGTCAATCGCCGACGGTATGATCGCATGGCGTGGCGGTCCTTCGCGCTTTCGTCAAGTCGTGCGCTATTGGGATGGAAGCGGCGTGCAGACGCTGGGTGGATCCAATGTTGCTGGTGCGCCGTATTCCGTCAGCACCAGCAATGGCGCCATCGCCTGGAGGGGCCTCTATGGCTTTACGATCAATTATTGGGATGGGACATTCAACGGTGGAATTCCCAGCATCGTGACCGTCGCGCATGGCTCAGTGAGCAACCCATCGCTGCACAAGGGGAAGATCAGTTATTACAAACGCGACCCGGCGCGCCCCCAAGGTGAAGATAGCGCAGTCTTCTACTGGAACGGTGCGGATACCATACAGCTCTCCGAATGGTACGGCTTGCGTGCTCCGGTGGCGCCGGCGACAAGCGGCAGCGGGGTTGCCTATATGGGTGTAAACGCAACAACCGACCTGCAAGAGATCCGCTTCGTCACTTCCACGGGGCTGTGTCTCTAGTCGATACCGGATTGTCGTGAGATGTGAGTCGCCGCCTGTTTTGGTAGATGTTTGTAACAGTGCGATGACCACGCTCATCAGTACCTGGTAAACAACGGGGGGTGGATGGGGCTCGAACATGCGTATATGTCAGCCTCTCCGTCCCCTGCTGGAGGGTAGGATGAGGGTTTATGGACGGCATTGGTTCGGGTGAAACATCCGGGCTGGTCAAGAGAGCAGGAACTATGAGCTGTTCAGGGTCCGCATTCGCCTGATTGACCGGCCTGCTGCGACAGGCTTGATTCTCCCATTGAACCTAAAAACCGCAGTTGACCGCTCCATCCTGATACTAACCTACTGATAGGCAAACTATTGACTTCGAGTTGCCTATTCACCTGCTGGGTGAACCACGCTACGAGGTGAATTGCACGCTTGCGGGGGCGCATGGCTGCGTTGCAACTCCTTGGAATAGAATGACTATTCCGCGTCGTTGCGTCTTGCCATGCGCCCCCCGCAAGCGCACACTTCACCCCGTCCAACTGCGGTTTTTAGGTTGAAGATGGCGAGCAAGCCTGAGGGATTGGCTTCTTCCCCTGATCCAGGGTAGGTTCTTGCGATCAGCTTTCGGGTTCATAGGCTAGATTAGGCGCCAGCCAACGCTCGATTTCAGACATTGAGCGGCCCTTGCGTCTTGCATAGTCGCTTACCTGGTCTCTGTTGAGCTTGCCGACGGCGAAATAACGCGCCTGAGGATGGCTGAAGTAGAGGCCGCTGACCGAGGCGGTGGGGACCATCGCCTTGCTCTCGGTCAGCCAGATGCCGGTGTGTTCTTCTACGGACAGCAGTTCCCACAACGGCTCTTTCTCTGTGTGATCGGGGCTGGCCGGGTAACCCATCGCCGGACGGATGCCGGTGTAGTCTTCCGTGATCAACTCCGGATTGCTCAGGGATTCGTCTGCGGCATAACCCCAATACTCTTTGCGCACCCGCTCATGCAGCCACTCGGCCAGGGCCTCCGCCAGCCGGTCGGCCAGGGCCTTGAGCATGATGGCGCGGTAGTCGTCGTGGTCCTGCTCGAAGGCGCTGATCTTCTCCTCGATACCGATGCCGGCGGTACAGGCAAAGGCGCCGGCATAGTCCGGCTTACCGCTGTTTCCAGGTGCGATGTAATCGGCCAGGGACTCGTTGTATTTAGCCGCACCGGGCTTGCCGCCTTGCGCGTCATCCGCCTTGTTTTGCCGGGCGCCTCTGGGCTGTCGGCCCTGTTTGCGCAGGTTATGCAGGGTGGTAAGCACTTGCTGACGCGCCTCATCCCGGTAGATGAGAATATCGTCACCCTCGGTGTTGGCGGGAAAGAGGCCGACCACGGCCGCTGCACGCAACCATTTTTCTGAAACCACCTTGTCGAGCATGGTTCGCGCATCGTTGAAAAGTTTTTCGGCCTCTTCACCCTTCAGCGGGTCGTCGAGAATCTGCGGATAGCGGCCCTTGAGTTGCCAGGCGTGAAAGAAGAAGGTCCAGTCGATATAACGGATCAATGCTGCAATGGGGATATCCTTAAGCGCCAGCAGGCTGGCACAGTCATCAGGGGTTTCAGGATCAGTCGCCAGACGGATGACATGGGAATCCTTCGGGCGATGGAAGTCAGGGCGGCAGAGATTGGGCCGGATGGGGGTGAAATCAGCCCAGTCGATGGGGGTCGGGTTGGCCCGGGCCTCCTCGATGGGGATCAGATTGCGTGCCTCGTTGATCCCGGCGCGGCGTTGGCGGACCCGTTCGTACTCCTCGCGTATGCCGGATGCGTAGCTGTCGCGCTGCTCATCGGAAAGGAGGTTGGAGACTACCCCCACGGCGCGGGAGGCATCCGCGACATAGACCACCGGATGGTCATATTGGGGTTCAATCTTGACTGCGGTATGGGCGATTGACGTGGTGGCGCCACCGATCAGCAGCGGTTGGGACATGCCGAGGCGCTGCATCTCCCCGGCGACATGCACCATCTCGTCCAGTGATGGGGTGATCAGGCCGGAGAGTCCGATGATGTCGGCCTGCTCTTCCCGTGCCTTCTGCAGGATGGTGTCGGCGGGCACCATCACGCCGATATCGATGACCTCGTAGTTGTTGCACTGCAGGACCACGCCGACGATGTTCTTGCCGATATCATGCACATCGCCCTTGACCGTCGCCATCAATATTTTGCCTCGGGCCTGAATGCCGCATTCAGCCTTTTCCGCCTCCAGAAAGGGCTCGAGATAGGCGACCGCCTTCTTCATCACCCGCGCCGACTTAACCACCTGGGGGAGAAACATCTTACCTGCTCCGAACAGGTCGCCCACCACATTCATGCCGGTCATCAACGGGCCTTCGATCACTTCCAGGGCCAGCTCCACCTGTTGGCGGGCCTGTTCGGTATCAGCATCGATAAACTCGGTGATGCCCTTGATCAGGGCGTGCTCGAGTCGTTTTTCCACCGGCCGGGAGCGCCATTCCGCATCCTCCTTGACCGCCCTCTCTCCACCGTCGTCCTGGTATTTCGACGCCAGTTCAACCAGACGTTCCCCCGCTTGCGGGTTCTGGTTGAGCACCACCGCCTCCACTGCGTCACGCAGCTCTTTTGTCAGGTCGTCGTAGACCGCGAGCTGGCCGGCATTGACTATGCCCATGTCCATACCCGCCTGGATCGCGTGAAACAGAAACACCGCGTGGATCGCTTCCCGCACCGGGTTATTGCCGCGGAATGAGAAGGAGACGTTGGAGACGCCGCCGGAGATCAGGGCATGGGGCAGGCGTTGTTTGATAGCACGGGTGGCCTCGATGAAATCGACGCCATAGTTGTTGTGCTCCTCAATGCCGGTGGCGACGGCAAAGATGTTGGGGTCAAAAATAATATCTTCAGCAGGAAAGCCGACGGTTTCGGTCAGCAGGCGATAGGCACGGGTGCAGATCGCCACCTTGCGCGCCTGGGTGTCGGCCTGACCCGTTTCGTCAAAGGCCATCACGATCACCGCCGCGCCGTAGCGGCGGCAGAGCCGCGCCTGTTGGAGAAACTTCTCCTCGCCTTCCTTCATAGAGATGGAGTTGACGATGGGTTTGCCCTGGACGCATTGCAGGCCGGCCTCGATGATCGCCCACTTAGAGGAGTCGATCATCACCGGCGCCTTGGCGATCTCAGGTTCGCCTGCGCAGAGATTGAGAAAGCGGCGCATTGCGGCGACGCCGTCGAGCATCGCCTCATCCATATTGACATCCACGATTTGAGCGCCGTTTTCTACCTGTTCCCGGCAGATATCCAACGCCTCATCGTATGCCTCGGTAAGGATCAGGCGCTTGAATTTGGCCGAGCCGGTGACATTGGCCCGTTCCCCGACATTCACGAACAGTGAAGTGGGACCGATGTTGAGCGGCTCCATCCCCGACAGTCGGCACTGCTTTTCGATATTCGGCAGTTGGCGCGACGGCTTGTCGGCCATCGCCTCTGCGATGGCCTGTATATGTTGCGGCGTGGTGCCGCAGCAGCCGCCGACAATATTCAGGAAACCCGCTTCGGCCCACTCCTCGATGTATTCCGCCATCCGCGCCGCATCCAGGTCATATTCGCCGAACTCGTTGGGCAGACCGGCATTGGGATGGGCGGAGACATGGGTGTCGGCGATACGCGACATCTCCTCGACATATTGGCGCAGCAGGTCAGGACCGAGCGCACAGTTGAGACCGATCGATAGCGGTCGGGCGTGCCGCAGACTGTTGTAAAATGCCTCGGTCGTCTGCCCCGAAAGGGTGCGGCCTGACTGGTCGGTGATGGTGCCGGAGATCATCACCGGCAGGCGGACCCGATCCTCCTCGAAGACCTGTTCACAAGCGAAGACGGCGGCCTTGGCGTTGAGGGTGTCGAAGACAGTCTCGATCAACAGCAGGTCGCTGCCGCCGGCAATCAGGCCGCGGGCCGCCTCTGCGTAGGCATCGACCAGCGCCTGATAGGTGATGTTGCGCGCGCTCGGGTCGTTGACGTCAGGGGAGATGGACGCGGTGCGGTTGGTGGGGCCGAGGACACCGGCGACAAAGCGCGGCTTGTCAGGACTTGAGTATTTGTCCGCCGCCTCGCGGGCCAAGCGGGCGCCGGCTTCACTCATCTCATAGGCCAGCGCCTGCATGTCGTAGTCCGCCATGGAGATGCGGTTGGCGCCGAAGGTGTTCGATTCGACGATATCGGCGCCGGCCTCCAAATAGGCCTCGTGGATGCTGCGTATGATGGCCGGTTGGGTCAGTACCAGCAGGTCGTTGTTTCCCTTCAGGTCACTGGGCCACTCGGTAAAGCGCTCACCCCGGTAGTCCGACTCCTCCGGTTTATGGCGCTGGATCATGGTGCCCATGGCGCCGTCCAGGATAAGAATGCGCTCTCGGAGGAGCGATTCGATGGGATGCAGCGGTTTTTGCGGGGTTGAGAGGGACATTAAGTTACTCAGGTTTTATCTTACACGGCCGCCAATTATAGGGCGCTGTCAGGAGGCAAGCGAATTATATCCATGTCTTCGTGGCGAAAAAACCGTTAACATCCACCTAGCCGGGATGAAATATCCGGGCTGGATTCAAGGCGCAAGAAGTGCGCAACCGCTCAATGCGGATAGGGTAACAAAAATGTGAGGGAAAAACGGATTAATGGTATAACCGGACGAAATCTAATGAGTTGTGCAATTTCACGGTCCTGAACCCAAGGATTCAGGACGCCGTTAAATGCCAACCCTCACGAGGGATGATAAGCGTGTCAAAGCAAGCGTTTCTGATCGATGATTCGAAATCCGCGCGCATCGTGCTCAGCAGGATGCTGAAAAAGAGCGGATTCGACGGCGTCGAGATGGCGAAATCGGGCGAGGAGGCCTTGGACAGGCTGAAAGAGCTGGTCCCGGATGCCATTTTCGTGGATTTTATCATGGACGGCATGGATGGGCTGGAGACGATCACCGAGATCAAAAAGGATCCCCGCTTTTCCACTACGCCAGTGGTCATGTGCACCGCCAACGAGGGTGATGAATATGTCCGAGCCGCAGTGGATCACGGCGCCTTGGGGATACTGGCCAAACCGCCCACCGATGAGAGCCTGGGCGAGATCATCGACATGATCGAACGTCATCAGCAGGAGGTCGCTGCAAGCGCCCCGGCCCAGGCCGGACCCGCACAGGCGGAAACCCCGGCTGCCGGTGTCGCGGTCCCCGGCGTTGAAACAGCACAGACGGCGGCGGCCCAACCCGCCCTTTCCGATGAGGCTGTCAGACGCATCGCCGAAGAGGCCGCCGAGCAGGCCGCAGGCCGGGCGGCGGAGAGGGTGGTTGCCCAAGCAGTCGTCGATCGCGTCGACGCGGCTGTCGATGCCTATCTGGATGAGAAACTCGGGCCGCTGGTATCCGGTCTGGTGCGAAAAGGTTTACAGGACGTCAAGCCGGTGGATACGGAATCGATCCGTGACCAGGTGGTGCAGCAGGTCAACCAGGATCTGGACGAGTTCGTGCGGCAGCTCAATCAGCGCACCGTAGAGGGCTTGATCGAGGCCGGGGTGCATGGGCAGGTGACCGAACTGGCAGACGATTTCTCGCAACGGCTGACTGACCTGGAGGCGAGAATTCTCAGTCAGGTGCCGGAAAAGAACGATATGATCGAGCACATCAGGGTCGTCACCGAGGGCTCCCTTGAGGCCCATGTGCATGATACCGCCACCCAGGTAGCCCATGAGATCGCCAATTCGGTGGCTACCGAGACGGTGGAGAGCCTGCTGGATCAGCGTTTGGCGCAGCAGGCCATGGAGACCCGGCGGCAGTCGAACGGCCCCTCGGCATGGCTGTTTGTCGGGTTGGGTGTGTTCGCGATCCTGAGCGCAGTCGCCTACCTGTTTGTGTGGTGATGGAAAGAGAATCGGACACAATCCTGCTTTTTTAGGTTTAACCTAGAATCCTCAGTTGAACACCGTGAAAGGTGCGTTTGTGGTGGTGCAGGGCAAGGCGCAACGACGCGGAATAGTTGTTCTATTGCAAGACGTTGTAACGCAGCCATGCGCCGCCACAAGCGCGCCGTTTACGGTGTAGCGCTGCTCACCCGATAGGTGAATGCCGGTAAACCTGGTAAAGCTCATGTTTTCAAAGCGATTAGTATAGTAGATAGCGGTCAACTGAGGATTCTAGGTTAAGGGTTACTCATCCGCCCTCATTGCTAATGCGCTCACCTATGGGTCGGGTTTACGCACTCACTGCGCGGCTGTTCGCCGAAAGCTGCAAAAACCACGTCCCTCGGCGAAAAGACTGCGCTTATTGGCACTGACGGAATCAAAGCTCCATGCCACATTCGAACTCAGCATCTGTGTCGAGATGCCGTCCCAATAACGAACCTCTTGTGTGTTATAGGTGGGGCCACCACGCCATGCAAGAAGACCATCGTCGAGATCCGGTGCCGTGTCAGTTTCGTTGTTGTCTGTAATCTGCGTGATGTTCGGCTGTCCGCCGGTGTAGGTGCCGTCCCAGTATTCGAGATGCCTGATGCCGGTGCTGTAATCAATCGTTATGTAGGCAATCTTCCCGTTATAGAGGGAGAACTGATACGCAGAACCGGCATTTGCAGGATTGATGATCCGAGTGGTCTGTCCATCCCAATAATAGATCGTATAGTAGGTATTATTCGGATGAATTCCAATAATTCCAGGCTACCGTGCTGCCGTACGCATCGACATCCTCAAGCCAATAGCCATTGTTATCGATCGTCGCTACAACCTGCGTGCGCCCTTGGGTGAAACGTGCGATGCCGACGGTGACCGCTATGATCGGTGTGAAATATCTTTTCATCATACCCTCTTTGAATTTGTCCTTAGTGACGGTAGGTTGGTTTCTACTGAGGTGTCCTGTGCCCGCATCCTGCTGTCGGGCATCGTATCAGGCGCTGCTCCTGCGCTTGAGTCAATAGCCTAGCCGATTTTTGATTGAGGAAATACCGCCCCTGAGCGACGAGACCGGTGTGAGGGCGTATTCAGCGTTGCCCGGCAACACGTTGCACTTTGCCGGTATGGTGAATAGTAGATGTTAAATCAAAAGGTTAATTCATAATATCAGCGCCCGGGTGAAAAATCCGGGATAGGTTCAAGGCCGAATTGCCTCCAGTTGTGGGGTTGGATTTGGTGGGATGGTGCTATATTCATAATATATCAGCACAGGAGAGCGCTATGCCCGGATTTGGTCGCAAAACCAGGTTGCCCGCAGAAGATGAGGCCCTGCCCGGCCGCCCGGAACCGATCCTGCCGGCCGGCAACCACTTTTTAAACGGGCGCCCGCTGGTTGGTCCCTTTCCCGACGGATTTCGCTATGCGATGTTCGGCATGGGCTGTTTCTGGGGCGCGGAACGGCGTTTCTGGGCGTTGCCGGGGGTTTATTCCACGGCCGTGGGCTATGCGGCGGGGATCACGCCCAATCCCAGCTACGATGAGGTCTGTAGCGGCATGACCGGCCATAATGAAGTGGTGCGGGTGGTTTACGATCCCGGATCGATCAGCTATCAGGCCCTGCTCAAGTGTTTTTGGGAAGGACACAACCCAACCCAGGGGATGCGTCAGGGTAATGATGTGGGCGCCCAATACCGCTCGGGCATCTATACCTACGACGACAGGCAGAAAGCATGGGCGCATGAGTCACGCGAACGCTACCGGTACGCCCTTCGTCAGGCGACGCCCGCGCCGATCACCACGGAGATCCGTGCCGCACCGGCATTCTATTTTGCCGAGGAGCGCCATCAGCAATACTTGGCCAAGAACCCGGCAGGCTATTGCGGCCTTGGCGGCGTCGGGGTCTTAGTATGAGACAGTACACGAGTATTACCAAACGGTAACCGAACGAGGCGGTTGCGATCAGGCTTTTATGAAATCCAACTGAAATAGTAGTTTAATTCATCCGCGGGATATGGGGGGCTATCGGATTACGTCCCTCCCCGGAATGTGATGCCGATACCCGTCTTCTTTAAAATTAATTCTTTTAAAACAATCAGTTATAAAATATTATCCGGTATGGGAAAGGGTGTAAATGTGGGATTTTCATCCCAACTCGTGGCGTCTCCTGGTTTTGGGCGCCTGACGCCGTTACCGGAAGGTAACCTAAACGGGAGCAAGCGACGGCTAAAAAAAACCATAAGAAAATCAGTGAATTATTCAAGCCATGGGCTGTATGGGGTTACTGATCCGTAACCAAAGGGTGACAGGCGTCAACCAAGCGCCCTTCCCCGGTCTACCCAAGTTGGAGATATACCGTTTACCAACAATGGGTTATAACGCCTGTCGATATCGCATGGCATGGATCATGCTAGGTAGTTAGCTCAGGAAGCCGTCCCTTAGGGGGCTATCGGAAACCAAGGCTCGGTATGTCGTTTCCATAGGCTGTTTGACAACAGGATGCCGCTGACTGAAAAGGGACTCTCCAGCGAATAGCGACCCGACGAGATTAGTTTTGTTAATGCCGCATAAATGCGTTTTATTTGACAACCTTGGCTAAAAATACCTTACTGTAACGGTGGTATATTATATTCGATGGCCATATTAGCAATACCCTAATGGACAGCGCTTTGAGGCATTCGTGCCGTGATTAACGCCGGATTTGTGTCGCCCTTAAACAGGCCGCCACGAACCGGCCGAAGATCTCAAGCTTAAGCCGAGCGCTCGGGAGCGGTCTCAGGAAACGAGTGGATGACGGAATCGTTTGCCGGACATGTTCTTAACAGATTGGCTGGAGAGTGAGTAAACAATGATAAGGACGCCGTATCGACGAGGAAAGGAGGCCAATCCCTAAATCAGGAGGAAAGCATATGAGAAGAAACCCTATGAATAAGTTGACAAAATCACCGAAAAGTTCACTGCTTGTCGGCATGGCGGGCGTGGTGTGCGGCTTTGCGGCGCTCTCCGCATCCGCCGGCACCATTGTTGGGTCGGCGCATGATCTTCAAACACTCCTTGGCATTACAGAGATCTGCGTAGTCTGCCATACCCCGCATAATGCGCAGGCTGACGAAGAGGCGCCGCTGTGGAACCATGAGACCACTATTGCGACATTCACCATGTACAGCAGCGGGTCGCTCGATGGCGCCATAAGCGCAACGCCGACTGCCGCCAGTAAAATGTGCCTGTCCTGTCATGACGGAACCGTTGCGGTTGATGCCTATGGGCTAAGCATAGGCGCTGGTACGCCGGCTCAGCAGTTGACGGGCAATGTCAATTTGACTGCTGACTTGAGCAACGACCACCCGATTTCGATCACCTATGACAATGTAGCGGATACGGGGTTGGTTGATCCCTCCACCACGGTTACTGTCGGTGACGCAGCTCAAGGGGATCAAATCAGCGGTACCATCGCTGATTTGATGTTGCCTGGTGGTCAAGTGCAGTGTAACTCGTGTCACGATGTCCATAACGTACGCGCCATGCCAGGCACTAAGCTGCTGCGTGTCAGTAATGTCAACAGCGCGCTCTGCACGACTTGCCACGATAAGTAATCACGGAGATGCAATCCAATCCCCTGGGGTTTTTATACTCCGGGAGGGTTGGTGTTGTGTGGCTGTTTGTCGAAGATCTTCAGTCGATTTTGACCAGGCATTTGCCTCAGAACTGCTAGTGAGAGCCCTTCCCGTCCAATGAGTAAATACCATCCAGGCTTTTTTCAGTCGATTGAAGGCATGAGTCGGCGTAGAGCGATCCATGTTTCAATAGGCGCCTTTTTCGCGCTCTATCTCGTCGGTTGTGCGACAGGGCCTACCGATGAGCGGGAAGGCCATCTTTTTTATCCTCCTTTGCCGAACCCGCCCCGTATCCAGTATTTAGCGACCTTTTCCAACGAAATCGATGTCAAAGGCGAGCTTGGAGGTCTCGGCAAGTTTGTTCTCGGTGGTGAAGAGAATATGTCCAGTGTGGATAAGCCTTATGGCACAGCGTTGTTTGACGGCAAAATTCATGTCGTGGACGCACGTGGCGCCGGCTATGCTATTTTTGATCTGAAGGCGAAGGAGTTTCGTTTCATAAAAGGATCAGGAGGCGGCTATCTGCAAAAGCCGATCAATATGGATATTGATAGCGAAGGCAATAAGTATGTAACGGATACGATCCGCCAGCAGGTTGTGGTATTCGATCGCAACGATGAATATATACGCGCCTTTGGTGTGAAAGGGCAATTCAAACCCTCTGACGTCGCAGTGGACGATGACCGACTCTACGTGGCGAATCTTTTGAACAGCGACATCCATGTCCTCGATAAGCAGACCGGAGAAGCCTTGTTTCAGTTTCCCCCTAAAGGCGACGCCGCAGGGCCGGAGCATCTTGCGCATCCGACAAATTTAGCGCTGCGTGACGGTTACCTGTACGTGGCGGATTCGACTGCCTCGAAAGTTGTCAAGTTCACAACCTCGGGAGAGTATGTGGCAACGATCGGCAGAATGGGCACGAATGTCGGTGAGTTTGCCAGGCCGAAGGGCGTCGCCGTGGACAAGGCGGGGAATATCTATGTTGTGGACGCGGCCTTTGAAAATGTGCAAATCTTCACGGAAGAGGGTAAACTGCTGTTGTATTTCGGCGGGCCTGGTCCAGCGCGCGAGAATATTAATCTGCCGACAACCGTGGTGGTGGATTACGACAATGTCGAGTATTTCCAGCAATACGCCGCACCAGATTTCAAGATTGAATACGTGATTCTGGTTGCCAGTCAATTCGGTCTGAGTAAGGTGAACGCCTTCGGATTTGGAAAAATAGAGGGTATGGATTACTCGTCTGCAGTGCCCAATTGAAAATAACGATCGCACATTGCGTTCCGGTCTTACATAAGTGATTATTGGTTGTTGGTGGAAAGACCATCGGCAGTTAGTGGCAGTTGATCTGAAGATCGGGGAGGCATTTCACTTTTTTTAGGCTAGCTAGTACTCGTGGATATCTTTAATGGCAGTAACGAGAAAGCAATAATTACCGGATGCAGTTGCCGCCACGAGAAGGAGGCCGACTGTCTGTCTGCAAACAATTCAGAGGTAGCCGATTTCATCGGTCTATCGGTTGCGTTATTTTTGTTGCTCGCTCCGGCATTTTCCCTTGGTGCGGAGTTGAATGTATTCAGACTTACCGGTGTAGAGGGGGCAGTGAAGCTTGAATACTCACTCGACGACCTGGAAGTGACGGGGGTGGATGGGGGCACCTCCTTCGAGCGGCGCCCTGTATCTGAACAGGAAGTGACCCTGGATACGCGCAGCTATGTTTTCCATCCGAACTTGTTGGAAATGGAACTGGGCGGCGGTATGCGGTTTCGGCAGGAGAGCCTGGAAAAGGATGGCGGCTCGAATGACGGAAAGGAAACCCTCTACAGTATTGCGAGCAGTTTTCAATTTTTGAGGAGAAAGCCTTATCCCTTTCGTTTGCGCTACAACCAGCGAAACCCGACCTACACGGTTGGATTGGCTGACTCGCTGAGCGTTGAGGAAAAAAATTACGGGGCTGATTTTTTCTTACGTCAGCCATTAGTTACATTTCCGCTCCAGCTAGGGGCGGAGCATAGAGAGACGAGGGGTGAGGGTCGAGACACCATCATAGATGATACGACGGATAGTGTGTCAATAAATGTATCGGGTAATATCACGGACGATGGAACTACCCATTTCGGCTTCAGCGACACACACAGGGAGTCTGCAAGCGGCAGTCTGAATTTGCCTTTGCAGGCCACGCAGCAGGATACTCGCGGATTGAGTTGGAACACGGACTTTACGTTTGGTGAAAACCGGAATATTTCATTCATGCATACACTGAGCCACGACATCAATGAACAGAGTAATTTCGATACCAGGGAAGATAGCCGTTTTTTAACGTATCTGAATTGGAATCATGATGAAGCACTCAGATCGTTCTACCGCTATAACGTTGTGAGTAGCGCTATTGCCAAGACCCGATCCACCAGTCAAAATCTATCGTTCGGCGCTTCGGGTGATGTAACGGAAGAGATGGATATCGGCGGGACCTTGGAGGGTTCGAGAGAGAAAAGCTCAAAACTTGACAAAATTTCTTATGGATTTAAGAGCCATCTTGGGTACAAAGCAGAGTTGACAGACCGGACGTCGGTCAGTGCGGGATACAACCTGGATTATACGTTCAACGAACAAGACGGCGATCAATCCGGAATCTCGGAGACGGGCGAGCGTCATGCACTGAGTGGCTTGTTGCCGGCCACATTGGCGAATGAGTTTGTGGCGCCGGGCACCGTGGTAGTGAGTAACGAGACGCGAACCCAAACCTTCATTGAAAATATAGACTATCGTCTGAGAATCGTCGGTTCGGAAACCAGGTTGGAGCGTTTGCTGTCCGGCAACATTGCAGATGGACAGACGGTTTTAGTGGATTATGTGTACGAAACCGGTGGTGAGTTTGATTACAGTCAACTCAACCAGTCCATTGGTTTGAGGTTTTCGTTTGATAACAACTACAGCTTCTACATGAGCTACTTGAAGAGAGAGGAAACATTAGAGGCCGGTGTGTCTGCTCGGCCGCTGTATTCGTCAGACAAAGCGCGGGTCGGCACTGAAGCCCGGCTCGATCTCGGGGAGACCATGCGAGTCCGCTGGTTGTTGGAGCTGGAGAAGCAAAACGATGAGTTGAGGCCCTTTACGCGTGAGGCGGCGGATTTGGATTTGACGATCGCGCTACCTTTTTTATCCAGTTTTGCGAATCTAAATACCAACTACGAACAGGTGGACAATGAACTATCAACGGAAGACGTAAAACTCGTGCGTTATGGCGCATCCATATCCGCGCAGTTTGGATTGAGAAGCCGGATGAATTTTGATTTGAGCCTAGAGAAAGACACCGGGGGGGAGATATTGAGAGAAATAAAGCGGGCCAATCTGGTTTATTTGTGGCAATGGCGGTTACTTTCTTTCTCTCTTGATGCAAGGCATAGTCTTGAAGAGCAAGGTGGCTTTTCCCGTGAAGACTCATCATTTCGTGCAACATTAATAAGAAAAATACGATGAGCAATACCCGTCAGCATCAAGCATGGTTCTTGTTATTGTTGTTCAGTGCCGGTCTCTTGCTAGGAGCCTGCACCGGCCGGGGGCCCGCTACCGTCAAACACGATGCGAGTATGGAGTTGGTGTGGCCGCTGGCGCCGGCGGAGCCGCGGATAAAGTACATCGGCGATCTGTCGCACCCGGAGGATCTCGGGATAACGAAAGGCCTGCTCGGCATGCTGTCGGCGGTGGCTATGGGAAGGGAGGATCACAGCATGGTCCTCCCGATGGCGGTGGTCGAGAACGGTTTGCAGCAGATCTTCGTCGCCGATCCCGGTGTAAAGGCGATACACCGCTTCGATCGTAAGAAAGGCCGCTACAAATCCATAAAGAGAGAGGGGGGCGAGGATTTCGTCTCACCGGTCGGCCTGGCGGTGGATAAGGAGGGGAAGGTCTACATCACTGATTCCAAACTTGCCAAGGTGTTCGTGATCGGTGTCGGAGAGGACGAGGCGTCGCCCCTCGCCCTTGAGGAGGATTTCATCAGGCCGACAGGCATCGCCGTCGACGGGAAGACCGGTTGGATGTATGTCGTCGATACGGGGCTGCACACGATCTCCGTCTTTAGGTCGGATAATACGCTGCTCAGGAAATTCGGGCGGAGAGGCGCAGGGGAGGGAGAGTTCAACTTTCCGACCTATATCTGGCAAAACCGCAAGGGGCAGCTACTGGTGACCGATAGCCTGAATTTCCGCATCCAGCGGTTCGACCGCCACGGAAGGTTCATCGGGCAGTTCGGTCATCCCGGCAATGCGATGGGCGACCTTTCGCGGCCGAAAGGCGTGGCGGAAGACCGGTATGGCCATGTGTATGTGGTCGACTCCCTGTTCCACAATGTGCAACTGTTCGACGAATCGGGATCGCTGTTGATGAATTTCGGCGTTCAGGGTGGCGGAGCGGGTGAGTTCTGGCTGCCGGTCGGCATATTCATCGGTGCGGACGATACCATATATTTGTGCGATTCATACAATCAACGGGTACAGCTATTTCAATACATCGGCGTAGAGCAATGAATATGGGACGATACGGATTATTGGCTGTGGCGCTTTTTGCTTTGGCGCTGTCCGAAGCCGTTGCGGGCGTTGCCGCCACGAAGCACAACCTGTCCGTCAGCGGCGCCGGCGCCGTAAGGGCGGTCAGCGAGCAGGAAGTCTGCATCTTCTGCCATATACCACACAGCGACGCGCCGGGAGTATCCCTCTGGAGTCGTAATGTCCCTGGGGGCGTGGGTTACTATACCCCCTACACGAGTTCCACCGCCGTCTCCCTTCCGGGGCAGCCCAACGGCGCCTCGGTGTTATGCCTCAGTTGTCATGACGGCACCATCGCCCTCGGAGATGTGATCAGCGAGGAAACGCCGATCAGCCTGCTCGGCGGTGTGACCGGCATGCCGCTTGGGCCTTCCCTGCTGGGTACGGACCTGTCCGATGACCACCCGGTTTCGCTCTTCTACTCCTCGGGTCTGGCGTTGAGGCGGGGAGATCTCGTGGACCCCGGCACATTGATCGGCACGGTGAAGCTTGATTTCGAGGGGCGGATGCAGTGCACATCCTGTCATGATCCTCACGATGACAGAAACGGAAAGTTCTTGACCGTGGACAATCGTGGCGGCGCGTTATGCACGACCTGCCATAAGCATATCGCCCATTGGCAGCAGTCAGCGCATAACCTGTCCATTGCCATGTGGAACGCCGTCCCACCCGACCCCTGGCCGGAGAGCGCCTTGCATACGGTGAATGAAAACGCCTGCGGTAATTGCCATCGTACGCATAAAGCCGGTGGACGGGAGCGTCTCCTGAACTATGTCGCCGAAGAGGACAATTGCATGCCTTGCCATAACGGCAATGTGGCTAAGACTGACATGGAGAACTCATTCAGGAAGATCTCGAGGCATCCGGTGCGTAGCACGACCGGGGTGCATGACCCGGTTGAATCGAGTATCGTGGCGTCGCGCCACGTGGAGTGCGAAGACTGCCACAATCCCCATGCCGTCAGATCGACGCCGGGATTTATTGCCGGGCCGATCGTCGGGGTGCGCGGCATATCGATATCCGGCGCGGAGATCGATTCCGCTTCCCATGAGTATGAGATATGTTTTCGTTGCCATGCAGACAGCTTCAGCAAGCCCGCCGCCAGGACGCCGAGGCAGATTGAGCAACTGAATGTGCGTGAGGAGTTTTCGCCGGCCAATCCGTCATACCATCCAGTGGCGGGAATCGGTAAAAACCAGGATGTGCCGAGTCTGCTGAATCCGTATACGGTGAACAGCACCATCGGCTGCAGCGATTGCCACGATGACGACGGCAGCACTGCGGCGGGTGGGTCGGGACCCAACGGCCCTCATGGTTCGAACTACCCGCCGATCCTGCAGATGCGGTACGATGTCCTGGACAATACATCGGAGAGCTCGACGGTGTATGCACTGTGTTACAAGTGCCATGATCGCAACAGCATTCTCAACGATCAGAGTTTCACATCGCACAGCCTGCATATCGTGGATCAGAGAACGCCGTGTAATGTATGCCATGATCCCCACGGGATCAGCGCAATCCAGGGAAATGCGTTGAACAATGCCGCGCTGATCAATTTCGATATCTCGATTGTGCAATCCAACAGTATGGGCAATCTCAGATACGAATCTACCGGCAGGTTTTCCGGAAGCTGCTATTTACTGTGTCACGGGAGTGATCATGCGCCGAAAAACTATTGACGCTTTACTGCCTTTAGGGTGATGATTCCCGGTATACGTATGGATGAATATGGGTTTAGGACGAATGGTCTCCATCATGCTGATCACGACTTTACTACTTGGAACGCAGGCTGTAGTGTTTATTGTGTATGGGGAGGCCGTGGCTGCGCCGGAACGGCGGAACTCAAATCCTGGAATTGCATTATCCGCGAATACGAAGCCGCAACCGAAGCCGACCGCCGGGCCGGGTGCGGTTGAAGCCTCTTCGCCGGCCAATCCGCATTGGGATAGGACGCAATGCGGTGCGTGCCATGAGTCTGAGATAAAAAAGGGCGCGCCCGGATTGCGTGCCTCCGACGATGAAGGACTGTGTATGAATTGCCACGCCGAAGACGTGGTCCATAAATACATACACCCTATCGGGCTGAAATTGTCGAAAGAAAAGGCGCAGGCCGTCAGTGAAAAGTGGGGCGGCGATTTGCGGCTGGATGATAAAAACAGGTTGACTTGCCAAACCTGCCACGATCTCTTGGAACAGTGCCTTTCAGGCCGCTCCTATCAGGCCGTGCGTAACCGGCGATTTCTCCGGGGAGGGCCCTACTCCCGCAGGCACAAGTTATGTTATCGCTGTCATGATTCAGCAAAATACGAGCGCTTGAATTCGCATGATCAGATTGCCGATAACGGCATGCTCAAGGTGAGCAAATGCCGTCTGTGTCATGAGGTTGGGATCAAAGATCGGTTAAAGAGCGGGATCAAGCGGGATATCGGCCGGTT
Source organism: Candidatus Thiodiazotropha sp. (ex Epidulcina cf. delphinae) (assembly GCA_025656505.1). GTDB lineage: Bacteria > Pseudomonadota > Gammaproteobacteria > Chromatiales > Chromatiaceae > Thiodiazotropha. The sequence continues at coordinate 11,451 of JAHXHR010000037.1, read as the reverse complement.
TCCTCTGCTAAAAGGTTTGAACGAAGACCGTACGCTGTTATGTATACGCTGTCACCGGAAAATCGATCATCCTTCCGGGTCGTTTTCTGTAAAATCGATCAAGGAGTATCGCCATCTTGTCAGGATAGAAAATAAGAAAAAAAGCACCCTTGAGAGACAGAATGTCGAAACAGGGATCGTGTTGCCGCTCGAACAGAACACGGGCAGGATATATTGCGGGACCTGCCATGAACCCCACCAGCCGGGAGTGTTTGCCGGCGAGGCGCGGGCGGCGGCGCCGAAGACGAAAAACAGATTGCGGGCAAAACATATATGTACACATTGTCACGATAAATGATCCCGGAGCGGGAGTGGATATAGGAAAACCAATTATGATGCGTGTTATGCATAGCAAGCCTTTTCTTCGCCTACTAGCGGTATTGGTGATCGGCGTATCCAGTTACTCAACCGGTGCGGGAGCGGGAGCGGGGGCCTTTGAGGACGACGAAGCATGCTTGATGTGCCACAAATACATACGCATGGCGCGGATCACGGAAGAGGGGGTGTTTCGTTCGTACTATGTGCCGGCAGGTACGTTCGCCAAGACGGTTCATCGCAACGTCCCCTGCCGTGATTGCCACGATTACATCAAACAACTGCCCCACCGCAAGGTGGAAGAGGGTGTGCGATGCGACCAGGAGTGCCACTCCAAGAAAAACCCCGCCACCGGAAAGCCTTTCAGCCATAAAGCGATTTACGATCTTTACGCGGACAGCGTGCATGCCCGGGACAAAAACGCCACCGGGCTCGACAACGACAAGCCATACTGCGTCACCTGTCATACCAACCCGGTTTACAACCCCAATGAAGCGGAGCCGCCAAAGGAGATTTTAGACCGTTGCGAGCTTTGCCACGAAAAGCGTGACTTCGTCAGGCAGTGGTATTTCCATACCAGCCGCAGGGTGCTTGACATCAAGCGCACCGGTCAGGAGATCGTCGCTATCTGTATTCGCTGTCATGCGGATCAGGAGTTGATCGAGCGGCACGAGAATGCCGCTGACGAAGAGGGAAGGCCGCTGGGTAAGAAATTCCCCATTGCCGCGACTTCCTACCAGAAGAGTTTTCACGGCAAGGTGACCCGCTATGGTCTGGATGGCGCGGCGACCTGCCTCGATTGCCATGCGGACAACGCCAAATACTACGAAGGGGTGCATAAGATATTGCCGTCGCGCAATCCTGAGTCACCGGTCAGTCAACAAAACCGGGTCGAGACATGCCGGCGTTGCCATGAGGCCGCAGATGAGAAATACGCCATCGTCGATCCGCACCCCTCCTTCGATGAAGAATTCAACCCGGTACTACACAAAGCAGAGGAAATCTATGGTGTGGTCGGAGAGGTTGTGGTGACGGCGCTGCTCGGCTTGTCGCTTTTCGAAACCATTGGCCGCCGCCGTGACGGTGTCGGCTGGCGTTTGCGCAGGGGTTCGACCTGGTGGAGGCGCAGCCGCAGAAAGCGGGATCGGATAATTCCTCGTTGACACGATGCTGTATTTCGAAAGTCACGTCATGGGTCTAACTGCATACACAACAGCTTAGAGAAAGAGAAAAGCATGAAATTATCGGAACAGGCCACAGAGTTGCTGCATGACGCCATGCGGCGGAACAAGACATCGGATCCGGAGCGGGAGGAGATCGAAACCCTGATAGAGCGGCTGCCTGACGATCGGGTGTTGTTGTATAAGAACGTGGTCTCGAACCCGATCGGTGATCTGCCCCGCTATTCGATCCATATCCGGTTACAGCATCTGTTGACCTTCACCACTTTTCTCCTCCTGGCGTTCACCGGCTTGCCGGTATATTTTATCGACGCTTTTTGGGCCGAACCGTTCAGTCAGATGTTGGGAGGCATTGACGTGACCCGGGTTATTCACCGGACCTTGGCCTCGATCATGATCTTTTCCATGCTGTACCATGTCGTCACGATAACCGGAGGCACGATATATAGCATCGTCTTGGGAAAATTCGATATCCGCCGCACCGTTATACCGGGGCTGAAGGACCTGCGGGATATGAAGGAAGACATGTTGTATTTTTCAGGGCGCAGAACGCAGCGGCCTGAAATGGATAAGTTCATGTATAAACAGAAGATCCACTATTTTGCCGCGGCGTTCGGTAATTTCGTGATGATATTCTCCGGCTCCGCATTTTTATTCCCTGATATCTGGGCCGGCGCTCTTCCCGGCGGTTGGGCCGCTTACTTTCAGGATATCATGCGCATAGCCCACTCTCACGAGGCATTGCTTGCATTGGTCGTCATCGCATTTTGGCATTGGTATAACGTGCATCTCGCGCCCGGCCGGTTTCCCATGCAATGGACCTTTCTGACAGGCAAGATTACACGGGAGCATCAGATGGAGGAGCATTTTCTTGAGTATCTGAGAAATCTGGTGGAACTGCCGGAGGAGAGGCGGTTTCTCAGCACGTTTTTAGATCATTTTGATTTGACCGAGCAGGAACGGCCTGTGGTCGGCGCTGATCCCGCCCCTGTCCCCGAAGGCTGATAGATGTGCTCAAACCGCTCACTCGAATACAAAAGTTGATTGCATACGGTTCATTGCTGTTCGTCGCCGCATGGGCCGTGTGGTTTGTGTATCTGTTTTTGGCGGTATTGATTGATCCGTCATCGCACCATCGCTCGCTATGATGTCGGCGGATAACGAATCTGTATAGCGCCATAGCAAGCTTCTAGAGGAAAGTAACATTATGCAGGAGACCACATTAACCGGCACCGTAGTCATCGCCACTGCAGTGGTGATTTTTGTTCTGTTTCTGATGCTGTTGGTTGTCGTGCTGGACCACAAGGCAAGAATCCCCGGCAAAGTGAGAAGTGATTTTTTCGGCATTACCGGCACCCGCCGGGACCATCCCTTGTGGTCCTATTTGATCGGGTCCGGGGTGCTGCTTATCATTAGCGCAATCGGCGTACAGTTTGTCTCCTCATTAGTCGGTCATCTGCCCGTGCAAGCGTCGGACAAGCCCTCCGAGTTGCTCAAATCGCTTGCGGTAAAGAGCGCATCCGAGGAGGCGAGGCATTTCCACAATCCTGCAAATTCCCTGGCGTTAGGAGGCAAAAAGAGCGTTTGCTACTACTGTCATGGCGATTTCCCGCATTTTCAACAGCGCATGATCCGTACGCTGCTGAACATGCACACCCAGTTTCTCGGTTGCATGACCTGCCATGCGGACCCGGAGAAGATCGATGAAAATACCCTTACCCTGAAATGGCTGAATTTCTCCGGTATTGAGGTAAGCGGGCCGCTATTCGGCACGGACTATGACGCCGAGACAGGGTTTCTCATTCCAACGGATGATTTTTATTCGAAAATAGTGCCTTACCTGAGCGAGGATGGGGCGCAGCGGTTGGTGGAGGTCACCGAAGACGACCCGGTGGCGATTGATTTCGTAAAAGTGCAGAATCAATTGAAGGGGCGGGAGCGCGCCGCGGTGAAAAAGAGCTTGCATGAAGTTGTCGCTCCCATAGGGCGTTTTTGCACCAAATGCCATACCCGGGAGCAGGACAGTTTCATACCGTTTGACAAGCTCGGCTTTTCCAGAGAGCGGATCAATGAGTTGACCAATTTAAATATTATCGGTTTGGTTCAGAAGTATAAGCAGTTTTACATGCCGGACATTATGGAAAGGGATGTCAAGCCTATTGACATAGACTACCCGGTAGCGCCCCCCGAAGATGATGATCCGTTTATGGAGTTACTGAGAAATAAAGAAAAATAATCGTGCTGAATAGTGTAAGATGCAGTCGTCCGTAAGGATAATGTACTGTTTAACCCTCCGATCACTCAGGATGACAAACGACCACATTGGGGAATAGACGGAGAAGTGTTTGATGATGGCTGGTGTGCTTTATTGACGCCGCCATCCAAGGAGATGTAGAGACGTGTGGTGTCCGCAGGCCGGTCGGCAAGGGGTTGAAGTGATTTTCGAAGTAAGTGATGCAAGGCCGCGTAAGGCGTATATTGCCTTACTGTTATCCGTCTGCCCGGGACTTGGGCAGTTGTATGCGGGCAGGTTTTATCGTGGTATTGCCACGTACACGGGTTTGATCGTCGTGTCCTGGCTGTCGGCGATCGCTTATATGTATGTCAAGTCGCGATATGCCGGCCTGGCGATGCTGAGCGTGCCGTTCGCTGTCGCCGGGGCCATATGCGCCGATGCCGTGCGTTGTGCGGTTAAACAGCGGCAAGACTATCAATTGAAATGGTACAACAAGTTTTGGGTCTACGGCCTGATCTTTGTTTTTTTGTTTGTCACAGTGAATCCGCTAATGGACTTTCTTGTGGGCAAGCATATCGTCCGCGCCTTTTTCGTTACGTCCGAAAGTATGACGCCGAGCGTTTTAAGGCATGACCTGGTCTTGATCAATAAGATCGCCACACCTGAACAAGGTGATATAGTGCTGCTTGAGTTCAGTGACGATGCGCAGGACGCCTCGATATCGAACGTCATCGAGGATCAGACGCTTCGCCGGATTGTCGGGGTTGCCGGTAATCTGGTGGAGATACGGGGCAGGCAGGTTTATATAGACGGCGCCCCGATGGACGAACCGTATGTCTATTACGGGGAGACGGCGAGCCGCAATGCTTTTACGTCCGGTGACTATCGCTGGGGCCCTGAAACCGTGCCGGAGGATTCTTACTTCGTCCTCTCCGACGCCAGGCAATACGGTTTTGACAGCCGCGTATTCGGTTTTACGCATAAAAGCAACATCAGCGGTGTGGCTGCTAAGGTGTTTTGGTCATGGAACCTTGACCAGGGTCATTTGAAATGGGAGAGAACCACACTAAGTTTCTGATGACAAATCATTCCGTATAGAATATAACAATAAGATTCTGTATAAAGCACGCTACCTGCCTTGGTTATGCCCGCCGTTTGCCATTTCCTTGCGATTCGCGCCTGCTGTTTCATTCGCTTTACAGGAATTTGAGTTTGGGATCGATAGATTGATACGTTCAGATGTTGCGCATTATGCTCCAGCTCGATTGACTATGTGTAAAACCATGATATTGAGACGATTATGCCCGGATTGATAATGAATATTGACATAAATAACCGTTTGCACAGCGTATGTCGGGACAGGTGGCGAAGCACCGCTCCCGTTTGCATGATAAGAGGGTTGTTGTGCTGTTTATTGATGTTCTGCGGGTTCGGCTTGTTCTTATCGGATGCGTATGCCGCCGCTGCTGCGGATGAGTTGAACTGTGTGCTTTGCCATAAATACAGGGGCTTGAGCCGCATAGATGAAGCGGGGGATTTCAGACTTTACTACATCAATAAAGGCCTGTTTAACAAGGGGCCGCATAAGCGTGTGCAATGCAAGGACTGCCACGCCGACATCGATAAGATACCCCACGATCCGGCAGAAAAGGTCGATTGCACGATTCAATGCCATCTTACAGAGCCTTCAGGCAATGAGAAATTCACCCACAAGCCCGTCGCGGAAGTCCTCGCCAAAAGCGTTCACGGAACAGTGGACAAGGGCGAAGAGGATGTCCAATACCCTGAGGATTACCCGTATTGCACGGACTGCCACGATCAACCCCTTTACAGGCCCCTCTCCTTCTTCAAGGGGCAGGCCGCAGGCGTCTCGGAGCGTGGTCTGAGCCGCTGCAAAACCTGCCATCAAACCGGGGACTTTGCGGAGGATTTTTATAATCATGTCACTTCACGGCTGCAGAAAATGAGGGTCTCATCGGAAATTGTAAAACTGTGTGCGAAATGCCACGGCGATGAGGAATTCCAGGAGAGGCACGGTTTGCAAGGGAATGTGGTGGCGTCCTATTGGGAGACATTCCACGGCAAGGCGGCATATTTCGGCTCGGATGAAGCGCCTGACTGCATAGACTGCCATGTGGTCTACGGGGAGAATGTGCATTCCATAGCCGGAAGGGCGTCTCGCGCATCGGCGACACATGAGGCCAATGTCTCCGCTACCTGCCGCGCTTCCGAGTGCCATGCGGATGCCGGGGAGCAGATTGCGGGATATCAGGTTCATACCGATTACGGCGACCCTGACAAGTATCCGTTGCAATACTATATGTTGAAGTTTTTTAAATATTTAATGGCTGGGGTCTTGTATTTTTTCATCACCATCATATTCCTGGAATTGTTGCGCCGTTTGTTTCCTGATTTTTCCTTCATTAAGCAACCGGAAGAAAAACGGCAATCGACAATTTCGACTGCCGCCAAACAATAAGGGGTATGGGCATGCAAAGGTATCCGAAAATCGCACTTCGTAACGGCAAACGCTATTTTTTCAGGTTTTCACAGGTTCAGCGAATACAACACATTGTCCTGTTCTCCACCGTGATAACGCTGGCGCTGACTGGGTTTCCTCTGCGTTATTACGACCAGCCATGGGCAAAGCCGCTCTACGAATTTGTCGGCGGCATAGAGATAGCGCCCTGGATTCATCGCATCACCGGGCTGATTTTGCTCGGCCTGTTTGTGTTTCACACAGGGTATTGGATCTATCTCTTCTTCAAAAACCGTGTGGGCCGCTTGATTCGGGAAAAGACCTTGTCGGTGGGAAATGTCATCAGGGAGTTCTTTTCCATGGAGATGATCCCGAACAGGAAGGATTTTTTCGATTTGATCGATATGTTTAAATACCTCCTATATTTCAGTAACAGGCGTCCCCATTACGACCGTATGTCATGGAAAGAGAAGTTCGACTATTTTGCCCCCTACTGGGGTATACCCATCCTCGGTCCGGCAGGCGCTGCGCTTTGGTTCCGCGACGAAATCACCCACTATGTTCCAGGCATCGTATTGAATGCATTCTATATCATGCATACGGACGAGGCCTTGTTGGCTGCGCTTTTTCTTTTCTTTGTGCATTGGTACAACGTTCACTACTCTCCGGAGAAATTTCCCATGGCGACTGTCTTCCTCACCGGATATCTGAGTGAGGAAGAGATGATTCATGAGCATTACGACGAATACGAGCGCATCATGAAAGAAGAGGGCCTCGAATTGGAAATTATTCCCCAGAATCACTGAGTTCCGGAGCAGATACATGCTTGACGCACTGAAAGCGATAATCCGAACAGTCTATATTTTTGCGCTTATGGGCTTTACTTTGTGGTTTGGGTATTTTCTCCATCCGGTCATCTTCGGCATGGATGGGGCTGAGACGGAGGAAGATATCGCCACCCGGGAAATTGGGGCGTTTTTCGGTGAGGGCGCCACAGAGGAAGAAAAGGAATTTATGAAATCTATCAAGCAGCAGCAGCAGACCTCAACGACCGATCTCGGCTACATGGTGATCGAGGAGCAGTACGTTAAAGGGCACTTTCATCATGTGGGAATGAAAGTCGAATCCGATAGCAGCAGTATCTGCACCGGGTGTCACGGTGCCGTGCCTCATGACAAAGCGAAAACCATACGCGCATTTCTGAATATGCATGCCTTTTACATGGCATGCGAAACCTGTCACGTGCGGCCGGAAGGGAATGAGCCGCGGTATGAATTTCGCTGGTATGACAAGGAGACGGGAAAGGTCGTGGCCAATCCTCCCGGATTGAACACCCTGGACGAGTCCATGTACGGTAACTATGCGGCTAAGATTTCACCGGGTGAACTCAGGCGGGATGGAACATTCAAGTTTCTCAACGGCCCCAAAGAGCTTGCCTTCGTCGAGCGTTACCTGAAAGAGGAGAGCCGCTTGAACGATACGCAGAAATCCAAGATGAAGAAGGTGATCCATAGAAATGTCAATGAGGACCCGTTGATCTGCGATGGCTGCCATACCATCGTCGATGAGCCCTATCTTCCGTACACCTTGCTTGGATATCCGCAGCGCCGCCTGCATGAGCTTACAAGCACGGAAGTGGTAGGGATGATCAATAAGTATAAAGAATTTTATATTCCGCACTTGTTGAGGGGAGGGGGCGTGGACAAAGACGTTGAAGCTGAATAAAGCAAGAGACTCCTTGCTACGGGATTGATTGATCGTGTTTCATGATGTGCGGAATGCAGCCGGTGTATTGTGTTGAAATGGTGTGATGTTTTGCGAAACGAGCGATCCGATATCGCTACGGTCCACTCGCCGGTTTTGATCGTGATTCTTTTTCTGCTTTTGCCGCCGTCCATGGTAACTATGGCGAGTGATGATGAAAGCTGCCTGATGTGCCATAAGATGCCTGGGCTCGGCAGGTATGCCAAGGATGAAAATCAGAATGCGACGAAGCGAATACTCTATGTCAATGAAGCTTTGTTCAAAGCTTCGTACCACGGTAGATTGCCATGTAAAAGCTGCCATCGAGGCGTGGATGAGATTCCTCACACGGACGCGGAGAAGGTCGATTGCGCAAGTGACTGCCATATCAAGGACCCGTCCAGCAACAGTGGGTTTAGCCACAGAGCCATTGTCCATGATTTGTCAATGAGCGCCCATGGCGCCCGGCAGGCTAAAGCCGGTTTGGAGGACGATCTTCCGGACTGTAAATATTGTCATTCCAACAAGCCGTATCAGCGCAGCGACGCCGATCATCGGCAGTCGATGAAATTCCTGAATATCTGTTTGCAGTGCCATGAATCGGAAGAGTGGGCGGAGCGTTTTTACAAACATATCAGCTACCGGGCATCGATCCGGCGCTCGTCAAAGCAGATTGTAGAATTGTGCAGCCAGTGCCATGCGGACCGGGTGATGATGGATAATCATGAATTGGACGTTGTCGTCGGCTTCAACGACACCTTTCATGGCAAGGCTATACGATACGGCGACGCGGAGGTGGCGAATTGCCTGAACTGTCATGCGCCCTATGAATCGGGATTCTCTCCGCACAGCATCCTATCGCAGCGGCAATCCCGTTCGCCCGTGTCGGGCGATAATAAAATAGAGACATGCCGCCAATCGGGATGCCATACGGGGGCCAAGGAGGAGTTTGCGACAAGCGGCAAGATTCACCCCGCATCATTTACAACCGTCCAAATGATGCGCCGCAACACGCTAAATCGGCCGGGGGATGCGGATCCGGAGACGGCGTTCCAAGAGTGGGTGTTGCATATGATTTCGCTGTTTTACAAAACCTTGATTATCGTTGTGGTTGGCGGTCTTGCGCTGCACCAAGTACTCGATGTGCTGGCTATACGGCGCGAGAGAAGGGCGCGGGGGGGATGATGAGTGCAAACGGTATGAGTGAAGAAAGAAAGTTTGTCAGGCTGACGAAAAGTCAGCGGATACAGCATGCTGTGCTATTCATCTCCACCGGACTGCTCATCCTGACGGGCTTCATGTTGCAGGGCGAGCGGTGGGTGATAGAGATGTTCGGCACTGCCGGAGACACGATTTTTTGGTGGCGTAGCCTAATCCACCGTATAGCAGGGGTTGCGGTGACGATTATCTGTCTATACCACATTCTGCATGTGGCCTTCACCAAAGAGGGACGGTCCTGGATCAAGGATATGTTGCCGGGGTGGAGGGACTTGACCGATGTCTACCGGAACATCGGTTATATGCTCGGTTTGAGGGAACAAAGACCCAAAATGGACCGTTTCACTTATCTGGAAAAGCTTGAATATTTTTCCGTATGGTTCGGCATGTTCATCGTGATATTAACCGGAATTATGATGTGGACCGAGTATCTATGGCCGAAATTTTATCTTGATGTGGCCGGCGCCTTTCATTTAGGCGAGGCGACGCTTGCAGCCCTTGCCGTTATTGTGGGGCATGTCTTTGCCGTTCACTACAACCCCCATGTCTATCCCATGAATCGTGCGTTTATCGATGGCTATATCAAGGAGGGCTTGATGAAGGAAGAGCACCCGCTATGGCATGAACGGGAAGTTGCGCAAAAGAGCGGTGACAATGTTTAGTCCGGTCAAGGGGGTGCTCAATGGCGTATGAGCGCAAACAAATCTCTCCAATCCGCAAGCTGTTTACAGACCTGTCGATGGGGTTTGCATTTCTATTGCTGCTCGGTTTTGCGCTATGGCTGGTTTGGATAACGTTCTTTCGTGCATACTATGATACCGGCATCATTGAAAATACGAAGTTAAGCGCCATGGAGCATATCACCGATGCCGGAATGAACAAATACGATCATTTTCACAACATTGACGAAAGCGTGCTCAAAATAGCCAAATCTCCGTCGGTGTGTCTGAAGTGTCATGGAAGCTATCCGCATTCAAAGTCCAAACAGATCCGGGCCTTCCTCAACGCCCATGTCTATTTCATGGCCTGCGAGGTCTGCCACCTCGAGGCCGAAAAAAGAGCCCATGTGGCCTTTGAGTGGCTGGATGACGAAACCGGTGACGTGGTGAATGCCCACCCGGAGAAAATGCGTGCGAAAATAGTCCCTATTGAGACTGTCGATGGCTCGGTCAGACGGCTTGACGAGTCGGGAGACAGCGAATTTGTTGAAGAATATCTGAGGCTGCGGGATACATTCGATGCTGACCAGGAGGCGGCAGCGAAAATCAGAACCCATAGAAACGTGGCGGATACACCGGTATACTGCGACGATTGTCATACTTCGGATAAAAAGCCTTATCTCCCCTATTCCGAGCTTAGCTATTCCCAGCAGAGAATATCCGAGTTATCAGGGACCGAAGTTGTCGGGATGGTGAAAAAATACGAAAATTTCTATTTGCCGAATCTATTGCGCGGTGGTGGTCTTCGCTAATACCGTGGATTCCCGATACATCACACCCTGCAATCCATGCCCTGAACGGGTATACTCGCTGACTGGTGTTCGGTTTATACGTTACGGGATTTATGACGGGGCGCATCAGGCAGGCAATGCCATGTCATGACGATAGGTGAAAGAGTCCCATCTGCAAAATTTCCACGATTTAGTGGAATGGGAGGTGACGAAGTAAATGGTATTACTTTTTCTCGCGCTTTTCCTGTCCGCGCCGCTCTTGGCGGCCGAGATGGAAGCGCCTGTCGTCGAGTACCGGAAAGTCATGGATCTGACCGGTTCGCCGGAGAGCGGAATGATCATGCCGACGGATGTTGCCATCGGCAAGCAACAGCGTGTCTATGTCGTCGACAGTGGCAATCACAGGATCATGACATACGCGGCGGATGGATCATTCCTGTTCGGTTTCGGATCAAAGGGCGATGGCGAAGGGCAGCTTGATTCACCGGTCGGTATAGCCGCATCCCGGGATGGTCGGGTGCTTGTCGCCGATCGGGGTAACCGCAGAATCCAAGTATTCGATTCGGACGGCGCCTTTCTGCAGACGATCTCCACGGTTGTGGGAAGTGCTGAAGTCGTACCCGTCGACGTCGCGGTCGATCAGGCGGAGAAGCGAATATTCGTCAGCGGTTCGGCGCCCTATCACCGCCTTTTGATATTTGATAACAGCGGAAAGGCGATAGGGATTTGGGGGAAACCGGGAAACAACTTCGGCGAATTCCGTTATCCAGCCGCCCTGGCCGTGAGCAAG